>CANQYE010000001.1 GCA_947627995.1 uncultured Bacilli bacterium
TTTTTTTTGAAATATTATTTATAAATGGAACAAGATCATTTATAAAAAAATCTTCATAGTTTTCGTACTTTGACATTTCTTCAATTGTAAAATTTATAACGTCATTTAAATATGAAAAACCGTGTTCTAAAATCCAACTTTTAATTTTAGTATCTTTATAATATTTTTTAGTTAAAATAAAAGCGTTAGCTCGTACAAAATATTCGTATAATAATACTTTTTTTAAACTATAAGTTTTAGGTAATTTATTATTTAAAGCATCTTTAAAAAAAATATCTAAATTTGAAAATGATGATATATATTTATCAACTAAATTATTTACAATAGGGTGGGAGAATTCATGAAATAAGCATTCTAACAAATACTTCTTATCATATACAAATTTTTTTTCATTTTTTGACCAAAGTATACCTCGAACATAAAATGTATTACCATTATTATCATGATATGAAAAGCCGCCATTTACTAATATAGAAGGAATATAATTATAACTATTAAATTTTTTGCCATAAAAATTTTTAATATCATTTAAATCTAAATCTTGAGGAAAATCACAAAATTGTAAAGCTAGTTGTTGATAAAATGACATATGACTATTAAAAAAATTATCCCATTTTATTTTTTTGGCATATTGTTTAAATTTTTTAATAAATTTATCTATATCTACATTTCCTAAAAAATTATTTTCCAAATATGCATTAGTTTTATCTAATTCATAATTATCGTTCAGGCTTAATGCAATTGATATAGAAGTACTTTCGTCTTCAAATTCTAAAATATCTTTTATTAATGATTGAAATTCATCAATATTTAAAAAATTTATTAATTCATCTAAATAAGGAATCGGAGGTGTTTCTATATAATCAAATACTTGTTTTTCTATTTTTATTTGATAAACTGCTTGAATAGCCAACATAAGTTCTAATTTTTTATCTACTAGTATATTTAATTTATTTATATTTTTTATTTTCATTTAATTTTTCCTTTCTATCAAAAAATATTTTTTTAAATTCTTTAGAATTTTGATGAAAAAGTTTTTAATCTTCTTAATTAAAGTTATTTTAATTTTTTTGATATAAAATACTTTTCATAATTATACTACATAAATATATATTATTGTAATAAAATTATAAATTATATAGTTAAGAAACATATTTTATTTAATATAAAAAGATATTATTTTATTATTAATTTATTGACAATATTAAATAAAAAATATAAAATAAAATTAAAGTTAGGAATAATTCCTAATTTATGAAAGGATATACATGAACAACTATTCTAAGCAAAGAGAAATTATGCTAGATGTATTTAAAAAATTACACCATCCAACTGCTGAAGAAATATATAATGAAGTGCATAAAAAAAATCCAGTTATTAGCAAAAGTACCGTTTATAGAAATTTAAATGTTTTATTAAAAAATCATATTATAAATAAAATAAAAGTATTAACTGGACCAGATCGATTTGATTTAATAGAAAAAAAGCATTATCATGTTATATGTAAAAATTGTGATGATATATTTGATTTTATTTATCCATTTGAACAAAATGAATTAAAGAAATCTATACAAAAACAAACAGGTGTTACTATAATTATTAATAGTGTAACTCTTTATGGAATATGTAAAAAATGTAGTGTCAGTAAAAATAAGGAGGAATAAAAAATGGAAAATTACAAAGGAACAAAAACTGAACAAAATTTAATGACTGCTTTTGCAGGAGAAAGTCAAGCTAGAAACAAATATACATATTTTGCTTCCAAAGCAAAAAAAGATGGATATGAACAAATTGCAGCAATATTTCAAGAAACAGCAGATAATGAAAAAGAACATGCTAAACTATGGTTTAAAGAACTAAATGGTGGAGAAATCCCTTCAACATTAGATAATTTAAATGCTGCAGCTGATGGCGAGAATTATGAGTGGACAGATATGTATGATGAGTTTGCAAAAACAGCACGTGAAGAAGGATTTGATCGATTAGCTTATTTATTTGAAGCTGTAGGTAAAATAGAAAAAGAACATGAAGAAAGATATCGTAAGTTAATTGAAAATATTGAGGGTGGCTTAGTATTTTCTAAAGACGGAGATAAAATTTGGAAATGTAGAAATTGTGGACATATAGTAGTTGGCAAATCTGCACCAGAAGTTTGTCCAGTATGTAATCATCCAAAAGCATTCTTTGAAATAAAATCAGAAAATTACTAGGAGTAAAAATGTTAAAAGGAAAAGTAGCATTAATTACAGGTGGCACAAGAGGAATAGGTTTAGAAACAGTTCGAGTTTTTAAAGAAAATCATGCAGAGGTGATTTTATTTGGCTCGAAGAAAGAATCTGTTGATAATGCTATTATAAAATTAAAAAATGAAGGTTATGAAGTAAGTGGTTACTATCCAAATTTAAGTAATTATGAAGACATAAACAATACAATAAAAAAAATTATAAAAAAATTTGGACATATTGATATTTTAATTAATAATGCAGGTGTTTCTGCGAATAAAAAGATAGAGGAAACAACAAGCGAAGATTTTGCCAAGATTATGAATTTAAATGTTAATGCTATTTTTAATATGACAAAAGCAGTTGTTCCATATATGAAAGAAAATAAAGACGGTGTAATATTAAATACATCATCTATGGTTAGTATATATGGGCAACCATCAGGTGTTGGTTATCCGGCTAGTAAATTTGCAGTAAATGGCATCACAAAGTCTTTGGCAAGAGAACTTGCTGTATTTAATATAAGAGTCAATGCTGTTGCTCCTGGAGTTATTAAAACAGATATGATTGCATCACTACCAGAAGAGCAAATTGCTCCTATTATTAAAACAATTCCTATAGGTAGGATAGGAGAACCAAGAGATGTAGCTAATGCTTTCTTATTTTTAGCTAGCAATTTGTCAAGTTATATTACTGGAATTATCTTATCTGTTGACGGGGCGGCAAGAAGTTAATGAAAAATAAAAAAATAACTAGAAAAATAACTCAAGGAATATATGTTCTTACAACAAATGGCGGAGGATGTATTGTTGATTCTGTTTCACAAGTTAGTGCAGGAGATAATCCTTTTATTGCTGTTGCTGTAATGAAAAATAATTATACTAATGAGCTTATGCATAAGAATAATCATTTTGCACTTTCAGTATTTGGCATGAATTCTAATCCTGAAATTATTAAAATATTTGGCATGAATTCTATGAGAAATATTAATAAATTTGCCAAAATTAAGACTAAAACTATAGAAAACCAAAAAATTATAGAAGATACTTTAGGATATATGATTTGTGAAAAAATAGATACAATTGAAAATGAAACTCATACTTTATTTATTGGGCAACTAATTGAGGGAGATGTATATAAAGATGAGGAAGCTATGAGTTATAATTATTATCAAGAACATAAAGATGAACTCATTAAAGTTAAAACGGCAAAAGGACAAGTGGCTTGGATATGTAAAATTTGTGGATATATTTATTACGGAGATTTACCTAAAAATTTTAAATGCCCTTCTTGCGGCGTTGGAACTGAAATGTTTGAAAAACAAGAGAGTTAATAATTTATTATTAGGACTTATTATAATTGAAATTTTTAATAATTATATTAAGTCTTTTTTTTAATGAAATAAAAAAAGTAATCAAATGATTACTTTATTTACACTTGTATCCATCATTTTCAAAATCGGCTTTGACATTTTTGTATTTTTCACCAGCTTCAGCCATTTCTAATTTTTCTTTCGTTTTGCTATCAATATTTTTTAAATCAGCGATAATATTTAAATTTACTGTTTTGTCTTTAGATGATGTTTTAAATGTGATACCTTTTTGATTTTCATAGTTTGAAAATTGTGATTTTAAGGATGATTCGATAGTTTCAATTTGACTTTTATATTGATCGTCTACAATAACATCAATTGACATATTAATTTTTGTTAATTTGTTTCCTTTAAAAGTAGTGATTATATTTTGATTCATTGTCATGCCAACAGAGTCTTCAGATTTTGTGCAAGTTAGTATTTTTTCACGTCCACATCCAGATACAATAGATAACGTTAAAACCAAGAAACTTAGAAACATTAGTTTTTTCATAGTAATTACTTCCTCCTTAATAAAAATTATATTAAAATATATATTTTTTTGCAATATTATTCGAAAATCTGTATTAAACTTTTTTTTTATTTCATAATAATGATAGGTGATTTACAAATGGATAAAAACGAGTATAAAAAATTAGTAAAAAAACATACGCCGAAAGAAAATAAAATGAAAAATGCTTTAATTTCCTTTGTCAGTGGGGGATTATTAGGTATTATTGGTTTAGGATTATGTGATTTATTTAAGTTATTTGGTTTTAGTAATTCTCATGCAATTATTTTAATGTTGTTTGTTTTAATATTTTTTTCATGTTTATTTACATGTTTGGGATTTTTTGATAATTGGATGAGCTATTGTAAGTGTGGCTTAATAGTTCCAATTACCGGTTTTGCACATAGTGTTTGTAGTGCAATATTAGACTATAAAAAGGATGGAATGATTACTGGAATTGGCTCCAACACCTTTAAACTTGCTGGTAGTGTAATTCTTTATGGAATAATAAGCAGTTTTATATTTGTATTAATTAGGGTGATAATTTATGGCTAGTAAGATTTTTAAAGATATTTATATTAATGATTGGTATAGTGTAGCGGGCCCAAGAGAAAAAGAAGGGTCAATTAAAAAATTTGATTTTGTATATGATGATTTTTATGGTAATGAGAAAACATTAGAAAACATGGAAATTGCCATGCAAAAAAAAGTAGTCGATTATTTAATGAATAAAAGAAGAGTAGAATTATTGGTAGGTGGGGATTTATTAAATCAAATATCAGCTACTTCTTATAATGTTAAAAATTATCCGATTTCTTATTTAGGAGTTTATAGCGCTTGTGCAACTTTTATAGAAAGTGCTATAGTTTTAGCTAATATGATAGAAAGTAAATTTGTAAATAGTGGAATAATTATTACTAGTAGTCATAATTTAAATAGCGAAAAGCAATATAGATTTCCAATAGAATATGGTGCTCCTAAACCAATGCGATCTACATTTACTTCTACTGGTTCTGTTGGGGCAATATTATCTACTACTCAATCAAATATTAAAATAGAATCAGCAACAATTGGAAAAGTTATCGATATGGGGCAAAAAGATGTTTTTAATATGGGCGCAGTAATGGCTCCTTCAGCAGCCGAAACAATTTATAACCATATGATTGAACTAAAAAGAGATATTAGTTATTATGATTTAATTTTAACTGGTGATTTAGGCGTTGTGGGAGCAAATATTTTAAAAGATTATATGATGATTAAATATAATATTAATTTAAAAAAGTATTTAGATGCTGGATCAATCTTGTATGATTTAAAAAAGCAAAATGTTGGGAGTGGAGCAAGTGGACCAGCTGCTTTACCGCTTGTTTTATTTAATAAAATATTAAAAATAAAAAAATACAAAAAAATACTTGTTGTTGGGACAGCTTCTTTACATTCACCAGTTATGGTAAATCAAAAGAATAGCATACCATCTGTTGCCCATGCTATTAGTTTGGAGGTTAGTTAATGACTTATATAAATGCTTTTATATTTGTAGGAATAGTGTGTTTAATAGGCCAAATAATTCTTGATAATACAAATTTAACGCCTGGTCACATAACGAGCTTATTTGTTTGCTTGGGAGCTTTGTTAAGTTTTTGTGATATATATGAAAAATTAATTGCTTTTGCTGGTGCTGCCACATCTATACCGATACTTTCTTTTGGTAATTTACTTTTTTCTAGTGGTTGGAATGGATTTCATAGCGATGGGATTTTAGGAATTTTTTCTAACTTACTTAGTACAACAAGCGCTGGCATTTGTGCTACTGTAATTTTTTCTTTTATCCTATCAATATTTTTTAAACCTCAAGATTAGTACAAAGTATTGTACTTTTTTTTATTTATTGATATAATTATATTTATGATAATGAGGGATATGTGATGAATAATAATCAAAATAAAAATTTACCTGAGCCAGTTGTAATAGGAAACTTACGTAAACAAAATCGAGGAACTTTTGGTTTAATTATTTTTTTCTTAATTTTAATTTTGTTTGCTATTTTTTTACCTAATATTAAAAATTTTATTAGTAATATTAATGATAAGAATATCAAAAATAATATTTCTAATATTAATAATGAGAAAGATGAGGTAGTTGAAAATCCTACAATTAGTGATGATGAAGAAATATATTATGAGATAAATGAAAATACTAATTTTGTTTATGATAATATTACTTTTGCATCTTTTGTTTTAAATACTAATAGTATTACATTTAATGTCTCTGCTGCCCAAACAATAAATTTAGGATCTCGTAATTATTATGTTGAATTTTATACAATCGATAAAACATTTATTAATCGAATAAAAATCGATTCTATAAATACAATTCCTGTATCAACTACTACAGTTACTGAAGAAGTGAGTGCAAACATTTTAAATAATGCAAAATTCATTAAAATAATTAAAATAGAGACAAACACGATGCCGGAAGTAACATTAAATGATAATAAATTAACTTGTACACTGGAAAATGATGAAATAATTTATACATTTGAAAATAATAAATTAAAAAATATTAAAGAAAGATTAAATATGTCTAATAGTAATGCGGATTATTTAGACAATCTAGAAAAATATAAAAATTATAAAAATAATTATGAAAATATTAAAGGTATAAATGTTAGCTTTATTGATACTGGAACTTCTTTTGATTTTAATTTTGAAGTAGATTATTCGATAATTAAAGATGATATTAATCTTGATAATTTTTATGAAAAAGATACTTTAGCCAAAGTTATCAATTATGAAATGACTAATAAAAATTATTCTTGTTCATAGGGGGTATTTATGAATTATAATTTTCATATTAATGATTTTGAAGGTCCTTTAGATCTTCTTTTGCATTTAGTTAAAGCATCAAAAATGGATATTTATGAAATAGAAACAAATAAAATTATAGATGATTACTTAATTTTCATAAAAAGTATGGAAAAACTAAATATTGACATAGCATCAGAATATTTAGTTATGGCTGCTGAATTAATTCATTTAAAAAGTAAAATGTTAATAAATAAAAAAGATGAAGAAGAAAGTGATTATGAGATAAATAGCGAAGAAGATTTAAAAATAAAATTAATTGAATATCAAAAATATAAAGAAATAACTAATGAATTTAAAAAATTAGAAGAAAATCGCAATGATTTTTATACTAAAATACCAGCAAATTTAAACGAATTTATAGATGATAATCATAATTATAATAATAATGGAGATGCTATAAATCTTTACGAAGCATTATTACAAGTATATGAAAGATTAAAAAAAAGTAAGCCTTTAAATACTAAAATAACTAAAAAAGAATTAAGTATCGAAAAAAGGATAGGAGAAGTACGTAATATTTTAAAGAAAAAGAAAAAAATGAATTTTATCGATTTATTTGATATAATGAATAAGGAATATATTGTTGTTACTTTTTTATCTATTTTAGAAATGAGTAAAAATAAAGAGGTAATTATTAGTCAAGAAAAAAATTTTGGTAATATTGTTTTAGAAATTAGGTGATGATTGTGAATTATGGAGCAATTATTGAAGGATTACTTTTTGTTGTTGGTGATGAAGGTTTAACATTAGATAATTTGGAAAAAATTATAGAACAACCAAAAAGTGTTATTAAAGAAGAATTAATGAAACTTAAAAAAAATTATGAAAGCAGTGATCGTGGTATTAGAATAACTTATTTAGGTGATGCTTTTAAACTAACTACCAAAAAAGAACATAAATCATATTATCAAAAACTTATTACAAACGAAGATAGTAACACCTTATCTGATGCAGCTTTAGAAACTCTTGCTATTATTGCTTATAATGAACCCATTACTAGGTTAGAAATTGATGAATTACGAGGGGTTTCTTCTTCACAAATGTTAAGAAAACTAGTAGCAAAGGGGCTTGTTAAAATAAGCGGGAAAAGTACAATGCCAGGTCGACCAAATTTATACAAAACAACGCATGAATTTTTAGATTATTTTGGTTTAGCAACAATTAAAGACCTACCTGAATTTATAAAAGAAGAAGAAACAAATTCAGAAGAAAAAGAGTTATTTAATTCTATTTATAAGGAAGAAAATTAATTTTGAATAATTTAATTTTTTTTGACTTATTTTAAATTTAGTATAAACATTTAAAAAAAATAAGGGAAAAGTTATATAATTAACATGAAAATTGTACAAGTATAGAAAACTAAATGAAAATACAGATAATTCTAAAATGTATTATGTAAAATATCTTTTAAATAGATGCTATTTGAATATTTAGTGGAAAAACAACTTGCGAAAATATTAAATTGGTGTTATATTGTTAATAGCACATGTGAGTGTGTTTTTATTTTGAATTAATGGAGGCAAAAAAATGGCTTTAGTTGCTAAAAATAATGATGAAAATATTTCAAAAAAATTAATTGAAGAAACAAAAAAAGAAATGAAAAAGACTGCAAAGAAAAAAAAGGTATCAAATAATAAAAAAACAGACAAAAATGAAACAAAAGAAAAATATTTGGTTGGTGTTAAAAATGAAATGAAAAAAGTTTCTTGGCCAAATTTTAAAACTATGTCAAAATATATTTTGGCAACATTATTATTTTGTATATTTTTTGGTCTATTCTTTTATGCTATAGATATATTATTTGCATTTATAAAGGGGATGTTTAAGTAATGGAAAATGAAAAATTGTGGTATGTAGTTAATACTTATAGCGGACATGAAAATAAAGTTAAAGAGAAATTAGAAATGCGTACTGAATCTATGGGTATGCAAGATCATATTTTTAGAGTAATTGTTCCTGAAACAAAAGAAGTTGAAGTAAAAGACGGAAAACAAAAAGAAAAAATTAAAAAGATGTTTCCAGGATATATATTGGTAGAAATGATTATGAGTGATGAAGCTTGGTATATCGTCAGAAATACTCCAGGAGTTACTGGATTTATTGGATCAAGCGGTAAAGGAGCAAAACCGACACCATTATTACCTCAAGAAATTGACAGAATTTTATCATCAATTGGTATGAGTAGGGTAAATATAGAAACAGATTTAGTAGTAGGCAATAAAGTTAATATTATTGATGGTCCTTTCAAGGGAATGTCTGGAGTTATTGATAGTTTAGACCTTGAAAATAGTAGATTAAATGTGTTAATAGATTTATTTGGGCAAGAAACACCTGTTGAAGTAGAAGTGTTTCAAGTAAGTAAAATGTAATGAATAAAATAATAGATATAACTTCTTTGACAAAAAAAGAAACTAAAAATCAAAAAGTTGAAATGAAAAATTCTAGTGTTTCTTACGATAATGATGAAAATCATTTTGATTTTAATGAAATGCTAGATAGATATTTCTCAGAAAATTTGAGGTTTTTTGAAAAACATAGCGTTTCATTAAAATATAGTTTATGTTTAAAATTAACATCTTGTAGTCAAAAATATAATAATGAAATTAATGATTTAATAGTAGACGATAAAGATGAAAATAAAAATATTTACCAATTTATGGATAATTTAAACATAAATATAATTGAAAAAATTATTGATGAATTCTTTTTGAAATTAATAGAAATAGTAAAAAGCAAAGCCTTTGATTTAAATAATCTAATTACAAAAGATAATATTTTACACATAATAAATAAGCTAAATGATGAAATAGATCAAATAACTAATCAAGCTAATGATCAATATTTAATGAAATTTAACTCAATCAATTTAGAAACACTTATGAACAATTTGCAGAATATTTTTATAAAAACTTTTCAATTTTATGATGTAAATAAAGCATCTAAAATATTTGCAAATTATCTTCATGAATTTTATTTATTATTAATTACTTCTTTAAAGAATTTAGAAGCTTCATATTATATAAATACTAGACAAAGTTTAAATTATTTAATGGATCAAAAAACAAACAAGAAATTTTAAAAAAATTCTTGTTTTTTAATTTATTATGTGATAAGATTTTAGTTGCAGTTATATATTTTATATAGGTGTGTAAGTGGGAGGGAATGCGGATTTGCCCTATATACCACTTTCGCGAAAAATATTTTAGGAGGTGTTTTCGTGACAAAAGAAGTCATTAAGAAAATTAAATTGCAAATTCCTGCTGGTAAAGCAACGCCTGCTCCTCCAGTTGGAACAATTTTAGGACCTGCTGGATTAAATCTGCAAGAATTCTGTACTAGATTTAATGATGCAAGTAAAGATAAAATGGGCGATGTTGTTCCTGTAGAGATTAGTATCTACGAAGATAGATCTTACGATTTTGTAATAAAAACTTCTCCTGCAGCATTTTTACTTAAAAAGATTGCAAAAATTAATAAGGGAAGTGCTAAAGGAGCAAATCATATCGTAGCTACTATTTCAAAAGATGATTTAAGAAAAATTGCAGAAACTAAACTACCAGATTTAAATGCATATACTGTTGAAGAAGCTATGAAAATCATTGAAGGAACGGCTCGTAATATGGGAATTGCTATTGAAGGATTAAATGATGCTGAATTAAAAGAACAAGAAAAAGAAGCCGAAATAGCTGAAAAAGAAGCTGAAAAAAGAGCAGAACAATTAGAACAACTTGAAGCTGAAGCTAAAGAAATAAATGAAGCTAAAGACGTTGAACTAGTTGATGCAAAAGAAGAACAAACTGAAGAATAAAATTAAATATTAAACAAATCCGCTAATTAAATATAATTAGGAGGTAATATGAAAAAGTTAGGAAAAAAATACGTTGAAGCTTCAAAAAAAGTTGATAAAAATAAAGAATATTCAATTGAAGAAGCTATTAGTTTAGTAAAAGAAACATCTTATACTAAATTTGATGGAACTATTGAAGTAGCAATTAATTTAAATATTGATGCAAAAAAATCTGATCAACAAATTAGAAGCTCAGTAGTTTTACCTAAAGGAACAGGGAAAAATCGTAAAGTTTTAGTAATCGCTAAAGCAGATGCTGCAAAAGAAGCTGAAAATGCTGGTGCTGATTATGTAGGTGCTGAAGAATTAATTGAAAAAATGGAAAAAGAAAATTGGTTCGACTTTGATGTTATCGTTGCAACACCTGATATGATGCCTAAACTTGGTAAGTTAGGTAAAGTTTTAGGACCAAAAGGTTTAATGCCTAACCCTAAAACAAAAACTGTTACACCAAATCCAGCTGCTACTGTTTTAGATATTAAAAAAGGTATGATTGAATACAAAACAGATACTTATGGAAATATTCATAGTATTATAGGTAAAACTTCTTTTAGTAATGAAGATTTAAAAGAGAATTTAGAATATTTTGTAAAATTAATAATTGCTAACAAACCACAAGCGGTTAAAGGCAAGTTTATAAAAAATATATCTATTGCTTCTACTATGGGACCTGGAATTAAAATAGATCAAAATTGTTTTGACAAATAAATAAAAAAAAGATATACTAATATTAAATAAAAAGCGAGTACCAGAGACAGTAGGTATAAAAGTAAATCCTACCGAGGAAAAGTAAATGAAATTATAAAATAATTTTACTTTCCCTTGGGAAAGTTTTTAATTTATAAGGAGGAAATTATGGCAAGTGCAAAAATCATAAATCATAAAAAAGATATTGTTAAAGAAATAGTTAATAATATCAAAAATAGCGAAGCTGTAATAGTGTTTACTTATCAAGGACTTGATGTATCTCAAATTAGTACATTAAGAAATGAACTTAAATCTAAAGATGGTGAAGTAAAAATATATAAAAACACTTTAGTAAAAAGAGCTCTTGATGAATTAAATATTAGCTTAGATGGATTTATGGAAGGACCAAACGCTATAATGTTTGGTAAAGATATAATCGATTCAATTAAAATTTTAACTAAATTTGCTAAAGATAATAAGGTTTTAGATATTAAAACTGGAATTATTTCTGGCGAAGTAGTTAATATAGATACAATCAATAAATATGCAACTATACCATCACTAGAGGGATTACTTACAATGTTTGCAGGTGGTTTAATGGAACATGTTAGAAATGTTGCAATAGCATTAGATTTGTATGCCAAAAAATTAGAAGAAAAATAAGAAAGGAAAGATAAATATGGCAAAATTAAAAACAAGTGAAATTATTGACGCAATTAAGGAAATGAAAATTCTTGAAGTAAAAGAATTAGTTGATGCAATTAGTGAAGAATTTGGAGTTGATCCATCAGCTGTTGCAGTAGCTGCAGCACCAGTTGCTGGCGCTACAGAAGATGAAGGAAGTTCAACAAAAACAGTTGTTCTTAAAGATGCAGGAGCTGCTAAAATTCAAGTAATTAAAGCAATTAGAGATATTACTGGACTTGGACTAGTTGAAGCTAAAGGATTAGCTGATAATGGGGGAAATGTTAAAGAAAATATTCCTGCTGAAGAAGCTAATGAAATTAAAGCTAAATTAGAAGAAGCTGGAGCAACTGTAGAATTAGCATAATTAGGGATTACTATTTTTAGTAATCTTTTTTTTAAGTTAGGGGAAGTATTATGGTAAAAGAAAATAGTAAATATAACGATAGTTTTATAGTTGAAATTTATCAAAAATTAAAATTAATGAATAATAAGGAATTAAAATTTTTAAAGGAATTTAAAGATTTATTCTTATTTAAAGATACTAAATATATAATATTATTAATAGAATATAAAACATTAAGTTCAATTATAATCAAACATTTAATGGCCGAAAAAAGCCTTGATTTTCATTTATTTATATATATGCACTATATAAGAAATTGTATAACTGATTTAAAACAAGGCAACATAAATCAAGCAATTAATAAGTATATAGATATGATGGAATTTATAAAAGAAAAATACAACATAGAAAATATTACAATTGATTTATCACATTTAAGTTTAAATACTATTAGAACTGATGAATTAAATGATGAATATGTTGAAGTTTTATGTAAAAAATTAATAGTACCAAAAAATAAATAGAGCTTTAAAGCTCTTTTTAATTGTGTAGACAAAACATTTAATTTTTGATATAATTTTTTTAGCTTTTAAAACTTTTTATAAAATTAGAAAAGAGATGTTTATTATGAGTAAGATAAAAATCATGGCTCTAGGTGGCTTAAATGAAAATGGAAAAAACACGTATGTTGTAGAGGTTGATGAATCAATATTTGTTTTTGATTGTGGTTTAAAATATGCTAATGAAAATTTATTTGGTATTGATTACATTATTCCTGATTTTTCCTATTTGATTAAAAATCGTAAGAGAATAAAAGGGTTGTTTATAACTCATGGTCATAATGAAAATATGGGCGCTGTTTATGATTTGGTAAAAGATATTCCTCAATTAAAAATATATGCTACAAAATTTACTAAGTATATGTTAATAAATTTAGGAGTTAATTCTAAAAATATAATTGAGATATTACCCCATAAAAAGATAAATTTTGGGACTTGTAGTATTTTTCCAATTAGTATTTCACACTCTGCACCAGATAGCGTAATGTATGTATTGAATACAAAAGATGGTGCTGTAGCATATACGGGAGATTTTATTATTGATCCTGCTATGATGGGACCATATGGAATGGATCTTGGTAAATTCGGTTATATTGGTAAGCAAGGAGTTTTATGTTTATTATCTGAATCAGTTTTTTCAGAAAATCAAGGACATACTTCACCTAATCATCGCTTATTAAATTTCTTTAAAGATGCTGTTAATCATGCAGAAAATCGTTTATTATTTTTAGTCCTACCTAATCATTTATATACAATTCAAGAAATATTTGATAGTTTAAAAAATTCTCATCGTAAAGTAGTTATAATGGGTAAGAAGTTGCAAAATATTATAGCTTTTGGTAAAGAAAACGGATATTTAAATTTTAAAGATGATATGCTTGGTGATCTTTCCAATATAAATGATAAAAATTCTGTTTTATTAATTGGGGAAACTCAAGAAAGGCCTTATGCATCTATTGATAAGATTTTAAATAATTATGATAAGTTTATTACTTTAAAGAAATCTGATACTGTTGTATTTGCACTGCCAAAAAGAGATGATACAGAAAAAAAATTAGTAAAAATATTAGATGAAATTGCCAGATGTGATGCAACATTTTTAGAAATCCCAAAAGATAAAAATATATTACATCATGCCTCTAGTGAAGATTTAATGCTAATGATACGTTTATTAAGTCCTAAATATTATATGCCGGTTAAAGGTGAATACCGATATATGGTAAAAAATGCTGATATTGCTAATTCCCTAGGCATAAGTAAAGAAAATATTTTGTTAAAACAAAATGGAGATGTTATAAATATCGTTAATGGAAAATTAGAAGATAAGTTTGAAACGATTAAGGTTAATGATGTTTTGATTGATGGAAAAAGCAATGATGATGTGGGTGAGCTTGTTATAAAAGATCGTGAAATGTTAAGCGAAAATGGAATTGTATTGATTAGTGCAACACTTAAAAAAAGAGGAAAAAATATTTTAGTTGGACCAGAAGTTACGACTAGAGGTTTTATCTATATTAAAGATTCTAAAGAAATTATTGATAAAATTAAAGAAATTTCTCATGAAATTATAATAAAAAATACTATTGATAATTATGTTGAGTATAGTAAAATAAAAGTAGAAATAAGGGAAGAATTAAGCAAATATTTGTTTGAAGAAACAGGATGTAAACCAATGATTATTGCTGTAATTCAAGAAATTTAATATGAAAAAAAGAAAAAAGAAGCGTTTTAAATTAAAAAGAAGCATTAAATTTTTATTATTTTTAATAATTATAATAATTATTTTGTTTCCAAATTTTAAAAATAATGAAAAAAATATAACAAACAAATCGGATATTAAAACATGTTTAAATAATTATAAAGTAGATATGGAAGATGAAAAGCAAGAATTAGATAGTTATTTAAGTAATTATAAAGTTTCTGTTTTATATCAAAATAAAGTAGATGATTTATCATATAAATATAATGAAGAAGAAGCATATTATTCAGCAAGTACAATTAAAATTATTGATGCCTTATATATTTATGAAAAAGCTGAAAAACAAGAAATTAATTTAGCTAGTCATATTAATAACTTAAATGATGTAAATAAGGCTAATAGTAAAATAATCAATAGTAGTAATATTAAAGATTTAACAATTCGTGATTTAGTTAAATATTTAATAACTTTTTCAGACAATAGAGCACATATTTTACTTGTTAATAATTATGGTTTTAATACTTTAAGTAATTTTAATAAATCATTAGGAACTAATTATTATATTAAAAATTATGATTATTATACTACAATTAATTTACATGATGCTAATATTTATTTAAATAGATTATATAAATATTTATCTAGTAATGGAAAATATAGTAACGAATTAAAAGAATATTTTGCTAATAAAAATGATAATTATATTAATTTGGATGAAAGAAATATTGCTTCTTCTCATAAATTTGGTTATTATGGTACATATTTCCATGATATTGGTATTATTTATGATAATAATCCATATTTAATTGCTGTTTTAACAAAAGAAGCAAATAATGATTATGCTAATATTATACATAATATATCCTTAAAAATTAATGATTTTCATAAAAAATATTATATAAAAAAAGAATTAGGCTGTTTATTAAAAGAAGTAAAATCTTTTAATAAATAGTTTTTTAATTCTTTTGAAATATTTTATTTAATTTATTAGATTTTAATAATGAATTATATGCTTTTTCATTAATTACTAAATCAGCTTCGCCAAAAAATTCAAATACTCGTGGATTAAAACCAAATTTGAATCTATTTAATCCATTATAAGGGTTTTCTTTAGAAAAGTCTCCTGTTAGGCCGTTTAAATCAGCAAATTTAAATTCGTCTTTATAATAATTTAAAATCTCATAATGAAGGAAATAATTTGGACAAAAGCTTTTATATTTTTTATTATAGCCACTCATCGAAAAATAGATTCTATTTTCATATTTAATTACTAATGCACCCGCAATATACTCATTATTTCCTTCTTTTAAACCATTAGTGGCTTTAATAATATTATTTTTAAGAATGGTAATAATTTTATCAGATTCCATTTTTTTATTAATATTTGTTTTAGTTGGTTTAGTTTTTATAATTTCATTATATTCATTATTTTTTTTCATTTCTTCATCATACAATGATTGCATGTTAATTAAATATTTTTCATAATTTATTTTGACTAAAAACAAATCTATTAAATCATTTCTACTAAATACATTAAAATAATCTTTATAATAATTTACATCATTATTTCTTTTGCTTTTTACAAAATTATAAAATATATCAATTTTATCATATGATACAACTTCTAACTCTAAACCTTTTTGATAACCTTTTCTTATTTTATTGCGTGTGTTTTTTAAACATTTTTCTAAAGAAAATTTTTGAAGGTTTATTATCCCATTAAATCTTGGTATCAATGATTCAAAATGAGTAGATTGTTTTAAATATTTATAGCCTAAAGAATTTAAAGAATTAATTAAAGAAGTATTACTATTATAAATAGTTTTGTAATTATCTTTATATTTAACTTCACCAATAGCAATTTCTGGATTTATTTTAATAAACACAAAATTTTTTTTAGAATAATATTCTCTTAAATCTTTAGTGAAATTATTTAATAAAGTATCATTAAAATAATCTAAAAGGAATCCACTAGGAGCGTAGCCATAAAAAGAATTCCAACCAATCTTTTTATAAATAATTAAGCTCGCTGCAACTATTTTATCATTATAATCTACATAACCAATAAAATCATAATCAAAGCCTTGCTCACTCATTAATAAAGCGTAATTTGATGTTTGACGATAATTTTTTAAAGGACTACTTTTAGCAAATTCATCAAATTCAAAAATAGTTAACTCTTTTATTTTCATAGCTTTCTCCTTTACTCAGTATAGAAATTATATCATAAAATATAATATTATAGTAGTTAAAAAAGAATAATTTATGATATAATTGTAAAAAGGAAGTGATATTATGCAAGATAATTCAAAATTTTATATAACCACACCTATATATTATCCAAGTAATAAATTTACTTTAGGAAATTGTTATACTACAGTTGCTTGTGATGCAATTGCTAGATTTAATAGAATGTTAGGAAGAGATGTTTTTTATTTAACAGGGACTGATGAACATGGCGAAAAAATAGCAAAGATTGCTAAAGAAAATAATAAAACTGAAATAGAGTATCTTGATGAGATGATAGCTGATGCAAAAGAGTTATGGAAGATTTTAAACATTTCATATGATGATTTTATTCGAACTACAGAAAAACGTCATGAAGTAGTTGTTAATATGGTTATGAAAAAACTTTATGAAAAGGGAGAGATTTACAAATCTACATACAATGATTGGTATTGTACTCCTTGCGAGTCATTTTGGACTGAATCTCAATTAATTGATGGAAAATGTCCCGATTGTGGAAGAGAAGTCCATGAAGAAAAAGAGGAAGCATACTTTTTTAGACTAAGTAATTATACTGATAAAATTTTAGATTTATATAAAAATAATGAAGATTTTTTATTACCTAAATCAAGAGTCCACGAAATGGTTAATAATTTTTTAAAAGATGGATTAAAAGATTTATGCGTTAGTAGAACTAGTGTTAAATGGGGTATACCGGTTGAATTCGATAAAAGTCATACAGTTTATGTTTGGGTAGATGCTTTAACTAATTATATCTCTGCGTTAGGTTATGGCTCAAATGATGATAAGTTTAATAAATATTGGCCTGCAGATGTGCATGTTGTTGGTAAAGAAATAGTTAGATTTCATGCTATTATTTGGCCTGCTTTACTTATGGCTTTAGATTTGCCGTTACCAAAACAAATACTTGGACATGGATGGTTATTATTTGGAGGAGATAAGCTTTCTAAAAGTAAAAAAAATACATCAAAAGATGTTTTAGATCCAAGAATTTTAGTTAGTAGATATTCATCTGATGCGGTACGTTTATATCTATTAAAAGAAGTTCCATTTGGAAGTGATGGTATTTATACACAAGAATTATTTCTGAATTCTTATAATGCAAATTTATCTAATACAATAGGCAATTTAGTATCTAGAACAATTTCAATGATAGAAAAATATAACGAAGGTATAATTCCTTCTAAAAAGGAAATAATAGATTTAGATAGTAAATATATTGAAGATATTAAATCAAACATTAAAAATACTTTTGATTTTATGAAAATATATGATATTTCTTCAGCATTAAATGAAGTTTTGAATATATTTAATAGATCTAATAAATATATTGATGAGACTACACCTTGGATATTAGCAAAGGAAAATAATAAAGGACGTCTTGATTCGGTGTTATATAATTTATCAGAAGTAATTTTAAAAGGGGCTACTTTATTATTACCATTTTTAACTGAACAACCAAAAAAAATATTTGAAGCTTTTGGCGTATTAGAAGTTAAAGATTTTAAAAATATATTAGACTTTGATATATTAGAATCTGGAATTAAAGTTAAACATATTAATGCTTTATATCAAAGGTTAGATATTAAAAAAGAAAATGAAGAATTGTGGGATTTAAATGTTTAAAAAAGCAATTTTATTAATTCATGGTTTTGCAGGTGGCACTTATGATTTAGAATATTTGGAACATTCTTTAGAAGTAGTTACTAATTACCATGTTTTTTCTTTTACTTTGCCAGGACATGCTAGCAGTGTACAAATTAAAGCAACTAAAGAAGATTGGATTAAAAGTACAGAAAAAAATATAGAATGGTTAATAAGCAATGGATATAAAAATATATATGTTGTAGGGCATAGTATGGGAGCAGTAATTGCTTGCCATATTGCAAGAAAATATAGTGAAGTAAAAAAATTAGTGCTATTATCACCAGCTTTCCGTTATTTTAAATTTAAAAACAATAAATTAGATATTATAAGCAGTATAAAAAATAGTAAAGATATTTTAAGTGGGTATCCTAGAAATGAAGTAATATCTAGAATTATTTCTTCACCAGCCAGTAGTGTAAAAAATTTTATAAATTTAGTGAAAGAGCATTATGATGATCCTTTGTTTATAAATATTCCGACACTAATTATTCATGGGAATGATGATTTAATTGCTCCTTTTGAAAGTGCTTTATATGTTCATAATAATTTAAAATCAAAAATAAATATTTTAATTAATATTAAAGATATAAATCACTATGTTTTAGATGATGAACATAAGGAGCAAGTTTGTAACTTAGTAAAAAATTTTTTAAAAAACAATCTTACTAATAATAAAAAAATAATTAATATGTAGTAAGTGTAAAATTTCGTAAATATACGAAATTTTTTTATTTTTTTTGCTAGTTTCCTTGACTTTAATTATTTTATAAAGTATTATTATGGTATGCAGTGGTGCAAAGTGGAAGAAAGTGGGGGATACTGATGTTTATGGGTGAGTTTCATCATAATCTTGATGAAAAAAATAGAGTCATTATTCCTGCTAAATTACGTGCAAACCTTGGTGAAAGATTTATTATAACTCAAGGACTTGAAGGATGTTTATTTGTTTATCCTTTAAAAGAATGGGATAAAATAACAAAAAAACTTAATGGTTTACCTTTTACCAAAAAAGATGCTCGTACATTTTCTAGATTTTTTATTTCTGGAGCCACTGAGTGTATATTTGACAAAATGGGTCGAGTAAATATTCCTTATCCACTTATTAAATATGCGAATTTAAAAAGAGAACTTATTATTATTGGCGTTAATGATCGTATAGAATTGTGGAGTAAAGAGAGATGGGAAAAATATTTGGATGAAAATTCATCAACATTTGAGACAATAGCAGAAAATTTATTTTTAGGTGACGAAGATGCATAAAAGCGTAATGTTGAATGAAACTATTTCAGCTCTAAACATCAAAGATGATGGAATATATGTTGATGCTACTTTAGGATATGCAGGTCATAGTAGTGAGATTTTAAAACGATTAAAAAGGGGTCGTTTATTCGCCTTTGATCAAGATGAAGAAGCAAGAAATTATTCTTTTGAAAAATTAGCAAAAATAAATTCTCAATTTAAAATATTGCCTTATAATTTTGTAAATATGAAAAAAGCCTTACAAAAAGAAAAAATTGATTTAATAGACGGAATACTTTTTGATTTAGGTGTATCTAGTCCACAAATCGATAATAAGGAACGAGGATTTAGTTTTATGCAAGATGCACCTTTAGATATGCGTATGAATAAAAATAATGAAAAATCAGCTTTTGAAGTTATTAATTCATATTCGGAAAAGAAATTATTAGAAATATTTTTTAACTATGGTGAAGAAAGAAAAAGTAAAATTATAGCTGAAAAAATTATTCAAAAAAGATCTCAAAAAGAAATAAGAACGACGTTAGAATTAGTTGAAATTATTAGAAATAGTGTTGGAGAAAAATATTTTAACTTATATCATCCTGAAAGAAAAATTTTTCAAGCAATTAGAATTGAAGTAAATGATGAGTTAAACGTTATAAAACAAGTTTTGCCGGATGCAATATCATTATTAAAAAAAGGTGGAAGAATAGTTATTTTAACCTTTCATTCTTTGGAAGATAGAATAGTCAAACAAATATTTAAAAAATATAGCGATGTTCCTGAAATAGTAAAAGGATTGCCAGAAATTCCTGAGGAGTATAAGCCTCTTATAAAATTAGTTAATAAAAAGCCAATACTTCCTAGTATTGATGAAATAAATAAAAATTCTCGTAGCAAAAGTGCAAAATTGAGAATTGTTGAAAGGATTTAGATAATATGGTAAAAGCAAAAAAATCAAAAATTTTTAAGGGTGAAAAAATAACTTATGTTATCTTATTATTTTTAATTATGCTTGCACCTATAATGATTGTTTTTTCTAAAGCAATGTTATCTAAAACAAATTTTGAGCTTAAAAGAATGCAAAGTAAAATAAATGTTCAAGAAGATAAAAATGAAAGCCTTAGCATGAAAATTAATGAATTAGCATCACTTGATAAAATACAATCACTTGCAAAGGAATTAGGTTTGTCTTATAATAATAATAATATTAAAGTAATAAATGAAACCAAAAATTAAGGAAGTGTAGCATGAAAAATAAAAAAAGCACCATTAAAATTAATAAATTGTTAATTTTTTGTTTGCTTTTTTTATTTGGTTTAATTATTATTAGAGTATTTTTAGTTGCATATACTGGTATAGTTGATGGTATAAATTTAAAACAATTTGCAAAATCTAGAGATACATATAAAAGTACTATAAGAGCAAATAGAGGTAGCATTTATGATATTAATGGAGAAATACTTGCTCAAAATGTCAATTCATATAATGTAATTGCTTATTTAGATGAAAAAAGAACAACAGATGAAAATAAGCCACGTCATGTAGTTGATAAAGAAAAGACAGCTGAGGAATTAAGCCCAATTTTAAATATGGAAAAAGATGCTATCTTAAATCTTTTAAATAAAGATGTTTATCAAGTCGAATTAGGGCCAGGAGGTCGAAATATAACTGAGCTTATAAAAGAAAAAGTAGAAAAATTAAATTTACCTGGAATAGATTTTATTAAGAGTGATAAAAGATATTACAAAATGGGTAATTTTGCTTCTTATGTAATAGGATATGCAAGAAAAAATGATAATGATCAAATCATTGGACAAATGGGTGTAGAAAAGACATTTAATGATGTTTTAAAGGGAACAGATGGATATTTAGAATATCAAAGAGATATATTTGGGTATCAAATACCAAATACTCCTTCTATTAGAGAAGAACCGAAAAATGGGAATGATATTTATTTAACTATAGATAATAATATACAAATTTTATTAGAAAATTCGCTAATAAATTTATATGATAAATCGAGATATACATGGGCAACATTTACAATTGCAGATGCCAAAACAGGTGCAATTGTAGGCAGTGCCTCTTATCCTAGTTTTGATCCAAATACTTTAGAAGGGATTAATAGCTATTTAAATCCTTTAACTCAGTATGCTTATGAACCTGGTTCTACAATGAAAACTTTTACCTATATGGCAGCAATGGAAAATGGAGTATATAATGGGGAGAATACTTTTACTAGTGGTGGTATAAGTATAGGAGAAGATAAGGTTACGGATTTTAATGAGGTAGGATTTGGAGTTATTAGTTTTGATAAAGGTTTTGCATATTCTTCAAATGTTGGAGCAACTTTACTAGCTCAAAAAATTGGTAGGAATAATTTAAAGGAATATTTTAATAGATTAGGTTTTGGTAAAAAAACAGGAATTGAATTGCCGGGTGAAGCGAATGGAACGCTTAATTTTAAATACGATATTGAATTAGCTACAGCATCTTTTGGGCAAGGTATTACTACAACTCCTATTCAAAATATTCAAGCATTAACGGCTTTAACTAATAATGGGATAATGCTTAAACCATACATTGTAGATAAAATTATGGATTCAAATGGGATTACTATTGAAAAAGGAAAACGAACAGAGGTTGCTACAGTTGCATCCAAGGAAACAGTAGCAAAAATGTTAGATTTAATGAAAAGCGTGGTCAATGATGGTTTGACATCAGCTAAATATTATCAAACAGAAAATGTAACATTAATTGGAAAAACAGGAACTGCACAAATAGCAGATCCAAATGGTGGTTACTTAAAAGGAGATACAAATTATATTAGAAGTTTTGCTGGAATATTTCCTTACAACGATCCAAAGTATATAATTTATATTTCTGTAAAACAGCTAAGTGGGTCAGTATCTGTAATGGCTAATGCTGTTAAAGGAGTAGTAGAAGAGGTTGCTAATTACAAAAATATAACAGAAACAGAAAATGCAATGGATGAAAGTAAAATTATAAAATTAACTACTTATATATCAAAAGATAAAGAAGAAGTTACAAATAATTTGTCTTTATTAAATTTAATACCAGTTATAATTGGTGATGGGAATAAAATAGTAGATCAATATCCTAATAAAAATGCAACTCTAGTTTCTGGCAATAAGGTGTTTTTACTAACTGATGGACAAAACATTACTTTACAGAACATGAATGGCTGGTCAAGAAGTGATATAAAAAATTATTGTTCTCTTACAAAAATTAAATGTATTTTTGAGGGAAAAGGTAAAGCAAGCGAGATATCTTATCCAGAAGGAACAAATATTAAAGATATTGATGAATTAAAAATATTTTTACAATAAAATGTATTAAAAAAATCAGAATATATTTCTGTTTTTTTTGTTTGTGTTGTGTTAAATTTACAACTTAATTTAAACGTGTTATACTTATTTCGGTGATTTTTATGTTAAAAATTGAAAATTTAAGTATTAAAGTCTTAAATAAAGAAATATTAAATAATATAAATTTAACAATAAATGATGGTGAAATCCATGTAATTATGGGGCCTAATGGAATAGGCAAAAGTAGCTTATGCCATTGTATTATGGGAAATCCAGATTATGTTATTTCTAATGGTAATATTTTTTATGATAAAGAGAATTTAAATCTTCTAGATGTTGCAAAAAGAGCTAAATTAGGAATATACTATTTATTTCAAAACCCGCCAATGATTGAAGGTGTTACTAATTCAGCTATGATTAGAGCTGCTTTAACCTCCAAAACAGGGGAACATATTGATATTTTTAAATTTAATAAAGAACTTAAAGAAGTTGCTAATAAATTAAATTTAGATCCTTCTTTTATACATCGAGAAGTTAATGTTAATATGAGTGGTGGAGAAAAGAAAAAAAATGAAATGTTGAATCTATGGATGCTTAAACCAAATTTTATAATGTTAGATGAACTAGATTCTGGTTTAGATGTGGATAGTATTAAAGTTGTTTTAAATAGTTTAAAAGAATATATTAAAAAATATAAAGCTTCTTTATTGATAATTACTCATAATACAAAAATATTTGATTATTTAAAGCCTGATTATATTCATATACTAAATAATAAAACGATAGTTAAAACTGGTAATATAAATTTAGCTTATGAAATTGAAAAAAATGGTTTTAATGAAATTTCTAAGTCATTTAAAATAAGCGAGAATAAATCTTATGAATAAAATAGTAGTAGATAAAGATAAATATTTATCTTTAGATAATAAAAAAGTAATTTTAGATGTTAGGTTAAATGAACTAGAGCTTAATATTACTGGAAATGTTGTCGTTTATGAAAAATTGACTATTGTTGGCGATTATAATTTAAAAATAAAAGTTAATGAAAATAGTAGTTTAGAAATGTATATAATAAATTCTTTATCTTGCGGAAATGAAAATATTATTATTGAAAGTTTAGAAAATAGTAATTTATATTTAGAAGAGAAAATACATTTAAAAGATAAATTAAATTATTCTATAGAAAACAATTTAAAATCTTCTAATATAAATAATGAAATTAAAGTTCATGTTGTGACTGAAAATAATGGAAAGATAAACGCTTGTATTAAATCTAGTGTTTTAAAAGATACTAAGAACAATTTTTTAAATGAGGAAATAAAAGTTTTAACTTTAAATAATGCTAAAAATGTTATAAAGCCAGATTTATTAGTTAGCAGTAATGATATTATTGCTAATCATAGTGCAACTATAAGTAACATTAAACTTGGTGATTTATATTATTTACAAAGTAAGGGCATTAATGAAAAAGAAGCAAAAGAATTATTTAAAAATGGGTTTTTATATAACAAAAAAATAAATGAAGTTATAAATTAGGGAGGTGATAATTTGGATTTTACTAGAAAAGATTTTCCAATGTTAAATAGTGATATTATATATTTTGATAATGGAGCTACTACTTTTAAACCAGATTCTGTTATTCAAGCTATTAGTGATTATTATAGTAATTATTGTGCAAATGCACATAGAGGAGATTATGATATCTCTTATAAAGTTGATTTAGAATATGAAGGAGCAAGAGATGCTGTAAAAGAATTTATAAATGCTGCTTCTCGTGATGAAATTATTTTTACATCTGGAGCAACTGAAGGCCTTAATATGATAGCAGATGGTTTTTTTAAAAACATTTTAGAGATAAATGATGAAATAATTATTAGTGATAGTGAACATGCTTCTAATGTTTTACCATGGTTTCGATTGGCTAAAACTAATGGATGCATTATCAAAAAGATTCCTTTAGATAAAGATTATAAAGTAACAATCGATGCTTTAAAAAGCGTTATTACACCTCAGACTAAAGTTATATCTCTTGCTCAAGTAACAAATGTTATAGGAGATATTAGACCGATAAAAGAAATATGTGAATTTGCTCATCAATTAGGTATTTTTGTTGTTGTTGATGGATCTCAAAGTGTTCCACATATGAAAGTAAATGTTCAAGATTTAGATTGTGACTTTTTAGTTTTTTCTGGACATAAAATGTGTGGACCGACTGGTATTGGAATTTTATATGGCCAAAAGGAGTTATTGGAAGAAATGATACCAATAAATTTAGGTGGTGGAATGAATGAGTCTTTTGACACTATTGATTCTGTGATGCTTAAATCACTGCCACATAGGTTGGAAGCTGGGACTCCTAATATAGCAGGAGCGATTGGTCTTAAAAAAGCTATTGAGTATTTAAATAATCTTAAAATGGATAATATTCATAAATATGAACAAAATTTAAGAAAATATATGATAGATAGACTTATAAAAATTCCTCACGTTGATATAATTAATTTGAATAGTGAAAGTGGAATAATTACTATAAATGTTGATGGGATTTTTAGTCAGGATGTTGCTTATTATTTAAATAAATATAATATTTGTGTACGTGCTGGGAATCATTGTGCTAAAATATTAAAACAATCAATAGGTGTTAAAAATACACTTCGAATAAGTTTATATTTTTATAATACATATGAAGAAATTGATAATTTTATCGAGCTTATTTCTGATAAAGAAAAGATATTGAAAGAGATGATATAATGGATGAAAATTTAAGAAGAGAAATCATTTTAGAAAATTATCAGAATCCGATTAATAGAGAGATAATAAAAGATAATAGATATATAAAAGTTAATTCTAACAATGAATCTTGTATTGATAATATTGATTTATTTATATTAATTGAAAATAATAAAATAAGAGATATAAAATTTGATGGAGAAGCTTGTGCAATAAGTACTGCCAGTACGTCTTTAATGATTAAAAGTTTAATAGATAAAAGTTTGGATGAAGTTAAAGATATTTGTGAAAATTTTACAAAAATGATTAATGGTGATAGTAAATATGAAATATCCGGAGAACTATTATCTTTTAACGAAATTTATAAACAAGCGAATCGAAAGCATTGTGCTATTTTACCTTGGTTAGGTATAAAAAAAGCAATTGAAGAATATAAAAATCAAAATAACACAGATTAATGTGTTATTTTTTTTATTGAGTTATAATTTAAGTTTATGATATTATTTATTTGTAGAGGTGTGAAATATGAAGAAGACAATATTATTATTTATAATAATTAGTTTAGCATTTTTAAGTGTAGTTGGTTGTGCAAATAAAAAAAATCTAATTTCAAAGGATGCTATAAAATTTAAAGAAGAGTATGAAAGTTTAAATAATACTTCAAATTCAGATGAAAAAGTACATAGAAGTTTATCTATTTCTGAAAATAATCCGTTTGTTTATTCTAATGCAAAAGAGATTTTAAAAAAAATCGAAAATAAGGAAACTTTTTATATTTATTTTGGTTCATCTTATTGTCCATGGTGCAGAAGCGTTATAGAAAAAGTAATTGAAGTAGCTAAAAAAAATAATATAAGCACTATTTATTATATTGATATATGGAATGGAGATCATAATGAAATTTTAAGAGATACATACGAACTTGATGAAAATAATGAAATAAAGTTGGTTTCAAAAGGCGCAGAAGAATATCAAGATCTATTACGTTATTTAAATAACGTATTAGGAGAATATACATTAACAAGTAAAGATGGCCAAAAAATATTGGTTGGGGAGAAAAGAATCTTTGCTCCGAACTTTATTTATATTAAAGATGGAAAAGCTGTTAAATTAGAAAGTGGTAATTCAGATAAGCAAACAGATTCCAGAATGGACTTAACTGAAGAAATATTAAAAGACGAAGAAATTAAGTTCAATGAATTTTTTAAAAATGATAATTAAAACAAATCTAAAAAACGATTTGTTTTTAAATATTTTGTATAAAAAATGATAAATTATAAATTAAATTAGGAGTAATAAAAAATGGAAAAATTTAAAGAAATAGAAAGAAGTATAATTAAAACTTATCGAAAAGAAATTTGGAGCAAATTTATAAAAGGAGTTAAAAATTATAAGTTAATTGAAGAACACGATAAAATAATGGTATGTATAAGTGGAGGGAAAGACTCTTTTTTATTAGCTAAATGTATACAAGAATTAAAAAGACATTCTATAAAAAACTTTGATGTTTGTTATGTGGTAATGGATCCTGGTTATAGTAAGAATAATCGTAAACGTATCTTAGATAACGGAAAACTTTTAAATATACCAATTCAGATATTTAAAACAAATATATTTGATGCAGTTGAAAATGTTTCATCAAGCCCCTGTTATTTATGTGCTAGAATGAGAAGAGGGTATTTATATAGTAAAGCGCAGGAATTAGGATGCAATAAAATAGCTTTGGGCCATCATTTTGATGATGTTATAGAAACAACCTTACTTTCAATGTTTTATGGTTCAGAAATAAAAACTATGATGCCAAAATTACATAGTGAAAATTTTAAAGGTCTAGAATTAATAAGGCCATTATATTTAGTTAAGGAAAAATCTATCTTGGCTTGGTGTAATTTAAACAATTTACAATTTCTTAATTGTGCATGTCATTTTACTGAAAACCATTTTTCAATTAATGATGGAACCAGTAAACGAAAAGAAATAAAAGAGTTAATCAAAAAATTGAAAGAAACTAATGACAATGTTGATAATAATATTTTTAAATCATTGGATAATATTAATTTAAATTGTGTATTGGGAACAAAGAAAAATAGTAAATATAAAAGTTTTTTAGAAGATTATGATAAAAAATAAAATATATTAGAATTTTTTTGTTAAAAAATGTATATGATATAAAATATTCTTGACTTGCGGGGGGGGGTATTAGTTTATAATATCTTTAGAAAGGAAAGAATGAAGTGAAAAAGAAAAGTTTATTATTTACAATCATTGCTTTAGTGCTTTTTATACCAAAAGTATATGCAGTTGAAACAGTAGATTGCTCAAATGGAAGACCTAAAGCACAAGTCGGTACAAGTTGTTATTCATCATTAAATGATGCATTAGAAAGTGCTAATGAAGAAAATAACACAATTAAATTATTAGATGATGTTTCTAACTACACCATAAAGATTTCAAAAGATCAAACAATAGTACTAGATTTAAATACTCATAAAATAACTGCTCCTGATAATAGTTGGGCAATTTACAATGAAGGAAATCTAACTATTACTAATGGAACAGTGTTAGGAAATAGCAAAAGTGCTGCTATTCGTAACAATGGAAAAAAATTAGTTGGTAAATCATTAACTGTTCAATCTTCTTTTATAGCTATTATTAATAATGATGTAGTAGCAATAGATGGTGTTGAACAAGAAAGTGGTCGACCTACATTAATTTTAGAAGATAGTACAATTAATGGAAATGCAGGATTTAGTGGTTCCGGTTTACAATTAGGCGGAAACGCAAATGTTAAAAATGTGAAGTTTACGGCTACTAAAGGAAGTGCATTAATTCGTGTTTTCGACGGAAAAACAGAAACAGAAGTTGTACTTGATAATTTATCTACAACAAATAGAGGTCTTATTAATGCTGGGAAAAATAGCACTAATGATGAACATGGAATTAAAGTAGAAATTAAAAATATATCTGAAAATGATAAATCAAAATTGACACTATCTCCTGAAGGAGATGCTGTAATTATTCCGGATAAAGAGTATGCAGACAAAGTTTTAAAATTTGCACTTAAAGGTTCAACAATTATTATTCCAGAAGGATTCTATATGGATAAAATTGATATACGTGAAGGTGTAAATATAAAGTTTGTTGATGGAAATAATGGAAAACAAATATTAGAAAAAAATGAAGATGGTACTTATAACATTGTTAAAAGAGCAGATTATTCAAAAATTGATAAATTACTAAATGAAATCGAAAAATTAAATAAAGATGATTATACAAAAGATACATGGGATGCATTAGAAAAAGCAATATTAGCTGTTGATTATGATAAAACTGCAAAAGAACAAGATAAAGTTGATGCAATGGCTAGCGTAATTGAAAAAGCAATGAATAATCTTGTTAAAATAAAAAAAGAAAATACAACTATAAATCCAAACACTGGTGATAGTTCTATAATTTATATAATAATTGGTGGAATATCAGTACTTGGAATAGTTACTAGCGTTTTATATTTAAAAAAGAATAGATAATAAATTAATGGAAATAGGAAACTATTTCTTTTTTTATGATTAAATAATTTCACAATTTTCTATTTTACTTTTTTCGAAAACTAGAGTATAATTATGGATAATAGGAGTGAAACTTATGAGAAAGATTATTGCTAGTATTGATTTAGGCTCTGATACCATTAAAATAATAGTTGGTGAAATATATAATAATAAATTAAATATTTTAGCAATATCTGATACCCCTAGTAAGGGAATAAAAAAAGGCTTAGTAGTTAATCCCAATGAAATGATGAATTGTTTGAAGAAGGGATTAAAAAAGATTGAAGAATCACTAGATTTAAAAGTCAAAAAAGCTATTATAAACGTTTCTGCAATAGATGCTAATTTTATAAGTAGTGAAGGTACTTGCACTATTAATAATGCAGATGGAATTGTTCGTGGGACGGATATAGTGCGTGCTTTGCAAGCTTCTACTTATAATAAAGTAGCATTAAATAAGGAATTAATAAATGTAATACCAGTGGATTATATTCTAGATGATGAACAAAAAGTTATAAATCCAAAGGGTTTAAAAGCAAATAGAATAGTAGCTCGTTCAATTTTAATCACAACTCCTAAAAAAAATATATATAATGTTTTATCGTGTTTCGATAAATTAGGAATTGAAATAATAGATATTTCCGTAGGAGCTATTGGAGACTATGAAACATTTAAAAATAATAAGATTTCCAATTCTATCGGAGCGATTATTAATATGGGTAGCAACACAACTACTATAAGTATATTCAATAAAGGTATTATGACAAATTCTGAAGTTATTGAATTGGGCAGCGAAAATATAGATAATGATATATCTTTTATATATAAGATTAATAAAGTAGAATCAAAAAGATTAAAAGAAAATTTAGCTTTAGGACATAAAAGATTGGCCTCTGCTACAGTAAGCGAAGAAATAAAAAATAAATTAGGAGATATTATAAAAATAAATCAGTATGAAATATCTGAAATTGTGATGAGTAGAATAGCTGAAATTCTAAATAAAGTAAAAAAAGAAATTAACTACTTAACAAAACATGAAATTAGTTATATAATATTTACAGGAGGATTGACAGAAATAACTGATCTTTCGTTATTACTAGAAGAAATATTTGGAAAAAATGTTACTTTAGGTAAAATAGATATAATTGGTGCTAGAAATAGAAAGTATAGTTCAGCTATTGGAATGATTAAATATTTTAATAATAAATTGAAACTTAGAGATAAGGAGTTTTCTATATTTGATTTTGAAGAATTAGAATATTTGAGTAGTGCTAATAAAAAAATGAATATTTCAAATGACACTATATTTGGTAAAATATTTGGATATTTTTTTGATAATTAAGGGAGAGTGTATTATATGAATTTAGAGATGGATCAAATAGCTAAAATTAAAGTTATTGGTGTAGGTGGCGGTGGTTGTAATGCCGTTAATAGAATGATAGAGGCAGGAGTTAAGGGCGTTGAATTTATTGTAGCTAATACTGATTTACAAGTATTGAATGCTTCTCCAGCAGAAATAAAATTACAATTAGGTGAATCTATTACAGGTGGTTTAGGAGCAGGAGCAAATCCTAATGTTGGTCGAGAAGCTGCCATGGAATCAAGAAGTGAAATAGAAGAAGTTTTACGTGGCGCTGATATGGTATTTGTTACATGCGGACTTGGTGGTGGTACTGGAACTGGAGCAGCACCAATAATTGCAGAAATTGCTCAAAGCTTAAACGCATTAACTGTTGGAATAGTTACAAAGCCTTTTAAATTTGAAGGAAAAAAACGTATGGAACAAGCATTACTTGGATTAGAGGAATTGAAAAAGAATGTCGATACTTTAATAGTAATTCCAAATGATCGTTTAAGAGATATTATTGATAAGTCTACGCCGATGGTCGATGCGTTCAAAGAAGTTGATAATGTATTACATAGAGGTGTACAATCAATAAGTGATTTAATTGCAGTATCAGGATTAGTTAACTTAGATTTTGCTGATGTTAAAGCTGTAATGGAAAAACGAGGTAATGCTTTAATAGGTATTGGACTTGGAATTGGTGAAAATAGAGCTATTGAAGCGGCAAAACAAGCTGTTTCATCTCCTCTTTTAGAAACTTCAATTAATGGTGCTACTGATGCAATTATTAATATCACTGGTGGAAATTCATTAACTCTTTTTGAGGCCGAAGATGCAGCTGAAGTGGTAAGAGCTGCTGCTAATACGGATATAAATACTATTTTTGGTGCGGTAATTAATGAAAATTTAAATGATGAAGTAATTGTAACAGTAATTGCAACAGGTTTTGATGATAATGACTCTGAAAGCTTATATCAAAAAGAAAATACAATATCTAGCGATGATCTGCCAAGACTTGATAGCGATGTAGAAGTTCTAGATAATGATATTGATATTCCATCATTTTTAAGAAACAGAGATAATTTTTAAAAAAAAATTAATTTTTTCAAAGAAGTTTACTAAAGTAAACTTCTTTTATTTTAAATAGGTGATTATATGCGAAAAAAAACAAAAAAAGAAGAAAAGGATATTGAAAGTTATATTTTTAAAATAAGAAAATTAAATAAAAATAATAAATTGACTGAAGAAGATAAAATAAAATTTGAAAAATATTTATTAATGCAAAATGATATTTTAATTCCATCTATAGAATATTTGAATATTGTTGATTGCCCCACAGAATATTTTATTAGTGAGTTAATAATAAAAGATAAATGGCATGATATTGTTGTGATCTCTAATCATGTCCCAAATTCAAGGTTCAAAATTAAATTTTCGGATTATATTGAAAAAAAACTTAGAGAAAAAATTCAAGAAGACCCGAATATTTATGGTAATTATTTTATTAAACTAGCTAAAAATATAGAATTAAAGGTAATGGATTATGAGTGTGTAATTTTACAAACAAAAAATTTAAATTTAATTGCTATGTTTGCAATCTATTATAATAATAATTTGATTTTTGAAATATTTGATAATTATTTGAATTTGAAAATTTTTCTTGAAACAAATAAAAATAATGACGTAGAGCTTAATTTGGCTTATATAAGACTTTTAGAATTAATGAATGAAGATAAAAGAGTTGATACTCAATTGATTTTGAAAAATGTTGATAATAAACTTTTAAAATATTTTAATAAACTATCGATAATTTGACAATTTTTCATATTATTGTTAAAATATGTGACGTTTAAAGTGAAAGAGGGAATTTTATGACTTGTTTAGAATGTAATGTAGAAAATAAAAATATAAATAATGAAAAAAATAATACGATAAAAAAATTAGATATAATAAATTTAGCACTTAGAAAAATTAAAGAAAATAATTTGCCATTACAAGTATTATGGCAAGAAAGTGGTTATACGCCTGAAGTTAAAAATTTTATAAGAAAATTATATTCAATAGGATTTAAAGAAATCGAAATATATTATATATTACAAAGATATGCAAATTATGATGTTTTTGTAGAATATATTCAAGAAAAATATGAAAAAAAAGGAAAATTTTCTGAAGAAACGATTCAAAATGCAGAATTAATAAATTTAGCTATACAAAGGTTAAATAAAAATGATGTTACATTAGGTGTTTTATTGGGAGCTTTTGATTATACTAAAGAGATAGAAGAGTTTGTTGATAATTTAGAATTTATAGGTTTATCAGAAGAAGAAATATATTTAATTTTAAAAAAATACGCAAATGAAGGTATATTTACTGGTTATGCTAATTTTAATTATTCAAAATTACATCAAAGTGAAGAAATTAAAATACCTATGTTACAATTAAAATAGAATATTTGCCATTAGGCATTTTTTTAATTTGTAAATAAAATAAAAAAAATTAGCACTCATATATTGACAAGTGCTAAGCATAATATTATAATGTAATTAGCACTGAAAAAAAATTGTGCTAAGAAGGTGATATATTTGGGTCCAAGACAGAAACAATTGCTTAAAGAAATTGTGGAAAGTTATATAAAAACAGCTAAACCTATTGGATCAAAGGCTTTATGCATTAAATTTAAATGCTCAAGTGCAACTATCCGTAATGAAATGGTAGCTTTAGAAAATTTAGGTTTAATAACAAAAACGCATTTATCCTCAGGAAGAGTCCCTAGTGAGAAAGGGTATAGGTATTATGTTGAAAACTTAATGGTACCAAAAGAACTTTCTGGTGATGATATGTTAAAATTACAAACGATTTTCCATAATAATTCATTACAAGTAAATGATGCAATTAGTAAATGTGTAGAAATTATATCGGAAATTACAAATTATACGTCAGTTGTTTTAGGAAAAAGTTCAAAAGATAATTTACTTAGTCAATTAAGTATTATTCCTATTACTGAAAATAAGATTGTAGCACTTGTTTGTACTAATAAAGGCTTCGTGGAAAATAAACAATTTACTATACCAAAAGATATTTCAATTAATGAAGTTGTAAAAACAAGTGAAATGATTAATAAAATGTTAATTGGTACGCCTGTAAATGAAATTAGTAGTAGAATGGAATTTGAAATAAAACCTATTATTGCTAAAAAAATAAAACAATATGAAGCAGTTTATAATATTTTCTATGATGCTTTTAATGATTTTACAAAGAGTAATATTATTTTTGGTGGAAAAACTAATATATTAAAACAACCTGAATATGATGATATTAATGAAGTAAAAAAAATTGTAGAAAAGTTAGAAGATGAAACTCTTGTGTCTCGTATAGAAACAAAAGAAAAAGGAATAAATATTTATATTGGTGACGAAACGGAGTTTGATCCTAATGTAACAATTATCAAAACCCATTACAACATAGATGGTGAAGAAGGAACTATTGCAATTGTTGGACCAAAAAGAATGGAGTACGATAAAGTAGTAGGACTTTTAAATTATATTGAGAAAGAATTAAATGGTGAAAAAGATGACTAAGAAAGAAAACAAAGAAGAAATTAAAAAACAATCTTGTAATTGCGAACAAGATTGTTCTTGTCAAACTGATCAAGAAAAAAAATGCGATTGTGAAAAAAAAGCACAGAAAAAAAATCCTAAAAATAAAGAAATCGAAAAATTGAAAGAAGAAAATAATGTTCTTCAAAATAAGATTTTGAGATTGAATGCAGAAATAGCTAATATAAAACGGCACAATGAAGAAGAGAGAATGCGATTAATAAAGTATGATGGAGAGAAAATAATTATAGATTTATTAGAAAGTTTAGATAATTTTGAGCGAGCTATTTCAATGGATGATGATAATTTAGAAGATGAAGTTAGTAAATTTTTAAGTGGTTTTAAAATGATTTATACTAATTTAGTAAATAAACTTAAAAATTTAGGCGTTGAAGAAATTAAAGCATCTGGTGAAGTATTTGATCCAAATATTATGGAAGCAGTACTTACCGATAAAAATGAAAAATATGAATCTAATATTGTAACCGAAGTATTACAAAAAGGTTACAAATATAAAGATAAAGTTATAAGACCAGCAATGGTTAAAGTAAATGAATAAAAATTGAAAGGAAATGATAAAAATGAGTAAAATTATTGGAATTGATTTAGGTACAACTTATAGTTGTGTATCAGTACTTGAAGGGGGAGAAGCAAAAGTAATCCCTAATGCAGAGGGGAATCGTACAACTCCATCAGTTGTTTGTATTAAAGATGGAGAAACAACAGTAGGAGAAGTTGCAAAACGTGGAGCAATCACTAATCCTGATAAAACTGTTGCTTCTATTAAAAGAAAAATGGGAACTAGTGAAACGGTTGAAATTGAAGGTAAAAAATATACTCCACAAGAAATTAGTGCTAAAATACTTAGTAAATTAAAAGCAGATGCTGAAAGTTATTTAGGTGAAAAAGTATCTAAGGCAGTCATTACTGTACCTGCATATTTTAATGATTCTGAACGTCAAGCAACTAAGGATGCTGGTAAAATTGCAGGACTTGAAGTTGAAAGAATAGTTAACGAACCAACTGCTGCTGCTTTAGCTTATGGTATTGATAAGCAAGAAAATAGTCATACTATTTTAGTTTATGACTTAGGTGGTGGTACATTCGATGTTTCTATTCTTGAATTAGGTGATGGCGTATTTGAAGTTAAAGCAACAAGTGGGAATAATAGACTAGGTGGAGATGATTTTGATAAAAGAATTATTGATTATTTAGTTGATACATTTAAAAAAGAAAATGGGGTAGATTTATCCAAAGATAAAATGGCTATGCAACGTTTAAAAGATGCATCTGAAAAAGCTAAAAAGGATTTAAGTGGAGTTACTACAACACAAATTAGTTTGCCATTTATATCTCAAGGATCTGATGGTCCATTGCATTTAGAAGTATCATTAACTAGAGCTAAATTTGAAAGTTTATGTATGGACTTATTTGAAAGTACTTTAAAACCTGTTAAAAATGCTTTAAAAGATGCTAATATGAAAGCAAGCGACATTGATAAAGTATTATTAGTCGGTGGTTCAACACGAATTCCATATATTCAAAAATTAGTTAAGGATGAACTTGGTAAAGAACCTTCTAAAGAAGTAAATCCTGATGAAGTAGTTGCTATGGGAGCTGCTATCCAAGGAGGAGTCCTTACTGGTGAAGTTGATGATTTAGTACTACTTGATGTTACACCTTTATCTTTAGGAATTGAAACTTTAGGTGATGTAATGACTGTATTAATACCAAGAAATACAACTATTCCAACAAGTAAAAGTCAAGTATTTAGTACAGCTGCTGATAACCAACCTGCTGTAGATATTCATGTATTACAAGGAGAACGTCCAATGGCAGCTGATAATAAAACTTTAGGAAGATTCCAATTAACTAATTTGCCAGCTGCTCCAAGAGGTGTGCCACAAATCGAAGTTAAATTTGATATAGATGCAAATGGAATTGTTAATGTTACAGCTAAAGATTTAGGTACAAATAAAGAACAATCAATTACTATAACTGCTTCATCTAATTTAAGTGAAGATGAAATTGATAAGATGGTAAAAGAAGCAGAAGCTAATAAAGAAGCTGATGAAAAACGTAAAGAAGAAGCAGATGTTAAAAATGAAGCAGATCAAATAATATTTGCTACTGAAAAGTCAATTAAAGATTTAGGTGATAAAGTTTCTGATAATGATAAAAAAGAAGCAGAAGAAAAAATAAAAGAATTAAAAGAAGCTTTAGAAAAAAATGATATTGAAGATATTAAAAAGAAAAAAGATGCTTTAAATGAGATTGCTATGAAAATGGCTACTAAGGCTTATGAAGAAGCAGCAAAAGAAGCTCAAAAAGAAGAAAAAAGAGAAGCAAAAGAAAATAAAAAAGAAAAAACTAAAAAAAATAAAGACTCAGATGTAGAAGAGGCAACATACGAAGAAAAATAATAATTAATAAAAGTTCTAGGTTACTAGAACTTTTAAATGATATTGGAAAGGTTAATTATGCAAAATTATAATTATAAAAATAGAAATGAAGTGCCAGAAAAGTACAAATGTGATTTATCATCATTATTTAAAAATGAAGAGGAATTTAATGAATGCCTTTTAGAAACACAAAAAGAAATATCTGAATTAAAAAAATTTAAAGGATGTACAAAAGATTCAGTTTTACTTTTTGAATTTTTAAAAGAAGAAACAAAAGTTATTGCCAAATTAGATAATTTATATACATATGCATCCTTAATGAATGATGTGTTATTAGGTAATTCTGCTAATATTGAAAGAAAAAATAAAGTGGAAATTTTAAATAGTGAATTTACATTAAATACTTGTTTCTTTGTGCCAGAATTATTAAAACTTTCCAAAAAAGAATATCAATCTTTATTTAATAATAACCCTAGATTAAAAGAGTTTAAAGCAGAATTAGATGATACTTATAGATACAAAGAATATGCTTTATCAGAATCTGAGGAAAAAATACTTTCGGATTTAGTGCTTGCAACTGATCATTACGAAGATATCTCATCTACTCTTTTAGATAATGTCCATAATTATGGGAAAATTAAATTGCAAAATGGTGAAAGTGTAATAATCACTTCTAACAATTATCGTACTTTGCTTAAAAATAAAGATAAAATTATAAGAAAAAAAATATATAATTCATATAATAAAACTCTTGATCAATATGGAGCAATATCTGCTGGTTTATTAAATAATTATATTAGTATGAATAATTCATTATCAAAATCACATCACTATAAAAATAGTTGGGATGAAAAATTGTTCAATTATAACTTAAGTGATAAAGTATTTATAACATTAGTTGATACTATAGAAAGTAATTTAAAAATTTTACAAAAATTTTATCAATTAAAAAGAAAAATTTTAAATTTAGATACTTTGCATAGTTATGATTTATATTTAGAGCCTAAAAAATCGAATAAAAACTATACAATCGAAGAAGCACAAAAAATTACTATAGAGTCTTTAAAAGTTTTAGGAAATGAATATAGCTTAAAATTAAAAAAAGTATTTAATGATAGACATATTGATTATTGTTCTTATAAAGGCAAATGGTCTGGAGGATATTGTACTTCTCCAATTAACAATAGTAGTAGAATATTGATGAGTTATACTAATGATTTAAAGTCAATATCAACTATTGTTCATGAATCTGGACATGATGTTCATAGCCAATTCATTAATGAATTTAATCCATTACATTATCGTTTTCCGCAAACAATTGTTTGTGAAGTAGCATCATTGGTTAACGAATGTTTACTTTCATATTATATTGCAGAAAATGGAAAAACTAAAGACGAAAGATTATCAGGTATATATAATATTTTATCTGTTATTGCATCAAATTTATTTGACGCAGTTAGAGAAGGAAAAAATGAGCAAGATATGTATGAAAGAGTATTTTCGGGTGATTATTTAACGAAAGATTATTTAGATAATTTGACATATAAGTCATTAGAAAAATATTATGGTGATTCTCTGAAACTGGATAAATATTCTAAAAATTCTTGGATAACAAGATCACATTATTTTAATAATTTTTATCTATATAGTTATGCTATTTGTATAAGTGTTGCTTCAAACGTAGCTTCTAAAATATTATCTGGTGATACAAAAATGTTAAATAAGTATATTGAATTTTTAAAACAAGGATCTGATAAGTGTCCAAAGGAAGCATTTGCTGTTTTGGGTATAAATTTGGAAGATAAAAGTGTTTATGAAAATGTAATTAAATATTTTGATTCATTAATTTCAAAATATTATGAAATTCTTGAAAAGGAGGAGTAAGACATGCAAAAAAAAGATTATTATGAAATATTAGGTTTACAAAAAGGTGCTAGTGAAGCAGAAATAAAAAGTGCTTTTCGTAAACTTGCGAAAAAATATCATCCGGATATTAATAAAGAAACAGGAAGTGAAGAAAAGTTCAAAGAGATTTCGGAGGCTTATTCAGTATTATCTGATCCAGAAAAAAAAGCTAATTATGATAGATTTGGCCATGAAGGTGCTAATTTTGGTGGAGGAGCTGGATTTAGTGGTTTCCAAGGAGGTTTCGGAGACATTGATTTAGATGATATTCTTGGTGATTTATTTAACTTTGGATTTGGGCGTAGTAATAGAAGAAATTCTTCAAAACGTCCTATGCCAGGGGAAGATGTATTAGTATCAATGAAATTAACTTTTGAAGAAGCAGTTTTTGGTTGTAAAAAAGAACTTTCTTTGACTTTAGATGAAACATGTAAAAAATGTTCTGGATTAGGTGGACACGAAAAAGAAGATTGTCCTAAATGTAACGGACGTGGAAGAGTTATTAGTGAACAACGTACTATTTTTGGTGTATTTCAAAGTGAAACTACTTGTCCTAATTGCCATGGAGATGGATATATTTTTAAAACAAAATGTAATGCTTGCAAAGGTTTAGGCCATGTAAAAGAGAATAAAGATATTTTGGTTAATGTTCCATCAGGTGTTAATACAGGAAGTCGTCTTAAAATATCCGGGAAAGGTCCAGCTGGTCAAAATGGTGGAGAAAATGGTGATATTTATATAGAATTTAAGGTAGCATCACATCCATTATTTGAACGTAATGAAAATGATATATATTTAACTATTCCTTTAACTATTACAGAAGCAGTGCTAGGAACTAAAAAAGAAATTCCTACTATTTATGGAAACGTTTATTTAGATATAAAACCAGGAACAAATACTAATGATAAATATCGATTAAAAGGTAAAGGTGTAGAAGTAAAAGGAAATAAAGGAGATATGTATGTTATAGCTAATGTAATTATACCATCGAAATTAACTAAGAAACAAAAAGAAATATTTAATGACTTGAATAATACTGAACTAGACAATGATAGTGTTTTTAAAGAATTTAATAAATATTTATAAAAATACTTTCTCTAATAAATTTATTGTGTTACAATAAATTTATTAGAGGTTGATTTATTTATGAATAATGTTATTAATAGTTTAAAAGGTGTAGCTACTTCGCTTACATGGATTGATATTGTATTTTTTTCTTTAATTATTGTTTTAATACTTTCCTTTATTTTAATGATTTATTTTATGAAAATAAATAAAAAAATGCTTGAAGTAGAAATTGCAGAATCAGAAAAAAATGATACTAAAAATGCTAATACTTATTCTGATCCCGAGTATCAAAATATTGATTTAACAGAATATGAGCAAGCTCAAGAAGATGGTGCGGTAATCAGCTATAATGAACTTATAAAAACAGTAAATAAAAAAGAAATTAAATATGATGAAAATTATAATTCATCATCTGATTTAGATATTAAAAAAATTAATATTGAAAATAATAGCGTAAATGAAAAAAATCCTTATGAAAATGAAGAAAAATATTTAGAGTCTTTAATAGAATTGAATAAAAAATTAAATTAATAGCAAGTTACTTGCTTTTTTTCTTGATAAAATATATTTTTACTTATAAAATATATAGGAAAAGGTGATTATTATGAAAGTAAGTATAATTACTTTAGGTTGTAAAGTTAATATATATGAAAGTGAAATGATTAAAAATAAATTTATTGATGCTGGTTATAAAATAGATGATGTTAATCCAGATATTATAATAATAAATACATGTTCGGTGACTAATAATGCAGATAGTAAAAGTAGAAAAATAATTAGAAGTAAAAGAAAACAATATGCTAATGCTATTTTGGTTGTATGTGGATGTATGAGTCAAAATCATCAGGAAATATTAAATGATTTAAATATTGATATTTTAATTGGAAATAAAGATAAAAGTAATATTGTTTTATTTGTAGAAAAATTTAAAGAAAATAAAAAGAAATTAATTAATTTTGAAGATCCAAATAAATTTAGTTTTGAGGATATGCAAGTAGCAAAATTCCATAATAAGACAAGAGGTTTTGTCAAAATTCAAGATGGATGTAATAATTTTTGTTCATATTGTATCATACCATATTTACGCGGTAGGTGCCGTAGTAAAGATTTACATGTAGCTTTGAAAGAAATAGAAAATTTATGTAATAATAATCATCAAGAAATAGTATTAACTGGTATACATACAGGATTTTATGGTGAAGGGAAAGACTATAATCTTTCTATGTTAATGAATGAAGCATGCAAAATAAAAGAATTAAAACGTTTAAGAATTTCTAGTATTGAAATAACAGAGATAGATGATCAATTTTTAAATTGTTTAAAAGAAAATCCTAAAATATGTAATCATCTTCATATTCCTTTACAATCTGGAAGTGATAAAGTTTTAAAAGACATGAATCGCCGATATGATACCGCATATTTTTTAAATAAGCTTAATAAAATTAGACAGATAAGAAAAGATATTAATATTACTACTGATGTGATTGTTGGTTTTCCAACTGAAACAGATGAAAATTTTCATGAAACATTAAATTTTTGTAAAAAAGCAAAATTTTCTAAAATTCATGTTTTTCCTTATTCTAAAAGAAATGGTACAACTGCTGCTAATATAAAACCTATTTTAAATGAAAATGTTAAAAAGCAAAGGTCAAAAGAATTACTTTTATTATCAGATAAGTTAGAAAAAAAATATAATGATCAATTTTTGAATAAAAATTTAATAGTATTAGTTGAACAAAATATTAATAATGAAACAAGTGTCGGACTAACTGATAATTATTTAAAAGTACATATTGATAGAAAAATAGAAACAAATAAAATGGTTGAGGTAAAAATATTAAGCGCTAAGTCTCATTATGTAAATGCTAGATTTTCAAAAGAATTGATTAAATGCAATAATTAAAATATAATATCTATCTTGTAAAATTATTTAAAAATTTATATAATATTAATTGGTGATAATATGAATCGCATTTTTATTCAAAACTATGAATGTAAATATGGTAAAGTAAAAGTAGATGCATCTAAATTCCCTTTAAACTTTAATAATATAAATTTTTCTCCCACTCAATATCAAATTTTATATTTGCATTTTGGAAAAATAAATCCGGATTTTTCTAATTACTTACAAAAAACGATTAATTTAGATTTATATAATGTTGAAGAGTTAATTAATAATAAAAATTATAGCATTCTTGATAGCTTTATTAATAGGATTATACATGATTATGAAAATAATAGAGCTTTTATAGAAGCAATTAATGGGCATTTAATTATAAAAGATAATTTAATTACTAATAATGCTCCAGTAAAAGATATTGCAAATGTTTATGCAGCTATTTTAGAAACAATAAAAAAATATACAGATCAATCATTTACAATAGAAAGTATAGGTGATAATTATGAAATGCGAAAAATGTCATAGTATTATATCTAAAAATGATAAATTTTGTTCAAGTTGTGGATCAAAAATTAAGTTAAAAAATAATACAGAAACTCAAGTAGTAAAAAATAATACTCGTCCACTGTATATTTTAATTGCTATAATGGGAGGAATCATTATTTTATTAACAATCATAGTATATATTTTAATTTTTAATACTTCGAGAGATGACACAAATTGTATAACTGATCGCTATATATATAATAATCCTTATGATATATAAGGGTTTTTAAATAGGTGTTAAAGTGAATTACATAAAAGGCAAATTTAGAAATGTTATTTTTGAAAGTGAGAATGGCTATAAAATAGGTTTATTTAGAATAAAAGAAACGAACGATGAAGAATTACGTGATTATATAAATAAAACTATTACTTTTACAGGGTATTTTGGTCAACTAAATGATAATGATACTTATATTTTTTATGGAAAATTAAATAATCATCCTAAATATGGTATACAATATATAGTTAATAATTATGAAAAGGCTAAAATAGAAGGTAAAGATGCTGTAATTGAATTTTTATCAAGTTCTATAATAAAAGGCTGTGGGGAAAAAACAGCAATTAAAATTGTTGAAACTTTAGGTGAAAATGCAATAGAATTAATAAAAGAAAATCCTCAAAATTTAATTTTAGTTTCTGGAATAAAATCTGATAAAGCAATGAAAATATATGATTCTATAATGAAATATGCTAGTACTGATGAGTTAATAATTTATTTAAAAGGTTTAGGATTTTCAATGAAAGATTCTTTAAAATTAATTGAAAAATACAATGATAAAATAAAATCAATTATTGATGGGAATATATATGAACTTGTAAATTTAATTGATTTTTCTAAACTAGATCATATTTATTTAAATTTTGGCCAACAAGATAGCGAGATAAGAATTTTAGCTTGTATTTTAGAAACTATGAAAATAAAATCGAATGAAACAGGAGATACTTATTTTACTATTGATGAATTAAATAAATATTTAAAAAATTGTTTTAATATTGATATAAATATTAAAGTTTTTAAAAATTATTTGAGCAAATTAATAGAACAGAATAAAATAATAAATAGTGATGAGAAATACTTTTTATATGATTTATATTATTATGAAGTTAAAATTGCAGATAATTTAAAAAATATTTTTCAAAATCAATCTTTAAAGATTCCTTTTTTTGAAGAAACTTTAAAAACAATAGAAGAATTTTTACATATTAAATATAATGATTTACAAAAAAAAGCAATTAAATCAGCTTTAGAGAATAATATCTCTATTATAACTGGTGGGCCAGGAACAGGGAAAACTACTATAATTGATGCAATTGTAAAAGTTTATATAGAAATTAATAAGTTAAGTCATATTGATATACTAAATAATATTGCTTTATTAGCACCTACTGGTAGGGCAAGTAAACGATTAAGTGAAAAAACTAATCTTCCTGCAATGACTATTCATAGATTTTTAAAATGGAATAAAGAAAAAAATGAGTTTAAAATTAATAATGAAAATAAAAATTATCAAAGATTAGTCATTGTAGATGAAGTCAGTATGGTAGATACATTTTTAATGCATTCATTATTAGAAGGACTTACTAGTAATGTCAATCTAATATTTGTTGGGGACGAAAATCAGTTGCCAAGTGTAGGATCAGGATTAATATTGGATGACTTAATTAAAAGTAATTTATTTAATCATGTAAGATTAGATTTAATATATCGTCAAAGTGTGAATTCTTATATACCATATCTTGCTAAAGAAATTAAAGAAAGAAAATTAACTGATTTTACTAAAATGGCAAGTGATTATAATTTTATTGAAGTAGATAGTAGTAGTATTAAATTAATGATTGAAAAAATAATTAAAAAATCATTAGAAAAAGGGCTTAATGAAGATGATATCCAAGTGCTTATTCCAATGTATAAAGGAGAAAATGGAATTGATAATATAAATAAAGTTTTAAAAGAGTTATTTAATCCTAAAGATGAAAATACAAAAGAGTATGTTTATGGTGATATAACTTTTCGTATACACGATAAAGTCATTGAACTTTTAAATAAGCCAGATTGTAATATTTTTAATGGCGATATAGGTTATATTTGTAAAGTTTGGGAACAAAACAAAGATAAATATGTAATTAGTGTTAATTTTGATGGTAATATTGTAGATTTAAAGAAAGATGATTTAAATACAATAAAACATGCTTATGCGATTACTATACATAAAAGTCAGGGTAGTGAATTTAAACATATTATATTTCCAATTGCTAAAGGATATAGCAGAATGCTTTATAATAAACTTATATATACAGGAGTTTCACGAGCAAAAAAATCATTGGTAATAATTGGAAAAAGTGATCTTTTTAAGGCCGCTGTTGATAATGATTATAGCGAGGTTAGAAAAACAGATTTACTTAATAAATTATTGTATATTTTTAAATAATCAGGGGAAAATAATATTGAAGGAGTGATATGATGAAAGCAAGAACTTCAATAATGATGATGTTAAGTGGAATCGGTATAGGTGCTGCTTCTGCAACTTATTTAATGGCAAATAAGAATGTTAAAAACAAAGCATGTAAAGTTATGAACGATGCATTAGATCAAGTAGAAAATAAAATGACACAAATGAATAATAAACAGGGGCAAAATAAAAATAAAAAAAGTAATTAATAATATAAGTTTAAAATAGTATCTTAAAAGATACTATTTTAATTTTATTACTATTAATAAAATATATTTGTTCAATAAACAATAATTTAAATTTACTTTTTAATTTTTTTATTGTATATTTTAGTTATAAGGAATGATTTTATGCGTGATATTTGGAATCCTTGGCATGGATGTAGAAAAAAATCATCTGGTTGTAAAAATTGTTATATGTATTATTTAGATAAAATTCATGGTTTGGATGGTTTTAATATATATAAAGTAAAAAGTAATTTTAATTATCCTATTCAGAAAGATATGCATGGAAATTATAAAGTCAAAAGCGGAGAAAAAATTAGAGTTTGCATGACTTCTGATTTTTTTTTAGAAGAAGCTGATGAGTGGCGCAAAGATGCTTATGATATAATGGAAAAAAGAAAGGATGTAGTCTTTTGGCTACTTACAAAAAGACCAGAAAGGGTAAAAAATCATTTGCCTAAATATTTTGAAAATATTGCATTTAATGTAACTTGTGAAAATCAAGAAATGTGTGATGAAAGAATTCCTATATTACTTGATTTACCATTTAAACATAAAGGTATCATGGTCGCACCATTTATTGGTAAAGTTGATATTTCGAAATATTTAAAAACTGGGAAAATTGAATATGTTTGTTGTGATGGCGAAAACTATGAAAATGCGCGCCCCTTGAATTATGAATGGGTTAAAAGTCTTTATGATCAATGTAAGAAATATGATGTTACTTTTGAATTTTTTGGAACAGGCAATATTTTTATTAAAAATAATAAAAAATATAGAATTTCTTCTGATCAACAAGGATTAATAGCTTATAAATCTGGACTACAATATCATGGTAAGAAAATAGTTTACGATTTAAAAATAAAAGAGCAAATGTCATTATTTTCTGAAAATGAAAATACTAATACAAAATGCAATACTTGTAATAGAAGATTTACGTGTTCTAAAGAAAAAAATTGTGAAAAAACTATTTGAGAAAAAAAATTATTTATAGTAAAATTATGATGAGGAGATAAGTATGGAAATAGATGTAAGCAAGCTTAAATATGGAACAATTTCTAAAATAGCTATAAATGGTAGTTACAATATTCCAAAATTAATTATTAAACGCAAAGACATAATTGAAATTGCTGATGTCTTAGTTGATGGGTATTTAACTAATAACTATGATTTATATTTAAATGTTTCTACAACTATTAAAATGAATGACAGTCGTACATTAGAGCCAATTGATTTAAATATTGATTTTTTAATTGATGAAAATATTGCTGAAAATGAAGAATATTTAAAAAATAATCAGAATAAACTTGATATTATAACCATTTTGTGGGAAAATATTGTATTGGAAATTCCTATTCGTGTTGTTAGTGATGAAAATGAAGAATTCAAATTACAAGGTAATGGGTGGGAATTAACAGATGATAATAAGAAAATAGATACAAGATTAGCACCTCTTGCTGATTTGTTAAAAGAAAGGAAGGAGTGATATTATGGCAGTTCCTTTTAGAAGAACAAGTAAAACAAAAAAAAGAATGCGTCGTACACATTTAAAAAAAGATGAACCAACAGTTCTTTTATGTCCACAATGTAAAAGTCCGATAAAACCTCATCGTGCTTGTACAAAATGTGGCTACTATAAAGGCAAAAGTGTTATTAATACAGAAAATGCTGTAGTAGAAAATGCTAAGGAAGAAAAAGTAGAGAAAAAAAGTACTAAGAAAGCAGAAAAATAATTTTGCTTTTTTTAATGTTTTAATCCACTCGTTATTTTCAATTTTGAGTAATATAATATAGGAGATGGTAAATCTCTATGAAATTTTTAAAAAGTCTTCTTAGTATAAAAACAATAATTAGTTTGCTTTTTAGCATTACAACTTGTATTTTAGCAATTAAAGGGTGCATAAAATCAGAAACTTTTCTTGCTATTATTATGGCTATCATTACTTATTATTTTACTCGAAATAATAAAAGTGAGTAAGTTGTTAATCATATAGTTACGATTAACAACTTTTTTATGGATTATAAATTATAAATAGTGTATAATAATAGTGTTTTAAGGTGATAATATGAAGAAATGTACTATTATATGTAATCCACAAAGTGGTCAAAATGATAAAAAACAAATGTTAAATGATTTTAAAGAAATATTAAATAAATATAACTATGAATTAAATTATATATTTACTGAATATAAAGGACATGCTACTAAAATAACAAAGGAATTACCAGATATTGATTTATTAATTGTAGCAGGCGGAGATGGAACATTAAATGAAGTCGTAGCAGGAAATTTACAAAGAACAAAACCTTTATTAATGGCTAACTTACCTTTAGGTACTATAAATGATGTAGGGAAAATGTATGGTTATACTTCAGATAAAAATCATGATTTAGAAATGTTATTAAATGGCACAATTAAAAATATAGATACATGTTTGTTAAATGATAGAGCATTTGTATACGTAGCTGGTTTTGGCAATTATGTTGATGTTGCTTTCTCGACACCACGAGAATTAAAAGAAAAATATGGTAAATTGGCTTATATGTTTGAAGGATTAAAAAAAGTGCCTGCACCAGTTAAATCTTTTAAATTAAAATATAAAGTTGATAATAAAATTCATTATGGACAATATTCTTTTATATTTGTTACAAATACAACGAGAGTAGCAGGGATAGATAATATTTATCCTGATGCCAAACTAGATGATAATATGTTTGAAGTTATATTGAGCCCTTTAACATCAAAAATTCAAATTTTAAAAACTATTACTATGTTTAAAACAACAGATTTAGACAAATTAGAAGGTGTAGAATATTATAGAACAAATAATTTTGAAATCGAATTTGAAACCATTCCTGATGAATCTTGGTGTTTAGATGGTGAGGAATATACAATACATAACCAAAAATTGAAGTTTTCAATTAATAAAAAATTAAATATGCTAGTACCTAAAGAAAATGTAAATAAGTTATTTATAGATAAGAAGTAGGAGTTTATCATGATTTTAGCGAAGTTGTTTTTATTGTTTATAATTTATTCTTTTATTGGTTGGGTTATTGAAATGATTTATTGTTATTGTCGATCTAAAAAGATTGTAAATAGAGGATTTTTGATTGGACCAATTTGTCCTATTTATGGTTTTGGAGCTATTTTAATTTATTTGCTTTTAAAAAATTTTGATAGTGACTTAATAACTATTTTTCTTAAAACTATGCTAATCTGTGGAGTTTTAGAATATATTACAAGTTTTATTTTGGAAATAATTTTTAAAACTAAATGGTGGGATTATAGTGATCGAAAATTTAATATTAATGGAAGAATATGTTTAGAAACTTTAATACCATTTGGAATACTTGGAATCATTTTTATAAAGCTCATAAATCCATTTTTTATGAATTTAGTTTCTAATATTAATAAACCATTTATTATATTTTTTTCTAGTATTCTATTTTTAACAATTATAGTAGATTTATTACTTTCCTTAGCAATTTTATTTAATATTAAAAATACAATTAATAAAATTAGTAAAAATAAAAATAGAACTTTAAAATTTACAAAAAAAGTTATGAAAGCACTTAATAAAAAATCTATTTTCCATAAAAGAATTATTAAAGCTTTTCCAAATTTAACAAAAACTATAAGGAAATTACGAAGAAAAATAAAAAATAAAGTGAATTAATGTGTAAATTTAAACATAAAATTTTAATAAGGTATTTAAAAATTTTTATTTTATGTTATACTTAAATAGTATGAGGTGAAAAAACCAATGACAAAATTTCAAAAACATGAGTTTGATGATATTGTTCAAAATATAATTAATTTAAAAGAATATAATAATTTAAAAAAAGAAATACATCATGGTATATCTAGGTATGATCATTCTATGCATGTAGCAAGATGTTCATATAAATTATGTAAAGTTTTTAAAATAGACTATAAGGAAGCAACACGCTCTGCATTATTACATGATTTTTTTACTAATTCTGAGGTAAAAGATTATAATGCTATTAAAAGATATAGGATTCATCCTCAAATTGCTTTAAATCATAGTAGTAAATATTTTAACTTAACAGAAAAAGAAAAAGATGCAATATTAACACATATGTTTCCTTGGACTTTAACTATTCCGAAATATAAAGAAAGTTGGATAGTATCTTTAGCTGATAAAATTGTATCTATAAAAGAAGGATGTAATTCAAAATTATTTATGCCTTTAACAACACTATTTTTGTTTATTATTAATATTATATCAATTCAAAAATAATATAAGATTTAATCTTATATTTTTAAATTTATCTTTTTATCTTAGTTTGATAGAAATATCCTTCTAAAATTTTATTACAATAAGGGATGTTTGGAAAATATTTGTTTTAAAGATAGATAATTTTAAAGAAATAAAAGACTAAAAAAAGTTGATTATAATGAAATAGATTAAAAAAAGAAATACTCAGTTTGATATATTTTACAAAAAAAGCTCTATTTAGAAATTATTTGTGTTAAAATAAAATATATGTCCTCGTAGCACAACTGGAAAATGCAGTCGCCTCCTAAGCGACAGATTGGAGGTTCAAATCCTCTCGGGGACGCCATTTTAGTAATTATAAAACTGATTTAAAAGTCAGTTTTTTATTTTGAATATTAAAAAGAAAAAAATGAGTTTACTAGCCATTATCCATTTTTGTAAACTATAAAATTAAATAAACTGTAAATCGAAAAAAAATTATATTGACATCGGGGGGGAATATTGTTATCTTTAATATAGGAAGGAGAATAAGTGGAAAATGAGTGAAAAATTTAAAAAAAGATATTTAATAATCGTAATGATTATGGTATTAGGTTTTATTATGATGCCTAATGTATTTGCTCTTGAAGGATTCGGTAGTGTTGAAGGATTAACAGGTACATCTAGTGTAGAAAATGAAAATTCTAATAATATAACTTTAAAATTCGATGATGTAACACTAAATTGGGCTGCTGCTAATACTGGAATTGGAAGAGATAGAGATGGTTGGTGGTTAGGTGTTAAATTTACTGCACCAACTGGTATTAATGAAGAAAATGTAGCAAATGCAAAAATAAAACGAGGCGGAGAGATAAAACCTTTTACTGATGTAAAAGATGGAAATTATTTCTTTAATGCTTGGCTTTATGTTGATAATTTAACCGAAGAAAATGTTGGATCTTACGAATTTGACTGGGATGGTGATGGTGAATTTGAGCAAACAATAAACATCAAAATATCTAAAGCTAAACTTAATTTAGTACAACCAGAAGGGGTCAAAAAAGTATACATTGAAGGTGATAATGGTAAAGTAGAATTTGCAACTAAAGTATCTACTTTAAATGATTTAACTGATTATGAAAAAAAATTGCTTGAAAAAACTATTGCACCTAATGAAAATCGTGAATTTATAGGTTATAAAACAGACGATGGAAATGACTTTGACTATACTTCTGGAGAATTAACTGACGGAATAAAATTGATTGCACAATATAAAGAAGTGCCAGTAGCTGTTCCAACAACAGAAGAAAAAGTAAAAGAAGAAACTAAAAATCCCGAAACTTCAGATGTAAATTTAATTTTATTGTTAGGACTAATCCTAATAAGTGGATGTGGATTAATTTATATAAAAAGAAAAATTAATTAAAAAATAATTATATTATTAAAAAGTTCAAAGGTAATATTTGAACTTTTTTTTAATTAGTTAATATATTTTGATTTTTTAAATAATATAAATAATCATAGTTAATTGTTTTTTGCTAATTGACAAATATAAGAAATAATTTTAAAATTATTATATGATAGAGAATGGGAAGGGTTATTATGGCGAAGACAAATAGAGGTAAAACTATTGCTGTTTTTTCTGCAAAAGGCGGAGTTGGGAAAACGGTTTTTACTTTAAATTTAGCTGGAATATATAAACAACTTAATAAAAAAGTTTTAATAATAGATCTTGATTTAACAAATGGGGGTATAGCTTTATCATTGAATAGAAGAGTAGATAGAACAATCTATAATTTATTTGATGATTTAAATAATAATCGTTATAAAGAATTTAAAGATTATGTAACAAACTATGAAAAAAATTTAGATTTTATTGCTTGTCCTAAAGATCCAAGAGATGCAAATAAAATTGATGCAAAATATATCGATATTATTATCGAGCGAGCTTCGTATTTATATGACGCAGTAATTTTAGATACTTCTCATGTATTAAATGATATTAATTTAGTTGCTCTTGATAAAGTAGATAAAATTTTATTTTTAGTTACAAATGATCCTTTAGATTTAAAAAATGTTAAGTCTTTAATAAGTATATTTAAAAATTTAGATAAAACAAATTATAAAATGATTTTAAATAATTCTTGCAATTTAAATAAAGATTATTTTTCATTATATGATATCAAAAATATTTTAAAAACAAATATTGATTATATTTTAACTCAAAATTTTTATATCAAGAACATAGATATATTTCTTCTTAATGGGAAAATATTTATTATGGATAAGAAGATTGCTTCATCCAAAGATTATGGAGTAATGTTAACTATCGCAACTGATATATTTAAAGAAGGTGATGGAAAAAATGAGTAAGTCTTTAATTGAAGAATTTAATGTTAAAGTAAATAAGCAAAAACCTTATATAGTAAATGATTATGATATTTTTCCAGATAAAAATTTATTAGATGAATTACGTAATAAGATAATTGGTAATTTAATTGATAAAGAAATTCCTAAAGAAAAAATTAATGAGTTTATTGATGATGAAATAAATTTGGCTTTAGAGGGGCATAATTTAACCAATTTAGAAAGAAGTCATATATATAATTTAATTGATAATGAAATAAATGGTTTTGGGCCTTTAAATGAAATTTTGAAAGATAATAATGTAACAGAAATAATGGTAAATAGTCCTAAAGAAATTTATATAGAAACTGATGGAAAATTAGTTAGAGATGAAAGTATTTCATTTATTAATAATGAACATATTATTAGAACTATTCAAAGGCTTATCTCACCGATGGGTAAAACAATAAATACTAAAAATCCTATTGTTGACTCAAGGCTAATGGATGGTTCAAGGATTAATGCTGTAATCCCACCATTATCTATTAAAGGTCCAGTATTAACTATTCGTAAATTTAAGCCTTATTTAAATACAATTGATGATTTAATAAGATCTGGTTCTTTAACACCATATATGGCAAGATTTCTTGAAGCTGCTGTAATTGGTAAATTGAACATTATTATTTGTGGTGGATCAGGAAGTGGAAAAACAACTCTTTTAAATATTTTAAGTAGTTTTATAAACGATAATGAAAGAATTATTACTATTGAAGATGCCGCAGAATTAAAATTAAAACAAAAACATGTATTATCCTTAGAAACACGTCCGAATAATTATGAAAATGAAGGAGAAATTACTATTCGTGATTTAGTAATCAATTCATTAAGAATGCGACCTGATAGAATTATTGTCGGTGAAGTTCGTGGGAAAGAAGCATTTGATATGATGCAAGCTATGAATACTGGACATGATGGGTCAATTACTACTCTTCATGCTAATAGTCCTAAAGATGCTTTAAATAGGTTAGAGACAATGGTTATGATGAGTGATATGGGTCTTCCACTAAATGCTGTAAAAGAATATATTTATAATGCAATAGATTTAGTTATAAATGTTGAACGATTAAGTGATGGTAGACGAAAAATAACAAGTATATGTGAAGTTGATAAAATAGAGGATAATGAAATAAAGTTAAAAGAGATATTTGCTTTTAAAATTAATGGATTATCTTCAAAAAATATGGTTACAGGAGAATATATTTTATATAAATTTATTCCAAAAGTTTTTTATAAACTAAAGAAAAGAGGAATTACATCTTTAAGTGATATTTTTGAAAAATAAAAGAAGGTGATTAGGTGAAAAATATAAATTGGGAATTATTAATTTTTCAAGTTATTATTGCAATAATTATTGTTTTTCTAATCATTTTTTTCATAAAAATAAAATCAAATTTAAAATTAGAAAAAAGATTCTCATATTTTAGTTTAAATACATTAAATGAAGAAAAAGAGCTTTCATTCCTAGATTATATTTTTAATAAGTTATGGAAATTTGTTCATAATTATGCAAAATTTTTAAATCATTTTAAATGTTTTAGAAAATATGGGTTAAAATATGAGAAATACATTCCATCAAAAAATAAATTTAAAATTAATGGTACTGATTATGTTGTAATAAAATTTATAACTGGATTAATTGTTGTTTTAGTAGCAGTAATATATAATATTATTAATAGAAATAATATTAATTTCCTTATTTATGTTATTTTATTTTTATTTAGTTATACAATTGTAGATATTTTACTAGATATAAAATTTAAAAGAAAAATAAAAAATGTAAAAAAAGATTTGTATAAAACTATTATTATCATGAATAATTCTTTTAAATCTGGAAAAACAATATTAAAAGCGGTTGATAATGTAAGAAAATCTTTAAAAGGCGATATAGCAGATGAATATAATAAAATTTATACAGATTTATGTTATGGACTTTCTATTGAATCAGCATTTCAAAGATTTTATGAGCGAGTTAAAATAGAACAAATAAAATATATTGTTCTTTCAATATCTATTTTAAATAAAAGTGGGTGCAATATTAATGAGATATTTAATTCAATTGAAAAAAATGATTTAGATGATCAAAAAATTAATAATACAATAAAAACACAATTATTATCTAGTAAATTATTTTTTAATTGTGCTTTAAGTTTGCCAATAATTTTAGTAAGCATAATATTTATTATAAATAGAAATTACTTCAATCCTTTTATTTTTACAATTGTAGGTGTTTTATTTTTGATCTTATTAATTAGTTTATATTTATTATATATAATTCTAATAAAAAAGATATTCGAGGTTGATATAGATGAAAGAGTTTAGTTTTACAAAAAAGATTTATCGAAAAAAAACTATTAATAGAATTAAGAATAAAATTAATTTATTAGGAAATTCTAAATACGATGTTAATAGTTTTTTAATAGTTCGGCTTATTTTAAGTTTAATTTTATTTTTTATTTTAGTTTTTTCTAAATCATTGATTATTTTGGCACCTATTATATCTATAATATTTTATTTTGCATATGAATATTTTTTATTAGATATCGCTATAAAAAGAAGAAGGGATTTATTAAATAGAGAAGCGGTATTCTTTTTCGAAGTTTTAAGTACTACTTTAAAGACTACAAATAGTTTAAAAAAAGCATTAAGTTTAGTTGTTAAAAATATTAATAATGATTTGTCTTATGAATTTAGTAAAGCTTTAAAAGAAGTGGAGATTGGGAAAAGTTTTGCTTTGAGCTTAGAGGAAATGCAAAAAAGAATTCCGAGTGAAGAAATTAATAATTTAATTTTAAATATTTGTGAGGCAATGCGTTCCGGTAATGATATAGAAAATACTTTAAATATTGAAATAAATTCATTAAGAGAAAAAAGATTTTTAATTATTAAAAATAAACTATCAAAAATACCATTAAAAGTTTTGATTTTAACTATTATTTTAATTGGTCCAATAATTGCCATAATTTTTTATGGGCCTACAATAATTGATTATATATTAAGTTGATTTTCTTAATTGAATCATATATAATTAGTGTAGATATTAAGGAGGAGTTTATGAAGTATTGTTCAAATTGCGGTAAAGAGTTAAAAGAAGGTGCAGATGTATGTTTAAATTGTGGTAAAGCAATAAAAAAAATTCCTTCAACTACTGCAAATAATACAAAAAATGCAAAATCAAAAGTGACTGCGGGGATTTTAGCAATATTTTTTGGAGCATATGGAGTACATAATTTTTATTTAGGTTATACTGGAAAGGCTGTTGCTCAACTAATTCTAACAATTATCGGTTTTATTACATTTATTTTAATTATTGGAATTTTTTTGGTATTAGCAAGCTCTATTTGGGCATTTGTTGAAGCAATATTATTATTTACTGGTAGCATAAAAGTTGATGGGTATGGGAATAATTTAGGTGATTAATATGAATATAAATACAATTACAGAAAAAATGGATAAAGCAATTACTAATTTAGAAAATAAATTTTTAAATATTAGAGCTGGTAGAGCAAATCCTGCTATGTTAAATGGAATAATGGTAGAGTATTATGGTAATCCTACACCAATTCAATCGGTTGCTAATATTTCTGTGCCTGAAGCAAAACAAATTTTAATTAAACCTTTTGATAAAGGGGTATTGAAAGATATTGAAAGATCTATCAATGAAGCTAATTTAGGGATTAGCCCTGTTAATAATGGTGAAATGATTATATTAGCAATTCCTGATTTAACTGAAGAAAAAAGAAAAGACTATGTTAAAATGGCTAAGTCTTGTGCTGAAGAAGCTAAAATAGCATTACGTAATATCAGACAAGATGCAAATAATGATATTAAGAAAGAAGCATTGCCAGAAGATGAAGAAAAAAAAGAACTTGAAAATATTCAAGAATTAATAACTAAATATAATAAAATTGTTGATGAAAAGTTAAAAGAAAAAGAAAACGAATTAATGCAATTTTAAAAAATCACTTAAAATTATAGTGATTTTTTTATTTAAGAGAAATTAATTTTTCATATATTTCATTAAAATATGTATTAAATTTTTTTATTTCTTCATTTGTAGATAAGTGAGAAATACTGATTCTTAAAGTACTATTAGCTCTTTTAGAATCATTGTATAAAGACATTACAGCAATTGACTCATTCCCTTTTGAGCAAGCGGTTGAAGTACTTACATATATTTCATGTTCTTCTAAAGCATGAACAAAAGTTTCGCTTTTTATATCCATTAAACTAATATTTAAAATATGTGGGATAGAATATTTTGTTTTATTAATTAAAATATTTGGGAATTTTTTTAGATTGTCACATATTTTTTCATTTAATTTATGGACATAAATTTCTTTTTTATCTAAATCATTTAATGCTATTCTTATTGCTTTACTCATAGATACTAATAGTGGTAAAGGTGGTGTCCCTGGTCTATATTCTTCATATTTTGTACTACCTATTAATAATGGTTTAATTTTTACTTTCTTATTTTTGTATAAAAATCCAATACCTTTTGGGCCATATATTTTATGAGCAGACATACTTGCTAAATCAACGCTTCTTAAATTTATATTAACTTTTCCAATTGCTTGAGTGATATCAGAATGAAATAATACATTTTTATTTTGTTTATTAATTATTTGCCGTATTGTTTGCAATGGTTGTCTTATTCCAAGTTCACTATTAACAGCACATATACTAACTAATAATGTTTTATCATTAACTTTATTTTTTAAATCTTCAAAATCAATAACGCCTTCAGATGTATTTTCAACATAGATGATTTTGTATCCTTCATTTTTTAAATAATCACATATTTTATAAATACTAGGATGCTCTAATTTAGAAACAATTATTTCTCCTTTTTTATTTAATGCCTCTATTGTTTTTATCAAAGCTAAATTATTTGCTTCAGTAGCCCCAGAAGTTAAGATTATTTCTTCGATATCAATTTTTAATAAATCAGCGATTTGTTTTTTCGCACTTTGATACAGTTCTTTAGATTTTACTCCTAAGCTATGAATAGAATTAACATTTCCAATATATGTTTTAGTTGTTTTATTATATGAGTCTAAAACATCATGTAAAACAGGAGTAGTTGCACTATAATCTAAATATACCATTGATAATCACCTATAATAAATATATCAAATATGATTTTAATTATCAATATTTACATATATTTACAGCTTGCTATTTTTTTCTTTAATGATAAATAAATAATTTGTTATAATTATAATAGAGGTGACTAGCAATGAATAATAAATTTGTTATAAAAGATGAGTCTAATAAAGAAATTGAATGTGAATTACTTTTTACTTTTAAAGATACTAAAACAAATCGCGATTTTGTAGTGTTTAGATACAAAAAAGAAAATAATAAAGAATCAATAAGTGCAGGGATAGTTAATACTGATGGAGAAACAATGGATATTACTTTAGTATCAAATGATGATGACTGGGATTTAGTTGATGAAAAATTAAAAGAAAAGTATGGTGATAAGTAATGGAAAAATTAGTTATTGAAAGAAGTAGCAAAGACAAATTAGGAGTTCATTTGAATGGAGAATATACTAATATCGAAAAGGATGTTGATGCTATTTTAAATCAAATAAAAAAAATTTATGAAAAAGATCATTTAAATATTATGCAAATTGGCAAAGATTTGTATTTAACTAATGAAAAAATTTCGATTCAATTTAGTGATTTTGATGGAATTAGAAAAATACCAAATTATACAGAACAATTAAAATTTATAACAGATGAGATAGATAAAAAATTCGTAATTGAAAATGGTACAATTAAAGAAGTTGAAACCGAAAAACCTTTAAAAGCTGATAGAACTTATAATCCTCTTAAAGCTCAAGTGGTTTTAGGGGTATCTATAATTGCTATGTCAATTACAGCAGGAATATTTATAAAATCAAATGATAATATTGAAGAGTATAAAAGTAATATTAGATATAATAATAATTATGCGTATTCTAGTATTACCGATGAACAGATGGAAGCTAAAAAAATTTATGATCAAAATAATAAAAGTGATTATGAAATTTTTCTTGATAATAAATTTTTAAATCAATATACTTGTTTTGATGATAAAAATCTTTCTATTGCAAATGATAATACAAGTTTTGAAGCTGATGAAGAAAAATTTAATATAACAAAAAATAATTATGGAAATATTATTTCTAAATATTCACATATTTATGGTTTAGATGAGAATATTATGTTAGCAATTGCTACTCAAGAAAGTGGTAAGCATACAGAGATTGAAAATAATGGTGGAATAGGTTTATTTCAAATTGATACTAAAACTTGGATTAATAAGGAAATTACTGCATATAATTTTGAAACGCAAACTTATGAAACAGAGTTTATAACCGAAGAAAAATTAAAAAATTTAGATTTTAATATTAAATTTGCTTGTATGTTTTTTCAAAATAATTTATATTATTCAAATAATAATATTCCAGTTTCTATTCAAATGTTTAATTATGGTATGGGGAATATGAATACTATATTTGATTATATGGCTAAAGAACAAAACTGTTCTATAATTGATTTTTATAATAATCCAATGAATTTATCTTGGCTAAATTATACTAACATTATTAATGGTGGCGATAAAGAACGAGGCGATGATGAATATTTAAAACATGTGTTAGCTTATATTGATAAAAATGAAATATTATCTTTTAAAGATAGTGATGGTAATGCTATAACAATGCCTGTTTCATATATTAATGATGAAATAGAAAAATACCAAATAGGAGAAAATAAATCAATTAAATTATAAAAATACTTGCAAAATACACCAATTTGGTGTATTCTTTTTAAGTGCGAAAAGAGTGGTAAAAATGAATAAAATAATTAATATTGCTGTCGTTGCTCATGTTGATGCTGGAAAATCAACCTTAGTTGATGCTTTACTTAAACAAAATGGTGTTTTTAGAGAAAATGAAAATGTTGTTGATTGTGTAATGGATTCTAACACTTTAGAGCGTGAAAGAGGTATTACCATTACTGCTAAGAACTGTGCAATTAATTATAAAGATTATAAAATAAATATTGTTGATACTCCTGGACATGCAGATTTTTCATCTGAAATTGAACGAATTATTAAAACTGTTGATAGCGTAGTTTTATTAGTCGATTCTGCTGAAGGTCCAATGCCACAAACCAGATTTGTATTAAAAGAAGCATTGAAAAATAATTTAAAACCAATACTCTTTATAAATAAAATAGATAAAAAAGATGCTAGACCTGAAGAAGTAGTTGATATGTGTTTTGATTTATTCTTGGAGTTAGGAGCAACTGATGAACAATTAGATTTTAAAATAATATATGGAATTGCCAAAGAAGGTATAGCAGTAACTGATTTAAACGACAAAGGAAAAAATATTTCTCCTTTACTTGATACTATAATTAATGAAGTAAAACCTTTTTCAGGTGATATAAACGATAATTTACAAATGCAAATATCTTCTTTAGATTATGATGATTATATTGGTCGACTTGGTATTGGCCGCGTTAACAAAGGGATAGTAAAGTCAGGTGAAACAGTTTCTTTAATTAAAAATAATGGAGAAGTAACATCTTTTAGAATATCTAAACTTTTTGTAAATGAAGGAATTAAAAAAGTTGAAGTTAAAGAAGCATATTTTGGGGATATTGTTACGATTGCTGGTTGTAATGATATTTCTATAGGTGATACAATATGTACAAAAGATGTTATCGAACCATTACCAAAAATTGAAATTGAAAAGCCAACCTTATCAATGAACTTTTTAGTAAATTCATCTCCCTTTGCTGGCAAATGTAAAAATTCTAAATTTTTAACATCACGTCATTTAAAGGATAGATTAGAACGAGAATTATGGACCAATGTTGGTTTAGAAGTTGAAGAATTAAAAGATAATGATGGTTTTAAAGTTTCTGGAAGAGGAGAGCTTCATTTATCAATATTACTTGAAAATATGCGCCGCGAAGGATATGAATTAAATGTATCAAAACCTGAAGTTATTTTTAAAGAAATAGATGGTAAAAAGTACGAGCCTTTTGAAAAAGTAATTATAAGTACGCCTTCGGATTATTCTGGGACTATTATTAGTGATTTAAATGAAAGAAAAGGAATTTTGGAATCTATAACTAACGAGGAAGATGGTTATGTTAGATTGGAATTTTCTTGCCCAACTAGAGGATTAATTGGTTATAGAAGTAGCTTTATTACTAATACAAAGGGTGAAGGTATAATGGTTAGAAGTTTTGATACTTATAAACCATATGCAGGCGAGATTTCACATCGAAAAAATGGTGTTCTAGTTTCAATGGTAAATGGAACAACTTTTGGTTATTCTTTATGGAATTTAGAAGATCGGGGAGAAATGTTAGTTGAACCTTCAACAGAGGTTTATATTGGAATGATTATCGGTATACATAATAGAGATAATGATTTAGATGTTAATCCATGTAAAAATAAGCAGCTTACAAATACTCGTTCATCTGGTGCAGATGAGGCTATATCACTGACTAAAGTAAGAACATTTACATTAGAAGAAGCACTGGAATTCATTGAAAATGATGAATATGTAGAAATAACACCAGATGCTATTAGATTGCGTAAAAAAGAATTAGATCCTAAAGAAAGGTATCGTCAAAATAGAAAATAAAAAAAATTGTTAAATATTATTTTAACAATTTTTTTCTATTATTTTTATTTAAAGAATCAATAAATTCACTATATTTTAATTCGTTAGAATATCTCATTTCATAATCATGATGTTGAATGTCTAAATTTACATCATTAAATGGTGGGAAATCTATATAATCAGTTTCATAATAATAAACCCCTGATTTATAATATGAAGCTTGGTCAGTTGCTACAATTTTGTTCTTAACTGCTTGCTTTTTATCATTGACATAAATTTCAGTTTGTATATATGAACTGGTATAAGGACATGATACATTAAAAGTTTCTGAGTTAATTTCCTTTAAATAAATTAATTCATTATTATGATATGATTTTAATGATAAATATCTTTTAATTCCTAAGTTCTCATCATATGTATCTAAAGCATATTTAGTGAATTTTGAATATGTAACTGTTATATTTTTATCATTAAATTGCATGCTTCTATATTCACTTTCATTATTGCTAATATATTCTGTTGTAATAGAATCTTGATTAATTGATAAAATGAATATATCATTGTTTGAATATTGTATTAAACAACTATTTTTTGTTATTTTAGCTATTCGATTTGTTTCATTTATTTTATCTAATTTATTAAAAATATCATTTAATATTTCTTTATTAGGAATTAATTTACTTATTTTTCTTTTTAAATAATTAGATAATTTTTGTTTGTCTTTTGACATTAAAATCTCTCCTTCATTAAAAAATTATTGTAAAATTTACAAAATAAATAATGTAAATAATCCTATTATAATACAATAAATTGCAAATTTCCATAGTTTACCACGTTTTACTATATCAAAGAACCATTTAGAAGAAAAATAAGTAACTATCGTAGCTGCGATTAAACCAGCCAAATAAGATATTATTAAATTAGTAGAAATGCCTGCTTTAAATATATCTATTATGCTTAATAGTAAAGAAGCAATACTAATTGGAAAATACAATATAAAACTAAATTTTATAGCTGTATCACGTTTAAAATCACGTAGTAAACATCCTACTAAAGTAGATCCACTTCTTGAAAGACCTGGTACAATCGCAAAAGCTTGTAAAATACCAATTATTAAAGAATCTTTAAATGAAATATCTTTATCTTCTTTTTTGCCTTTAATATTCTTTACTACAAATAACGATAAGGCTGTGATTAAAAAAGCAATCCCAACTATTTTAACGTTATTTAAAGCCTTTTCTAAAGGATTTTTAAAAATTAATCCAATTATTCCAGCAGGAATTGTCGCAACTATAATCATTAGGCAATATTTAAAATTAGCTTTTATTTTTGGGCTGTTTTTACTTTCTGTATTAGTAAGATATTTAAAAAAACTTGTAATTAATTCAATTATATCTTTTCTAAAAATAAATAAAATTGCTAAAAAAGAACCAAAATTAACAATAATTTCAAAATTAAGATCATTAAATATATTAGTATTAAATAAATTTCTAAAAACTAGCAAATGTCCACTAGAAGAAATAGGTAAAGGTTCTGTAAAGCCTTGAATAATACCTAAAAAAATATAAATTATTAAATTCAATTTTATCACCTATTAAATTATATAATATTTTTCTAAAATAATAAATAAAATAAAATAAAGGAGTATCAATGAAAAAAATATTGTTATTGATATTAGGAATTTTTTTATCCAGTTTAGGATTATTTTTTACAATTTTATATATGACATTATTAAATAATGGGTATAGTTTTTTTGAATTTGTTAAATTTATTATATGTAGATACGAGTGCTTATTATTGCCAATAGGTTTAATTTTTTTATTTATTTTATTTAGAAAGGAAAATATATGAAATATATTTATGATATTGAACTTAATTTTTTTGATGATAAACTTTTAGAATTTTATGAGTGGGAAGAAAATGATTTATTAGATATTATTAAAAAAATACCTATATTTAAAGTATCACATCAAACTTTGTATGACTTTATTTTATTCAATCCAATAGTAAATGAAGAATTTTTAGACTGTATATACAAAAAATGTGAAATTTATAATAAAAATAGTGTTGGTTTTATAGATTATGCAATAATTTTATGTGATGAAACTTCTGCTATAGCTGTTGAATTTAATTCGGATGGGAAAACAATTGCGAAAAGTAAATTACCAATTGATAGTGAATTAAATGTTATTGAAATAGCAAATACTTATAAAGAAAGCAATATCATATATAAAAAAAATAAGATTAAAAATGTTATTAGAAAAGAGCTTAGAAAAGAAGAAAAAATAAAAAAGATTATAAAAACTGAAATAAAAAATTTATATGAAAAAAAGTTTTCTGAAAAATTAGAGTATATCTATTATGAATGGAAAAATAAATATGAAGAAGATATTGAAAAAATTTATAAAGAGTTAATGGAAATAGTAGAAAAATGTGAATTAGATGAAAATGTAATTAAAATTTATAATTTAATTAATTTGTCTTATAAAAAAAATAGATAATTTGTTAATATAATTATTTTTTTTAACTTTTTTAATTTTTAAATTAATGATATACTACTTATTAGTAGGGGTGAAAATTAATGAAGTTATATATTGACACACATTCTAAGATATTAACTATTGCTTTATTAAATAATGAAACATTAATTATAAAGAAAAATATAGATTGCGATAATAAGTTAAGTACATTAACTATTAATTCAATAAAAAAAACTTTGGAAGAAATTAATGTAAATAAAAAAGATATTAAGGAAATTATTGTAGTTAATGGGCCTGGAAGTTTTACGGGAATTAGAATAGGGGTAACTATAGCAAAAACTTGGGCATTTTCGTTAAATATAAAGATTAAAGCAGTTGACTTTTTATATTTAAGTGCTCTTAGCGTAGATAGTTCTAATAAAAAGATAGTTAGTGTCAAGGATCCTAAAGGATATTATCTTGGATATTTTAATGAAGATAATATTAAACTAGAGGATTATGTTTATATTAAAGAAAAAGATTTAGAATCATATTTAAATACACACGAAGGACAATTTTATAATGAAATTGAAAATATCGATTTTTTAAAATTAATTAAAAATATTGATAAAATAAAAAATGTTACTGCTCATGAAGTTAATCCATTATATATAAAAAAAATAGAGGTAGAAAATGGTAAGAGAAGCTAATATTTATGATATAAATTATATTAATGATTTGGGTTTGAAATTAAATAATAAATTTATAAAATTATTTAATATGAAAGAAATTTTAAAAGAAGAAATTTCCACTGTTTATGTTTATGAAGATAAAAATGAAATTAAAGGATTTTTACATATAACAAAATTATATGAAATAATTGATATAGTAAATATAGTGGTTGATGAAAATGTAAGAAATAAAGGAATAGGTACTATATTACTTGACTATTTATTTTCAGGATTAAATAAAGATATAAAATTAATAACTTTAGAAGTTGCGGTAGATAATAAACCGGCAATAGCATTATATAAAAAATTTGGTTTTCAAATATATAATGAACGCAAGCACTATTATCGTAATAAGAATGCTTATGTAATGGGGAGACGTTTTGAATGAAAGATATATTTATTTTAGGAATTGAAAGTTCATGCGATGAAACAAGCATGGCAATAATTAAAAACGGAAAAGAATGTGTTTCTTTAACGATTGCTACTCAAATGGAAATACATGCGAAATATGGTGGAGTAGTTCCGGAAGTAGCATCAAGAATGCATACTGAAAGTATTACTTTAGTTTTAGAAGAAACATTAAAAAAAGCTAATATGAAGATCCAAGATCTTGATGCAATTGCAGTTACTTATGCACCTGGACTAGTTGGAAGTTTATTAATTGGTATTGAATGTGCTAAAACTTTAAGTTATTTGTTTGATATACCATTAATTAAAGTAAATCATATTGCTGGTCATATTTACGCTAATAATTTAACTAATCCTATAAATTACCCTAGTCTTGCTTTAATAGTTAGTGGCGGACATTCTGATTTAGTTATTATGAAAAAAGACTATGATTTCCAAGTTTTGGGAAAGACATTAGATGACGCAATTGGAGAAGCTTATGATAAAGTAGCTAGAGTTTTAGGTCTTAATTATCCTGGGGGTCCAAACGTAGAAAAACTCGCAAAAAAAGGGAAAAATTTTTATAACCTGCCTATACCTCTTTTAGATGATGATAGTTATAATTTTTCATTTAGTGGGTTAAAAAGCAGTGTTATTAATTTAGTTAATAATTATAAAATGAAAAATATTAAAATAAATAAATCTGATTTGGCATGTAGTTTTCAAACGGTAGCTATTAAAAGTATAATAAAAAAAGTTGAGTTGGCATTAAAAAATTATAATTTAAAAAATTTAATTGTTGCTGGAGGAGTTTCAGCTAATTCATTTTTGCGAGAAGAATTAAATAATTTAGTAAAAAAATATGATGTTAATTTATCTGTTCCAGATATTATATATTGTACAGATAATGCCGCTATGATTGGTGCTGCTGCTTATCCATTATTTTTGAAAAAAGAATTTTCTGATTTTTCATTAAATCCACAAAGTCGTTTGGAAATTTTTTAATATTGATAATATTTTAACTTTGATGTAGAATAGTTTATGATAGGTGATTTAGATGAAAATTAAAAGATTGTTAGTTTTAATGATTATTATTGCTTTTATCTCAACTTTTAATATTTTTGTTTCACATAGCTATCTAACAACTATAATTAGTGGAACTGGTAATAATAATAAATTAACGACTAAAAGTGATTTTAATATAAGTTTTAATACAACTGATAATATATCAATGACTGATTCACCATTAATTTTGGATACAAAAAGAAAAAATTACGATAATATTACTAAGTTTGATATTGAGCTTAGTGATACGACGATTTCATCAGCTAAATTTAGTATATATTTAAATGAACTAACTTTAACTAATAATTATTTATCTAAATATGTTAAGTGGGAATTAGTTCCAATTTCTAATGGAGTTGAACAAACTGCTATAGCAAGTGGTAATTTTGCCAATTGTAATACATGCTCAGGCGGCAAATTAGTATTAAAATCAGATTTAACAATTTCTAAAGGATCAACTTTATCTTACGGCGTTCGAATTTGGCTAAGTGAGGATTCTTCAGCTAATACACTTACTAATAATCAAAACTCACTAATGAATGGTTCATTAAGTGCTAAAGTTGGAATAGAAGCCCAATTTACTAAAAATTAGGATGTGATTTAATGGGTTTATTAATAACTGCATTAGCAGGTTTTTTCTTTGCAATTGGAGTAATAATTTCTTTTATTTTTAAAACTAATAAAAACATGTATGTTTTTTCTTTAACATTAGCATTAATGACTTTATTAGGTTTAATATTTTTTGATTTAATTCCTGAATTATTCGAATTAAAAAATCATATTTTTTATGGGAATAGTATTATAATATTAAGTATAATTATTGGATTTTTATTACTTAAAATATTAGATGCTTTTATACCATCCCATAGTCATAAACACCGCGAAAAAAACGATAATCATAAAGAACATAATTTGCATTTACTTCATATTGGTTTTATTACTGCTATTTCATTATTTATACATAATTTTATTGAGGGAGCTTCGATTTATTCTGTATCGTTAGCTGATATTAAATCTTCGCTTATAATGACATTAGGAGTTGGATTGCATAATATCCCTTTAGGAATTGAAATTTCTCAAACATTTAATAATTTTAAAAATAATAAAATTAAAAGTTTTACTTTACTTTTATTGTTGATTATTTCAACTTTTTTAGGTGGATTTACTATTTTTTTATTTAATAATATTATTAATGAATTCGTAGTTGTAATTTTAATATCAATAACTTTAGGTATGACATTATATTTAATATTTGTAGAAATTCTTAAAGAATTATTTAATTATTCACTAACTAAACCAATATTTTATGGTATAATTATGGGGATGATTTTGATAACATTGAGTTTATTTTTATAGGAGGAGTTTATGAAAAAAATTTTAGTTATTGGAGCGGGAGGTACAATTGGTTTACAAGTAATAAAATTTTTGTTATCTGAAAGTAAATATGATATAACCGCATTTGATTTGAAAAATAAAAGAAATTTAAATATTTTTAAAAAATACCATAATAGAATTAATATAGTATATGGTGATTTAAATTCACAAGAGCAAATTGAATTTTTGCTTCGTAATCAAGATGTCGTAATACATTTAAGTGGATTAATGCCGCCATTATCCACTTTAAATGAAAAGTTAAACAAAAAATTAAACTACGATGCTTCTGTGACTCTTATTGAGTCTATAAAAAAGATTAATCCTAAAATTCATTTACTTTATGCTTCTTCTAGCTTTATTTATGGCAAACATGAAGAAAATGTAAGTGTAAAAACAAAAATAAAAGAAGAAAATTTGGATGCATTTTCTAAAAATTTATATAAAATTGAAACAATTATAAAAAAAGATTTACAAAATTTTACTATTTTTAGATTACCTTTAGTCTTAACTGATAAACCTAATAAAAATATGTTTTATAATCTTGAAAAAGAAAGTAAAATTGAATTTATTACTTTAGAAGATGCGGCATATGCCTTTGTATCTGCTGTAGATAATTTATCAAAAATTAATAAAAAAACATATAATGTTGGTGGTGGAGAAAAATGTGTTTGTACTTATCAAGAATTTTTAAATAAAATGTATAAATATTATGGCATCAATATTAAAATTATAAATGATAAGTTAATTAGCAGTAATCTATTTTATCCTAATTATTTTAAAGATAGTTATATATTAAATGATATTTTAAATTTTCAAACTGATACAATTGATAGTTATTTTTCTAAATTAAAAAATAAAAATCGTAAAGTATGTATAACTATGTCAAAACCATTTATAAAGAGGGGCAAGAATGTTAAAAAAAATTCAAAAAAATAAAAAATTAATTTATCCTATTATTTTATTTGTATTTTTAATAATGCTTTTAACTTGTTTGGTATGTTTAAATCAAACACAAAATTTTGATGAAAATATTTTATTAACTATATCTACTTGGCGCAATGAATCATTAACAAAGATTATGATTTTAGTATCAGAATTATCAGGGTATTTTTTTGTAACTTTTCTAACTATTTTTTTAAGTTTAGTTTTTTGGAAAAAAAGATATTATTTATATTTTTTAATTAATTCATTAGGGGTTATTATTGTGAATAATATTTTTAAATTATTAGTAAACCGAACAAGACCATTAATGTTTATGATTATTGAAGAAAAAGGAAAAAGTTTTCCAAGCGGGCATGCAATGATAAGTTTAGCTTTTTTTGGCTTTTTAGGATATCTTTGCTATCAAAAATTTAATAACAAATATTTAAAAGTATTTTCATTAATTTTTTCTTTTCTTTTGATTTTACTTGTGGGATTTTCTAGATTGTATTTAGGAGTTCATTATTTAACAGATGTCGTGACAGGTTACTTAGTTAGTGGTATAATACTTTTAATTGAATTAAATTATTTTTTCAAAGGAGGAAACTAATATGGGGAGAGCATATGAAGTAAGGAAAGCCAGTATTCAGAAAACTGGTGCTCAAAAAGCGAAATTATATTCTAATTTTTCAAAAGAAATTTATCAAGCAGCAAAAAGTGGGATACCAGATCCAGATAGTAATATTGCTTTAAAAAGAATTATGGAAAAAGCTAAAAGAAGTCAAGTTCCTAGCGATATTATAAATCGTGCTGTAGAAAAAGCCAAAAGTTCAGGTGGAGAAGACTATAAAGAGGTTATATACGAAGGATTTGGCCCCAATAATTCTACTTTAATGATAAAGTGCTTAACAGATAATGTTAATAGAACAGTAGCTAATGTCCGTGAGGCATTTAATAAAACAAAAAACAAAATAGGGGTTAGTAATTCTGTTTCTTATAATTATGATCATTTAGCTATTATTGGAATTAAATCAAATGATGAAGAAAAAATAATGGATATGTTACTAAATGAAGGTATAGAAATTAAGGATATTGAATCTGAAGAAGGTATAGTAATTATTACATCATCTTTTCATGATGCTTCAGCAATTAAAGATTGTCTTGAAAAAAATATATCAAATGTATCATATGAAATTGATGAAGTAGGATTATATCCAAAAGAAAAAATTAAATTGAGCGGTGAAAGTTTAGATAATTTTACTAAACTTTTAGATATGCTTGATAATATTGATGACGTAACGGATGTTTACCATAATGTCGAATTATAAAAAGTTCTATAATATAGAACTTTTTATAATTTACGATATAAACCAATTGCAATTCCAAGGATTTTAATGTTTTTAAAAATAAATGGCTCCATTGTATCATTTTCTGGTTGAAGTCTAATATAATCTTTTTCTTTATAAAAAGTTTTTAATGTTACTTCATTATCTTCTGTTAAGGCTACAACTATATCTCCATTGTGGGCGACATTTTGTTTTTTAACAATTACTAAATCCCCATCATATATTCCTTTGTTTATCATACTTTCACCACTAACCTCTAATGTAAAAACATTAGCTGTTTTTGGGACCAGAAATGAAGGTAATGAGAAATATTCATTAGGTCTTTCTATAGCTTCGATTGGATTCCCAGCAGTGATTTTACCTAAAAGTGGGACTTTAATCACATCTTCATTTTTATCTTTAAATTCATTATCTACTAAAACTTCTATTGTTCTAAATTTTTGGTCAGTTTTTCTAATCAAACCAGCTGCTTCTAATTTTTTTAAATGTGTATGAACAGTAGCTGGTGAAGATAATCCTAAACCTTTTCCTATTTCTCTAACAGCTGGAGGATATCCATTTTTAACAATGTATTTTTTTATAAAAGTAAGAACTTCTTCTTGCTTTTTTGTTATGCTATTCATTAAAATCACATCCTAATTAAATATTAGCATAAACATTTTATGAAGTCAAACAAATGTTTTATATAGTTCTATTATATTTTTGTTAATAAAATTATATGTTATGACTATATGCATTATATTTGACATAGAATTTATTGGGTGGTTGTAATGCATATTGCAAGTAATATCAAATCTTTTTTATATGATGAAGATTATTTTGTGACGTATTATAAAAATAATGTTTATGTCTATAATTATCAAAAGTTAAATATTTTTACTAATAATGTTATAGAGTTATTAATGGATAATTTCTCTTTAATTATAAAAGGGTCTAATTTAAAAATAATTAAAATGGAGTCCAAAGAAATTATGATTAGTGGAAAAATAGAAAGTATAGGTTTAAAATGAAAAATATTATTGATGAAAATAAAAAACATTATGTTACTATAAATATAAAAGGGAAAAATTTAAAAAATTTAATTTTAAATTTAGTTAATAAAAATATTCCACTAAAAAAAATTAATGAGGATAAAGATGAATTAACATTAACAATATTAGAAAATGATTATAAAAATATAAAAAAAGATTATAAAAATTATAAAATTAGAAAAATAAATGATGTTGGAATTTATAAGATAAAAGATTTCTTCAATAAATATAATCTTTTTATTTTAATGATTGTTTTAGGATTAATATTATTATTTTTTTTATCTAATATTATTATTAGTGTTAAAGTTATTCATAATGATAAATATTTAAGAAATTTAGTTTTAAATGAATTAGAAGATTCAGGCATTAAAAAATTTAGTTTTAAAAAAAATTATGATGAAATAAATAAAATAAAAAATCGTATTATTAATAAGTATCCAGATAATATTGAATGGTTAGAAATAGAAATAAAAGGAATGAAAGTTATTGTACATTTAGAAGAAAGAATTCTTAATAAGAATTCTTCTAAAGAAAATGATTGTGATATTGTAGCAAAAAAAGATGCTATAATTACAAAAATAACTGCTTCTAAAGGAGAGATAAAAAAGGATGAATTTGATTTTGTAAAAGCTGGCGATGTTATAATTACAGGTAATATTGCTGTAAATGAAGAAACTAAAAAATTATTATGTGCAAAAGGAAAAGTTTATGGAGAAGTATGGTATAGCGCAAAAATTTCTTTACCATTAAATTATTATAAAAAGGTTTATACTGGCAAAAAAAGAATGAATATTGGAATTGGGATTAAAAAGCCTAAGTCAATTTTTAAAATAAAATATGATAATTATGATATTAAAAGAAAAAAAATCTTTAATTTATTTAATTGGAAAATTTATTCAGAAGAAATAAAAGAAGTGAAATTACAAAAAGAAAAATATACCGAAAAAGAGGCAATGGAGAAAGTAATTGCAATAATACTTGAAAAATTTGATATTAAATTATCTAATGGTGAATATATTATTTCTCAAAAAGTTTTGAAAAAAGAAATAATTAATAGTACAATAAATGTAGAAGTGTTTATAGCAGTTAATGAAAGAATTGATTCATTAGCTTATATTCAAAAAGAAAAAGAGGAAAAAAAGATTGAATAAATTGGAGGAGTATATATGACAAATACCATTTTTGATTTAATTAAAAATATATGGCCAACTTTAGTAATATTTATAATTGTTTTAATTACAGTAAGATTATATTATTTTAAACTTAATGGTGGCAAAATTGTTTTTTATAAGGAATTTTTAAATTTAATTTTTTTAATTTATATATTATTGCTATTCGAATTAGTAACAAATAGAGAACTTGGCTATGGTGGAGTTAATTTAGTCCCTTTTACAGAGATATTTAGATATAAAATAGGAAGTTATTTATTTTATCAAAATGTTTTTGGCAATATAGCATTATTTATTCCTTTTGGTTATTTTATTTCTAGGTATATAAATTCAAAAAAAACTATACATATTTTTATTATATCCTTAATAACTTCTTTAACCATTGAACTTGTCCAACTAAAAATTGGAAGATCTATGGATATAGATGATATTATGCTAAATATTATAGGTGGAATATCAGGTTATTTAATTTACGTTGGTCTTTCCGCAATTAAAAAAAGATTACCACAATTTTTGCAAAAAGATATAATTTATAATATAATCAGCATAGTTTTAATAATTATTATATTACTTTATTTTTTAGATTTTATGGGATTTGTTAATATTGGGTGGTTATAAATGAATGATTATGTTATAGTAAATGAATATGATAATAAAGAATATGCTTTTATTAATAAAGTTATTAAAAAAGCTTTAAATTACTTGAATATTGAAAAAAGTGTTTTTTCTGTAGTTTTGATAAATGATGAGAAGATTCAATTTTTAAATAAGAAATATCGTAATATTGATAAAGTTACAGATGTATTATCTTTTGCATTTGAAGATAATTCTAATATCAAAAATAATGAAATAAGAGTTTTAGGTGATATTTTTATCTCAATACCGCAAATGGAACGTCAAGCTGCTGAATATGATAATACAATTGAAGAAGAGCTTTCCTTTTTAGTAGTACATGGATTATTACACTTACTTGGTTATGATCATATGACTAAAGATGAGGAAATTAAAATGTTTGCTATCCAAAAGGAGATATTAAAATGAGTAGTATAGATCGAATAAAATTAAAAAAAAGGGGTATAAAAAGATTTATAAAAAGTTTTTCTTTTGCTATAGATGGATTAAAATATGCTTTTATTTACGAACAAAATTTTTTAGTACATTTTATTGCTATTTTTTTAGTAATACCTTTAGGGATTTTTTTTAAAATCAAACTTATAGAATGGTTATTTGTTTTGCTTGCAATAGCTTTAGTAATATTTGCAGAATTAATAAATACAGCTATTGAAGCAGTGGTAGATTTATATACATTAAAGATAAATCCATTAGCTAAAATCGCTAAAGATACTGCAAGTGCTGCTGTCTTTATTTTAGCACTATTTGCATTAATTGTTGGATTAATAGTTTTCTTGCCGTACATCTTGAATTTATTTTAAATCACATATGTGATTTTTTTATATAATGTTAGACTTGTTTAAATTTATAATTAATGGTACAATTATATAAGTTAAGAGGTGATTTTATGGATAAAACAACACTTTTTGATATTTCAATTATAAAAAATGAATTAATTGCTAAAACTTTAAACGAAGTATTCGAAGCTTTAAAAGAAAAAGGTTATCATCCAGTAAACCAATTAGTAGGTTATTTAATAAGTGGAGATCCTGGGTATATTTCTTCTTATAAAAATGCTCGTAGTAAAATATTAGAATTGGATCGCACTGAAATTATACAAATTCTTTTAGAGTTTTATTTAGAAAATAAAAAATGAGATATCTTGGTCTTGATTTAGGTACTAAAACTTTAGGTGTTGCTATTTCTGATAAAACTGGACTTATTTCATCTCCTTTAAAAACAATAGTTTATCAATCATATGATGAATTAATTGAAAAATTGAAATTAATAATTAAACAATATGACATAAAAAAAATTATATTAGGGTTACCGAAAAATATGAATAATACCAATGGTATTCGTGCAACATCAACAATTTTATTTAAAGAACAATTAGAAAAAGAAACTAATCTTGAAGTGATATTAATTGATGAAAGATTATCTACTGTAGAAGCGGAAAATGTTTTAATTCAAGCTGATATGTCACGAAAAAAAAGAAAAAAGGTAGTGGATAATTTAGCTGCAAGCATTATATTAGATACATATTTAAGGAGGAAAGAAAATGGAAAATAGTAAGAATACATTTGTTTTAGAAGGGGAAGATGGAACAAAAAAGGAATTTGAAGTTTTGTTTACTTTTGATTCTGATGAAACAAAAAAAAGTTATATAGTTTATACTGATAATGAAACAGATGAATCAGGTAATATAAAAGTTTATGCTTCAATATACGATCCAACAGGAGAATCATCAAAATTAGAACCTATTACAACAGAAAAAGAATGGCAAGTAGTAGAAGATTTATTAGCAAGCATTCAAAAGAAAATGGCGGAATCATCTGATGAAAAATAAGAAAAAACATACATTATTAATTAGTTTAATCATATTAATTATGGCTTTAATAGCTTTTTTAATTTCTTTTTATTTTTATAGTTTAACTGCAGTTTCTAAAAATAACACAAAAGTTAATTTTATTGTAGAAAGTGGTAGTGGGAAAAAAACTATAATAAAGAAACTTAAAGATGAAAAACTAATTAAGAATGATTTTATAGCTTTAATATATTTATACTTAAATAATGATAAAATTTTGATTAGTGGTACTTATGAATTGAGTCCATCTATGAGCACGCCAAAAATTATTGATATAATTTCTCGTGGAGAATCACTTGAAACTAAAGAAACAAATGTAACTTTTATAGATGGTAAAAGATTAACAAATTATGTCAATGTTATGAATCAAAAATTAGGTTTTTCTGAAGAAGAAATTTATGAAAGAGTTTCAAATAAGGAATTTCTAAGTCAATTAATTGATAGATATTGGTTTTTAACTGATCAAATTCTAAATGATAAAATTTATTATGCTTTAGAAGGATATTTATATCCAGATACTTATTCTATTTCAAAAACTGCAACTATTGATGATGTAATAATTAAAATGCTTGATAATATGGAAAAAAAATTACAACCATATAAAGAAGTTATAAATAGTAGTAACTATACATTCCATGAAATACTAACTTTAGCCAGTATTGTAGATTTGGAAGGCAATACTGAGAAAGATCGTAAATTAATTGCTGGAGTATTTTTAAATCGTTTAAATTCGAATATGAATTTGGGAAGCGATATTACAACTTACTATGGAGTTAAAAAAAATATAGGAGATGTTCTAACAGCTAGTGAATTTAATAATTTAAATGCTTATAATACTAGAGCGATTAATTTCAAAGGTTTGCCTGTTTCCCCTGTATGTAATCCGACGATTGAAAGTATCTTAGCCGTAATAAAACCAACTATGAGTGATTATTATTACTTTTATGCGGAAGATACAAAAACTATTCATTATGCTAAAACTTATGAAGAACATTTAAATATAATAAATTCTTTAAAATAGGAAGTGAATTTTATGAAGGAATTAATTTTAGAAATGGAGCAATATGCAGAAGCTAAAAATATACCAATTATTGAAAAAGAATCAATTGCTTTTATAATGAAATTTATCAAATTAAATAATATTAAAAATATTTTAGAAATTGGTTCAGCTATAGGGTATTCAGCTATTTTAATGGCTAGTGTTGATTCTGATATTAAAGTGACAACTATTGAACGTGATGAAGTAAGATATATGGAATGTGTTAAAAATGTTAAAAAATGTAATTTTGATAAAAAAATTGATATTGTTTATCAAGATGCCTTAGAGCTTAATCTATCGGATGTTGAATATGATTTAATATTTATTGATGCAGCGAAAGGTCAATATAAAAATTTTTTTGAAAAATATAAGTATTTTTTAAAACCAAAAGGGGTAATTATTTCTGATAACATTAATTTTCATGGTTATGTTGGCGGAAAAAAGGAAATTACAACTAAAGGATTAAAAGGTATAGTATCAAAATTAGAAGATTATATTGACTTTTTAAAAAATAATGAAGAGTTTACAACCAATTTTTATAATATTGGTGATGGTCTTTCAGTAAGTTATCGTAAAAATGTTAAATAAAATTTTAATTACGATTCAAAATTCGACAGATTATCAAATATATAGAGATTTAGGAATATCAAATTTTGCCTATCCATTAGAAAATTTTGCCGTAGGATTTGACAAATATTTTAAAGTTTCTGAAATGGTAGAAAATAGTTATATTATCATAAATAAAATTTTAGATAGTGATGATGTTATTAATTTAGAAAATTTGATTTTAGAAATGAAAAAACAAAAAATCAAAGGAATTATTTTTTCTGATGTAGGTGTTTATGAAATATTTAAGAAAGAGAAATTTGACTTAATATGGAACAATATTCATTTTACTATAAATAGTCAAGCAATTAATTTTTTTAAAGATATTTATAGTTCAATTATATCTAATGATATCACTAGCGATGAAGTAAAATTTATATTAAATAATGCTAATAAACCTTTAATTATTAATTTATTAACCCACAATATGCTTTCCTATTCTAAAAGAAATTTTATTAAAAATTATAACAGATTTTATAATAAAAACTTAAATAATAAAACTATTATTAAGGATAAAATTACTAATAGGAAAATGTTAGTTTATGATGAAGAAAATAGTACAACAATTTTTAGTAGCAATGTTGTTAATAATATTTCTTTAATAAATGAAAAAAATATTCTTTTTTTCTTTGTTAATACATTCAATATAAAACAAGAATTTATTTTAGATTTTTTAAATTGTTTAAAAAAAGGTGAATTTGCTAAAACGCAATATTTAATTAATAATTTAGATACTGGATTTTTAAATGAAGAAATGACTTATAAAATAAAAGGTGATATAGATGATTAAGCCAGAAATATTATGCCCAGCAGGTGATTTTGAACGTTTAAAAATAGCAATTTTATATGGTGCCGATGCTGTATATTGTGGTGGTAAAAATTATAGTTTAAGAGCAAATGCTACCAATTTTTCTAACGATGAATTAAAAGAAGCTGTTAAATATGTGCATAAACATAATAAAAAAATATATATAACTATAAATATAGTATTTCATGATCAAGATTTTAAAAATTTAATTTCCTATTTATATTTTTTAAGTAAAATAAAGGTTGATGGTGTCATTGTATCTGATATTGCAGTAATAAATATAATAAATAAAGAAAATATAAATTTAGATATTATCGTTTCTACACAATGTAGCGTTTTAAATAAAAAAGCGGCCCAATTTTATAAAAATTTAGGTTGTAAGAGGGTGGTTTTAGCACGTGAAGCGATGCTGAAAGATATTAAAGCAATAAAAAGTTGTGGTATTGAAGTCGAAATGTTTATTCAAGGGGCAATGTGCACAAATTTTAGTGGTCAATGTATACTTTCGAACTATTTTACTAATAGAGATTCTAATCGTGGTGGTTGTGCACAAGTTTGTAGATGGAATTTTGCTTGTGAAGAAGGATCTGATTTTTCTATTATGCCAAAAGATTTAAACAGTGTAAGTAATATTAAGACTTTGATGGAATTAGGAGTGGATTCTTTTAAAATAGAAGGAAGAATGCGTTCGATTTATTATATAGCAACAGTTTGTTTGGTTTATAAAAAAGTTATAGATTTAATTATCACAAATAAAATAGATGATGAATATATTATTTATTATCAGAATATATTAAATAGATGTGCTAACAGAGATTCTGTCCCTCAATTTTTAAATAATTTACCGGATGAAAAAGCACAATATTATACGGGCAGAGAAGAAGCATCTAATCAAGATTTTATTGGTATAGTATTGGATTATGATGAAAATAAATCTTTAATTAAATTGGAAGTTAGAAATTTTTTTCAAATTGGATATGTGTTACAAATTTTTGGGCCTAACACTGAAACTTTTGATCTAATAGTTGAAAATATTTATGATGAAAGTGGAGTAATGATTGAAAAAGCTAACCATCCAATGATGAATGTATTTATTTCATGTAATCAAAAAGTAGAAAAACTAGATATGATAAGAATAAAAACAATTGACAAAATAGAAAAAAAGTAGTATTCTTATCTAGGCTTGTTTAGGAGGAATAAAAATGGCAGAAAAAAAAGAATGTTTAATAACTTCAGAAGGTTTTTTAAAACTAGAAGAACAATTAAATGATTTAAAATTAAATAAACGTCCTGAAATTATACAACAATTAAAGGAGGCTAGAGCACAAGGAGATTTATCAGAAAATGCTGATTATGATGCTGCTAGAACTGCTCAAGCAGAATTAGAAAGTAAAATTAAAGAAATAGAATATACTTTAGAACATGCTAAAATTATAGATAATAAAGGTAAAAATGTAGTTAGTGTTGGAAGCACTGTTACTATAAATTATATTGAAGAAGGAGAAGAAGAAGAATATACTATAGTAGGTTCTTTAGAAGCTGATCCTTTAGAAAACAAAATATCTAATGAATCACCTATTGGTTTATCATTAATGAATAAAAAAGTAGGGGACATAATAAGTGTTGATAGTCCTAATGGTTCATACGATATTAAAATTATTAAAATATCATAGAATTAATCAAGTATTAATTCTTTTTTTTGGTTTAAAATAAAATTAGGTGGTATGATGAATAATAAATCATTTATGTTTTTAGATATAGCGTCTTCAACAATATTAAAAAACAATTATAAAATTGACACTAAAGAAACTAAAAATGCTACAATTTCTCATTTTATTATCGATGATAATAATTATAAAAATTTTAAAAAAAATAAAGGAGATTATTATACTATTCATTTAAATGATGAAAGATATAATAAAAAATATTTAATTAAAGAAATAGAAAGAATAATCGATCGTTTGTTAAATAAATATAATTGTTTTAATAAATTTTTAGTTGTTGGTTTAGGAAATAAAAATGTAATCTCAGATTCTATAGGAGTAAAAACTTGTGAAAAAATAATTGCAACTAATCAATATGATTTTTTATCTATACCTAAAGTAGTAGTCTTTGTTCCAGATATAATTAATAATACTGGAATTTCTTCTTTTGAATTAATTAAAATGATTGTGTCTAGTTATAAACCAAAATGTATAATCATAATTGATTCTATGCTTACAAAACATGAGTATAACTTAAATAAAACTATTGAAATTACTGATTGTGGTATTATTCCAGCGCAAGATTTAAAATTTAATAAAGAAATAAGTTATTCTACTTTTAAAATTCCTGTAATTTCGATTGGAATACCTTTAGTCATTAAAAAAAATAGTTTTTTGTTTTCTAGTGTTGATGTTTCTATGAAAGTTGATGAAATATCTAGTATTATTGCAAATAGTTTAAATAATATCTTTTTGTCTTAATTCTACAAAAAAATTAATTTCTTTAATTTATAATACCCTTTAAGGAGGGTAGTTCAAATGGCAAAGAAATTTAAAAGTAAAAAGATAAAGAAAAAAACTATTTTAAAAATAATATTTTTTTTAATATTTATTTATTTAACTAGTTTATTAACATATAATTTTTTATTTAAAAAATTTTTGAGTAATAAAATTAATAATGAAAATCTTATTAATTATTTAATTAATAATACAATTAATGAGTCAGATAAAAAAAATATAAATGCTCATAATATTTTCAATTTAAATTTTAATCGTACTTCTTCTTTGATAAATAAGAGCTTAAATAATATTGTAAAAAGTGATGAATATTTTGATAATAATGATGATGAAGAGTATGAATATGAAAAGCTAGAAACAAAAACAGAATATTTTAAAGACCCTAATCCTACAGTAGTAGATAATCCAATAGTTTATATTTACAATACGCATCAGTTAGAAAATTATGCGGCCACGTATTTATCTTCTTATAATATTGAACCGAATGTATTAATGGCTTCATATTTGCTTAAAGAAAAATTGAATGATTTAAATGTTTTATCAATTGTAGAAGAAGAAGATATTACTAACTTATTGAGAATAAATAATTGGAAATATAGTTATTCATATAAAGCCAGTAGATATTTTATTGATAATGCTTTAAAAAATAATCCGACTATAAAATATATTATTGATGTTCATCGTGATTCGATTAGTAGAGATAAAACAACAATAACAATTGCTAATGTAAATTACGCAAAATTATTATTTTTAATTGGTTTGGAAAATCCTAATTATGAAAGTAATTTAAATGTAGCTAATAGAATGTGTGAAATAATTAACGAAAACTATAATAATTTATGTAAAGGAATTTATAAAAAAGGAGGAAAAGGAGTAAATGGAGTATATAATCAAGACGCTTTAAATACGGCTATGCTTATTGAAGTAGGCGGAGTTGAAAATACAATAGATGAAGTTGCAAATAGTATAGATGCTTTTTCTAAAAGTTTTTATAAATATTTAAAGGAGAATTCATGAAAGAGAAAAAAAAACATAGATTTTGGATTTTTCTTTTGATTTTATCATTAATTATTTATGGTGGGCTATACATTGCAAATATAAGTGGATATTATGAGACCTCTATTTCTAAAAAAACTATATTAACTAATGAAAATATTAAAAAATTTGAACAAGATATTAAAAGTGGTAAAGAAGTTAATATTAATGATTATTATGAAAAAAATAAAAAAGATTATAATAATGCGGTTTCAAAGGCTGGAATAAAATTTTCTAATGGTGTAGAAAAATTTATGACTAAAGGTTTATCTGCAACTTTAAAATTATTAGGAAAACTATTTAGTACTTGATTTTAAATAAATAAAAAAGTAATATTATATTAGGTGAAAAACATGAATAATATTCGTAATTTTTCTATTATTGCACATATTGATCACGGGAAATCAACTTTAGCTGATCGAATTTTAGAAAAGACAGGGGCAATTGATAAAAGAGAAATGAAAGATCAACTACTAGATAATATGGACTTAGAACGTGAAAGAGGTATTACAATTAAATTAAATGCTGTAAAATTAAAATATAAATATAAAGATGAAGAATATATTTTGAATTTAATAGATACTCCAGGACACGTTGATTTTTCATACGAAGTGTCAAGAAGCCTTGCCGCTTGTGAAGGGGCGATTTTAGTGGTTGATGCAGCTCAAGGTATTGAGGCACAAACGCTTGCAAATTTATATTTAGCTATGGAAAATGATTTAAAAATAATACCAGTAATTAATAAAATTGATTTACCAAACGCTGATATTAAAAAAGTAAAACAAGAATTACATGATGTTTTAGGTTTTAAAGAAGAAGAAATAGTTTGTACCAGTGGAAAAACAGGAGAAGGAATAGATAATTTGTTAAAAGCTATAATTGAACAGATTCCAGCTCCTAAGATTAATGATAATGCTCCTTTGAAAGCTCTTGTTTTTGATAGCCATTTCGATCCTTATTTAGGCGTAGTAGCACTTATTAGAGTTTTTGAAGGTAAAATAAGTAAAAAGGATAAAATAAAATTTATGGCTAATGATGGTGTTTTTGAAGTAGTTGAACTTGGTGTAAATACACCAAAGAAAGTCATGCAAGATTGTTTAACGAGTGGTAATGTTGGATTTATTAGTGCTAGTATTAAAAATTTAAGCGATGTCCATGTTGGTGATACAATAACATTAGAAAATAATCCTGCTAAAGAAGCTTTGGCTGGTTATCAAGCAATGAAACCAATGGTATATTCAGGACTATTTCCTGTTGAGCCTAATAAATATGAAGCGTTGAATGAAGCAATTGAAAAACTTAAATTAAATGATGCCTCTTTAACCATTGAAAAAGAGACATCTGATGCATTAGGATTTGGATTTAGAGTTGGATTTCTTGGATTATTGCATATGGAAATAATAATGAGCCGATTGGAAAGAGAATTTAATTTAGAAGTAATTGCTACTTCTCCTTCAGTTATTTATGAAGTTTTATTAACAAATGGAGAGACAATAATGATTGATTCTCCAAATAAAATGCCAGATAAAGTTAAGATTAATGATATTAAAGAGCCATATATTAAAACAAATATTTTTGTTCCAAGTGAGTATATTGGACCAATTATGGAGTTATGTCAAGAAAAAAGGGGAATTTATAATTCTATAGAATATTTAGATAAAACAAGAGTAAATATTCACTATGAATTACCTCTTTCTGAAATAGTTTATGATTTTTTTGATAAACTTAAAAGTTATACAAAAGGGTATGCATCTTTTGATTACGAATTAATTGGTTATAAATCTTCCCAATTAGTTAAAATGGATATTTTAATAAATAATCAAATTGTTGATGCATTATCTATTATTGTTCATAAAGATTTTGCATATAATAGAGGTAAAACTATTGTGGAAAATCTTAAAGAAATAATTCCAAGACAATTATTTCAAGTGCCGATACAAGCCAGTATTGGATCAAAGGTTATTGCAAGGGAAAATATATCTGCAATGCGTAAAAATGTTCTTGCAAAATGTTATGGTGGAGATATAACAAGAAAAAGAAAACTTTTAGAAAAACAAAAAGAAGGAAAAAAGAAAATGAAAATGGTAGGAAATGTTGAGATACCAAATGAAGCATTTTTAGCGATATTAAAAGAAAAAAACTAGAAAATTTATAATTCAATGTTATAGCAAAAAATAAAATATGAATATTTTATTTTTTTTGTTATAATAAAATAAGGTGATAATAAATGAAAAGAAAAATAGTAATGATTATTACTTTGATAATTTTAATTATAATTTTAATTATTTTTTCATTTAAACTTTATAAATATATAAAAATTAAAAATGCCAAAATTGATGTAAAATTAATAGATAATTTAAATTTAGAATTTAATGATAAAAAAAACATTTCATATTTTATTAAAAGTATTAATGGTAAAATTGTAAATGATTATGTTATTGATTCTTCTAAAATAGGAAAGAAAAAAGTCAATTTTGAATTTATAAATGATGATAATATAAAAGTAAAATATTTTTTTAATGTAAATATAATTGATAGTAAAAGTCCTCTTATATGGGTAGATAATTCATATACAGTAAATATTGGGACTGATATTGATTTAACTAAAAAAATATTATGTGGTGATAATTATGATAATAATCCTACATGTATTATTGAAGGATATTATAATTTAAATGAACTTGGAAATTATCCTTTAACCTTTAAAGCAACAGATAAAAGCGGTAATGAAACAATAAAAAAATTTACTTTAAATGTTATCGAAGAAAAGAAAAATAATCAATCAATTTCAACTTCTACTAGTTTTAAAAAAATAAAAGAAGAATATCAAAATATGGATGTTGAAATAGGCTTAGATATTTCTCGATTTCAAGGAGATATTGATTTTGCAAAGTTAAAGCAAGCAGGCGTAGATTTTTTAATGCTGCGACTTGGTGGCTCTCTTAGTACTAATAATGAATATTTTATTGATAGTAAATTTGAAGAATATGCAAAGCTTGCAAATGAGTATAAAATACCTATAGGAGTTTATTTTTATTCTTATGCTAACTCTTCAAAAACAGCAATAAAAGATGCTAAATGGGTTTTAAATCAGATAAAAAATTATGATATAGAATTACCAATTGCCTTAGATTGGGAAGAATGGGGAAATTTTAATAATTATAATTTGAGTTTTTTTGGTTTAACTAATCTGGCAAACGATTTCTTAGATGAAATAAAAAAATCTGGATATAAAACTATGCTTTATAGTAGTAAAAAATATTTAGAAAATATTTGGATGCAACCAAAACATGATATATGGCTTGCTCATTACACTAATAAAACAGATTATAATGGTAAATATAAAATGTGGCAATTATGTAATAATGGTAAAATAGATGGTATTAATAATTTTGTGGATATAGATATTATGTATTAATTATTTTAATAATTATTAAAAGTTGTTATAATTAAAATAGAAGGAGTGAATTTATGGAAAGTGTATATATTCATATCCCTTTTTGTAGAAATATTTGTACATATTGTGATTTTTGTAAAATGTATTACAATTCTACTTGGATCAGTAAATATTTAAAATCATTAAAAAATGAAATAGAGGACTCTTATCATAATGAGTTAATAAAAACTATTTATATTGGTGGGGGCACTCCATCATGTTTAGCTACTCAAGATTTATTAGAATTATTTGAGATTATAAAAATATTTAATTTACATGAAAATGTTGAGTTTACTTTTGAATGTAATCTAAGTGATATAAATGAAAATCTATTAGTGTTATTAAAACAAAATAAGGTTAATAGATTAAGTATTGGAATTCAATCTTTTAATAATGAAAAATTAGAATTTATGAATCGTCTAGCAAATTTAGAAGATGCAATGCATAAAATTTCTTTATGTAGGAGATTAGGCTTTAATAATATAAATATTGATTTAATTTATGGTATTCCGAATGAAAATATAAAAGTTTTAAAACAAGATTTAAAAAGTATTATTAAATTGAAGCCAGACCATATAAGCACTTATTCCTTAATTATGGAAGATAATACATTATATGGAATTAGTAAGATAAATGGAATTTCAGATGATTTAGATTTAAAAATGTATAAAATGATAAAGAAGTATTTGAAAAAATATAAATATATTCATTATGAAATTAGTAATTTTGCTTTAAAAGGTAAGGAATCTTTACATAATATTAATTATTGGAAAAATAATGAATATTATGGTTTTGGATTAGGTGCACATGGTTTTGTCTTAGGTTTTAGATATGAAAATACTAGAAGTTTAACTAATTATTTAAAAGGAGAGTATAGGTTAAAACAAAATATTATTTCAAAAAAAGAAAATATGGAAAATGAATTAATGTTGGGATTACGATTAATTAATGGAATAAATATAAAAGAATTTTATAAAAAATTTAATATAAACATTCAAGAAGTTTTTGATTTTAATGAAGTAATAAAAAATAAAGAAATTATATATAAAAAGGGATATATTTTTATTCCAGATGATAAATTATATATAATGAATGAAATTTTAATCAAATTATTATAAGATATTTAAATTTTAAAAGAAAAAACAAAGTATATTAAATGTATTTTGTTCGACAATATGCTAAATTTTTTTGTGTTATTATTTTCATGGTGATTTTCTATGAAAAAATTTTTTGTTGTAATTTTATTTGCTACATTTATCGGTTCTTTATGTGGAATTTTTTTATTTCTTGATAGTAATAGCAAAGTAGATGCTATGATAAATAGTAAAAGCAAGTTATTTTTTTTCCAATTAGGAGTTTTTGAAAATTATGATAATGCTTTAGAGTTTCAAAAAAAATATGATAATTCAATAATAGAAAAAGATGACAATTATTATCGAGTATATTTTGCTATATTAAAAAATAAAAAAAACATTGAAAAATTATCTGATTATTTAAAAACAAATAATATAAATTTTTATATAAGAAATAAACAAATTAATTCTGCTTCTTTTCTTAGTAAAAATACAGAATATGAAAAAATAATTTCTAAAACTAAAGATGAAGAAGTATTTATAAAGACAATCAAGAAAATAAATAGTTTGTATCAAAAGGAAGTATTAGATAATGAAAATTAAAGATCTTCCAGATAGTGAAAAACCAAGAGAAAAGCTTATAAAATTTGGTGTACACAATTTAAGTGATTCAGAAATATTATCGATAATATTAAGAACTGGTATTAAAAATTATTCTGTAAAAGATATTTCCTTAAATTTATTAAAAGAAATAAAGGAAATTAAAAATTTAAAAAATTATAATTATTATTCTCTTTCTAAATTAAAAGGTATTGGTAGTATTAAAGCGATGGAGTTAGCAGCAAGTATTGAACTTGGAAAAAGAATTTTTTTAAATGATGTAAAACAAAAAATAAAAGTTAATAATACCCGCATTGTTTTTGAATTATATAATGATTATTTTAAAGATATTTATCAAGAACAATTTATTTGTTTATACTTGGATTCAAAAAAAAATTTAATAGAATCAAAAATTTTATTTATAGGTACTATTAATCAAAGCATAGTACATCCGCGTGAAGTTTTTAAATACGCATATAAACTATCATCAAGTGCTTTAATATGTGTTCATAATCACCCTAGTGGGGATGTAACTCCAAGTAGTGATGATATTAATTTTACTACTAGATTAAAAGAAATTGGTAAAATTATGGGAATTGAGGTATTAGATCATATTATTATTGGTTATAATATATATTATAGTTTCTTAGAACATGGAAAGATGTGATAATATGAGAAATATATTTAAAAAAAGTTATTTATTTTTGATTTTATTTTTAATTATAATTTTTAAATCAAATTTATTTAATTTACTTGGAAATTTAAATAGTCTTTTTGTTGAAAAAAATATTAATAAAATTGATAATAATATTTTAATTGCAGAAAATAAAACTTTAAAAAAAGAATTGAATGATCTTTCTAAGTCAATAAATATGAAGGAAGTTTATAATTATAAATATACAATAGCTAAAGTATCTTTAAGAGATATTTATGAATTTTATGATACTTTTACAATTAATAAAGGAAAGGAATCGGGAATTAAAAAAGGAGATGCGGTAGTATGTAATGAAGGTTTATTAGGAGTGGTAAAAAAAGTTGGTAAAAATTATAGTAAAGTTAATCTTATTTCCAATAAAGATGAAAATATATCAATTAAAATAAAAGATTCATATGGTGTATTAGATAATTATAATTATGTTGATAATATTTTTGAAATAAATAAAATTACTAATTTAGAAAATATTAATAAGGATGATAATGTTTATACATCTGGATTAGGATTGTTACCCCCTAATATTTATATTGGTAAAATAAGAAGTGTTAAAAATAATTTAGGGATTGAAAGTATATTAACGATGGAAGTAAATTATGATATTAATAATATTAACTATGTGGCGGTTATAATAGGTGATAATAAATGATGTGGATAGTATTATTAGATATTTTTATTTATAATCTTACTTCGTTCAGTAGTTATTTTTTTCTATTTTTAATTCCTTATTATGCATTAAAAAAAAATATTTTAAATCTTATTTTTATTGGGATTTTATTAGATATTTTAATGGATGTGTTTTTAATTAATTTATTTTTATTAGTAATTTTATATTTTTTAAATAAAATAATTTTTAAATATTTAAGAAATAAAATTTATGTTTTTTTGGGATTAATTCATTTAAATTTAATAATATACTTAATAACTTTATCAATATTTAATAATTTAAATATTTTATATTTAATAAAATATTTATTTAATAACTATTTAATAAATATAATTTTTTATATTTTAATATATTCAATAGTATATAAAAAGATTAAAAATTTAAGATAATTTTATTCTAAAATTTTAGTTATAAAAAAAGAAATTATTAAAAAAATAAAAGAAGAAATTAATAAAGTTGGCGTGTATGTTACATTAGTTGGAATTAAAATTAATGAGCTCATAACAATCATACCATATATGAAACTCATTGTTTTATTACGATATTTTTTAAGTAAAGTATAAGATATTTTTGAACCTATAAAAATCCCAATTAAATCTCCAATAAAATAGCAACATAGTGGTAAAATATAAATGATATTTTCATTTAAATTTGCTAAATATGATTTATATAAGAAATATGGTCCAATAATCATCATTACCATTGATCCGGAAATACCGGGGAAAATTGTTAAAATTCCATCAAGCATCCCAAATAAGGTGAAGATAAAAAGAAAAATTAGTGAGATTTGGGGAAAATTTTTAATAATATAAGTTGGATTTTCTGGAACAAAATTGGATAATATTGCAATTATAAATAAGCCGATAATAAAAAAAATAATATTAATTTTTGAATCTTTAAATTCTTTTTTATAAAATTTTGGAATATTAAATAATACAAAACCAGAAAACATAAATAAAGTTTGAATCGGAATAAAAGTAAAAAGTAATTCAGTCACATTAGCAAAAGTTATAGATCCTAAAATAATGCCCAATATTATAAAAATAATAAAATTTTTATTATTTTTAACATTTTTATTAAAAATATTGGTTAATTCATAAATAAATTTATCAAATTGATTTAATAAAACTAAAGCTGTTCCTCCAGAAATTCCTGGAATTAATGATAAAGCACCAACTAAGTATCCACTAATAAAATTTTTCAAATAAATCACCAATCAATTATATGAAAATATAAAAAAAATTATCCATATACTAAAATATATAATGTGATATAATCATATACATAAAGAGGTAAGTATGAATAAAAAATTTTTATTAATTATTTTATTAATTATTTTCCCAATTAAAGTAAGTGCTTTAAATATTTCTGATTTAGCATTAAAATCAAATAATATAGTACTTTATAATTTAGATGATAACTCTATATTATATGAGCGTAATAAAGATGAAAAAGTATCAATTGCCAGTATGACTAAAATATTAACAGCTATGGTAGTTATTGAAAATAAAAAAGATCTAAATGAAAAAATCATTTTGAAATCAGCAGATTTTAAAAATGTAGAAAAATATAATTTAGCAACTGCTGGATTTAAAATAGGGGATAATGTAACATATGAAGATTTATTATATGGACTTTTATTTTTATCTGGTGGTGAATGTGCTTTTGCTTTAGCTAATAACACTATTTTTAATTATGATACATTTATAATTAATATGAATAAACTAGCAAAAAAAATCGGCTTAAAAAATTCTTCTTTTACTAATCCTGTAGGTTATGATGAAGATAAACATTACTCTACAGTAAATGATGTATATTTATTATTTAAATATGCTATGGAGAATAGTACTTTTAAAAAAATTATAACTAAAAAAAGTTTTACAACTTCTAATAACATGTTTATTAAAAATAATGTTTTAAATAAATTTTTAAGTATTTCCGGCAAAAAGTATATGATTGCTGGAAAAACTGGAACTACTAAAAAAGCAGGATATTCACTGGCTTCTGTTATTAAATTAAAAGATATAAATTTAATGTTAGTTACAACTTCGACTCCCCTTGATTATAAAGCATATTATAATTTTTATGATGCATATAAAATATATGAATATTTTTTAAATAATTACGAATATAGAAATTTAACACCTCAAGGTAAAGTTTTAGTAACAACAAAAATAAAGTATACAAAAGATGATAAAGCCTTAATTACAACCAATGAAAAGTTAAAAAAATATATTAATAAAAATACTAATAACATAAAATATAAATATATAAGTAATAACAAACTTAAATTTAATTCAAAGAAAAATAAATTAGTTGGCAAAATAAAAGTATATGTGGATGATAAAGAGGTTGGAGTGGTCAATGCTATTTTAAAAAATGATTTGAAATTTAGTTTGCAAAAATGGATAATGGCTAATAAACTTGTTTTTTTCTTTGTTATTATATGCATAATATTTATTGTCATATTTAATTTAAAAATTTTAAAAAAACTAATAAATAGAATTAAAAGTTTTTGATTGTGAAAAATAGGTTTATATGATAAGATGTAATATATAGGAGGTGCTTATGAGTACTATTACAATTATTTTAATTATTATTGGAGCTGTGATATTATTAGTATTATTTTATATTATTGGTACAAGAAATTCATTTATTGGGCTTAAAAATAATGTTGAAAATGAATGGAGCCAAATAGATATTCAGTTGAAGAAAAGATATGATTTAATTCCAAATTTAGTAGAAACAGTTAAAGGTTATGCAAAGCATGAAAAAGAAACTTTAAATAGTGTTATCAATGCTAGAAATGCCTATGCGAATGCCACTACCCAAGAAGGTCAAATTAAAGCTAGTAATGATCTTAGTAATGCAATATCTAAATTATTCGCTTTATCGGAAAGTTATCCAGATTTGAAAGCGAATACTAATTTTATTGATTTACAAGATACATTAAAAGAAATAGAAGAAAAAATTGCTTATTCAAGAAGTTTTTATAATGATTCTGTTTTAAAATATAATAATAAAGTTGAAATGTTTCCAAGTAATATAATAGCTTCGTTATTTCACTTTAACAAAAAGACATTTTTTGAAATTATTGAAGAACAAAGAGAAAATGTTCAAGTTAAATTTTAATTTGAACTTTTTTTAAGGAGAAAATTATGAATATAAAAGATATTATTGAAAAAAAGAAAGATGGTAAAGAATTAAGTTATGCAGAATTAGAATTTGCATTTAATGGATTTTTAAACAAAGAAATTCCTGATTATCAAATAAGTGCGCTATTAATGGCTATTACAATTAATAGTATGACTTTTAATGAAACTTTAAATTTAACTGATATTTTTATTAAAAGTGGGGAAGTATTAAATTTATGTAATTTATATAAAGAAACTGCTGATAAGCATTCAACAGGTGGGATTGGTGATAAAGTATCTTTAATAGTAGTTCCTTTGGTAGCTTCATGCGGTATAATAGTACCGAAAATGAGTGGTAGAGAGCTTGGCATTACTGGAGGAACAATTGATAAATTAGAAAGCATTCCTGGTTTTAAAATTAATGTTCCTAAAGAAGATTTCTTTAAAGAATTAAAAGATGTTGGTTGTGCAATAATTGCGCAAAGTAATGAAATTGCTCCTTTAGATAAAATCGTTTATGAATTAAGAGATGTTACTGCTACAGTTTCCTCTGTACCTTTAATTGCATCAAGTATTATGAGTAAAAAAATAGCTCTTGGAGCTAAAAATATTTTAATTGATTTAAAAATAGGTAAAGGTGCTCTTATACAAAGTAATAAAGATGCAATTTTACTTAAAACGTGGTTAGAAAATATTGGAAGTCATTACGATAAAAATGTTAGGGTTATTATTAGTAATATGGATAATCCTCTTGGAAATAATGTTGGAAATGCTTTAGAAGTAGTAGAAGCAATTGATGTACTGAAAGGCAAGAAGGGAAATTTAAGGGATGTATGTCTTTTAATTGCTGCAAATATTGTTAATATGACTAAAAAAATTTCTTTTAATGATGCTAAGGAAATGGTTGTTAAAAATTTGGATAATAATAATGCACTAAAAAAGTTTTATGAAATGGTAAAATATCAAGGTGGTAATATAGAAAAATTAAAGCTTAGTAAAAAAATAATTGAAATAAAATCTAATAAAGAAGGTATTTTAAAACAAATTGATGCTAAAAAAATTGGCGAAATAACATTATTATTAGGAGCAGGTCGTATGAGTAAGAATGATGCTATTGATTATGGCGTAGGATTAGAAATAGTTCAAGAATTAGGTAATAAAATTGCAAAAGGAGATATTCTTTGCAAACTATATGTTAAAGATAATTTTATAAATAATTTAAATATAGAAGATGCTTTTTTAATAAATTAAAATTGATTTGATTAAATATCTTGTTAATATTTTTTATTTATTATATAATATAAAAAGTGAATGGAGGAATTATGAAAAATATTCATGAAATAGAAATAAAATTAGAAAAGGAATGGACAGATGCTTTAGATGTTACTTTTAAGAAAAAAAGTAAAGATGCAAATGTTGATGGTTTTAGAAAAGGAAATGTGCCAAAGGATATTTTTATAAAAAAATTTGGAATAGAATCATTATATATGGATAGTGTTGATGCAGTAATTTCTATTGCTTATAAAAAGATATTGGATCAAAATAAACTAATACCAGAAATAGAACCTAAAGTAGATATTAAAGATATAAATGAAAAAAGTATAACTTTTTTGTTTACTATTGTCACTAAGCCTGAACTAAAATTAGGAGAATATAAAAATCTTGGAATAAAAAAAGGTAAAGTAACAATTTCAAAAGATGAAATTGAAAATGAAATTAAAAATTTAAGATCACGTTATGCAGAAATTGTTATAAAAGAAAAAGGAACAGTAGAAGATGGAAATACTGCAGTTATTGATTTTGAAGGAACCGTAGATGGTAAAAAACTAGAGGGCGGTTCTGGTAAAGATTATCCATTAGAAATTGGTTCTAATACTTTTATTCCTGGATTTGAAAGTGGCCTTATTGGCATGAAAGTTGGGGAGAAAAAAACACTTAAATTAAAATTCCCTGAAAATTATACTGATGATCTTAAAAATAAAGATGTAACTTTCGATGTTACTATTAAGGAAATAAAAGAACGTGTTTTACCAGAATTAAATAAAGACTTTTATGAAGATTTAGGTTATGAAGTAAAAGATGAAAATGAATTCAAAGAAAGAGTAAAAAAAGATCTTAAAGATCGTAAACAACAAGAAGTTGATGATAAATATTTAGAAGATGTTATGGAAAAAGCAGCTGCTAATATGAAAGGAGAAATAAATAACGAAATTATACATGAAGAAATTCATAGAATGATACATCAATATGAAGAACAATTAAAAATGCAAGGTTTATCAATTGATCAATATTTAGAATTTACTAAACAGACTCGTGAAGATTTGGAAAAAATGATGGAAAAAGAAGCGGCTAAAAGAGTAAAATATCGTTATTTATTAGAAAATGTTGCAGAGGCAGAGAAAATTGAGATAAGTGATGCTGATGCTAAAAAAGAAGCAAAAATAATGGCAGAAACTTATGGTATGAAAGAAAATGAATTCTTAACACAATTTGGTGGTTTAGATATCGTAAAATATGACATGAAAATGCGTAAAGCAATGGAAATATTAAAAAATAATTAAGCAAATAATTTGCTTTTTTTATTTTAAATAAAAATTGCAAAAAATGTCGAAAAATTATTTACAAAAAAAGATTTTTTATTTATAATATACTTTAAATTCATTAAGGAGGTTTGCAGTATGAATTATAATTTACCAGTTATCCTTCTTAAAAATCTTGTTATTTTACCTCATGGTGAGGTAAGAATTGAATTGAATAATGATATTAGCAAAAAAGTTATCGCGATTTCCTCTAAATATCACGATGATAAACTTTTAGTTGTTTGCCCCATTGATCAAAAAGAAGAAAATCCTGAAGTTAGTGATTTACCTAATATCGGTGTTGTTGCACATATAAAAAGTAAAATTGAATTACCTAATGGTAATATTAAGATTGTTTTAACGGGAGAAGAAAGAGTTAATATTCAAAAATATGTTAATTATAGTAATGAGGAAGAAATTTTAGAATCCATTTGTAATAAAATAGAAATAGCAGAAATAGATGAAATAAAAGAAACAGCATTTTTGCGAAAATTACTTGATTTATTTCATAAATTAATAAAAAAATCTCCTAAATTATCAAATAGTATTTTATCAAGTTTAACTGGAATTACTGAATTATCAAAACTTACTGATTTGATTGCTTCTTTTATGCCTTTATCTTTCGATAAAAAAATTAACTTAATGAAAGAAAATAATCCAATTAATAGAGCTACAATATTAATTAAGACTATTAATATTGAACTTGAGCTTTTAATTTTGGATGAAAATATGGATATTGCTTTGCAAAAAGAAATGGAAAAAACAAACAAAAATTTTATTATTAAAGAAAAAATTAAATTTTTGAAAAAGGAATTAGGTGAAGAGAATTCACACGATAATAATGCTAATTTATATCGAGAAAAATTAAATGATTTACAAATTGATAATAAAAGTAAAATTAAAATTGAAAAAGAAATTTTTAAATTTGAAAATATGTCTGAAATGTCTCCTGAAGTATCTAGTGTAAGAGGCTATTTAGATTTAATTTTAAATTTACCATGGAATTTAGAAAAAAAAGAAGAAACTAATATTTTAAAAGTTAAAAAAAGTTTAGATGAAACGCATTATGGAATGAATAATTTAAAAGAACGAATTATTGAATATTTAGCAGTGAAAAAAAGAAATCCAAAAATTAATTGTCCTATTATTTGTTTAGTTGGACCACCAGGTGTTGGAAAAACAAGCTTTACTTTTTCTTTAGCAAAGGCATTAAATCGTGATTTTTGTAAAATCAGTGTAGGAGGCCTTAATGATGTTTCTGAATTAGTTGGACATCGTCGTACATATATTGGAGCATCTCCTGGTAAAATTATTGCAAATATTAATAAATCTGGAAGTAATAATCCTATCATGCTAATAGATGAAGTTGATAAGATGGTGAAAGATTATAAAGGGGATCCAGCTAGTGCACTTTTGGAAATCCTTGATCCTGAACAAAATAAAATATTTGTAGATAATTATTTAGAAGAACCATTTGATTTGTCAAAAGTATTATTTATATTAACTGCAAATAATATTGAAAATATTCCTCCAGAATTAAAGGATCGATTAGAAATTATTGAAATTAATAGTTATTCAGAAATAGACAAAGTTACGATTGCTAAAAATTATATAATACCAAAAATTTTACAAAATCATTTAGTTAAAAATAATGAAATTATTTTTAGCGATGCTATAATTTTAAAAATTATAAGACATTATACTAGTGAAGGTGGAGTACGAGAACTTTCGCGTTCTTTAAGTAAAATAGTTCGGAAAGTCATTACAAAATCAATTACAAACAATAATAAAATTAATATAAAAGTAACAAAAGATGATTTATTAATTTTTTTAGGTCAATTTAAATATAAAGCTGGTTCAAAAGTAGCAAACGATTTTGGAGTAGTCAATTCATTAGCTTTTACGCCTATTGGTGGCCTTGTTATGAATATTGAAACAATATTATCTGATGGTCATGAAAATATTATATTAACTGGTTTATTAGGTAAAATAATGCAAGAAAGTGTAAAGGTTTCAATCTCTTATATTAAATCACATTATAATAAATTAAATTTAAATATTAATTCATTAAAAAATGTTGATATCCATGTACATGCTTTAGCAGCAGCAATTAATAAAGAAGGACCTTCAGCCGGAACTGCAATAACTACTTCCATAATCAGTGCAGTTTTAAAGAAAAGAATAAGTAATTCTGTTGCTATGACAGGAGAAATATCATTAAATGGTTGTATACTAAAAGTCGGCGGTTTAAAAGATAAAATAATCGGTGCATATAATAATAATATTAAAACAGTTTATATTCCATATGATAATAAGAATGAGCTAATTGAAATTCCTGAAAAAATAAAAAATAAAATAAAAATAATACCTGTGAAAAATTATATTGAAATATTTAATGATTTGTTTTAAATCATAATTAATCATTTCTTTCATAAACTTAATTAGAAAGGAATGATTTTTTATGAAACAAACTATCCCATTTTCAAAAGATATTATTTTTCAAACAAAGATAGCAGATATCACTAGTATTTCCTTGGAACATGAATATAATATTACCGATGAAGGAATAAAAGGAGATTTTATCGTTTCAGGTACTTATAAAACTCATGAAGTAAGTATAAATAAGGAAAGCTTTTTATATCGTTTACCATTTTTTGTTGAATTAACAGATGATATTGATAAAGATTCTGTAAATTTTGAAATAGAAGATTTTACGTATGAATTAGTATCTGATGATGATTTAAAAGTTAATATTGAATTCAATGTCGAGGGGAATGTTTTAGAAAAAGAAGAAATTCAAACACCTGAAGTTGAAGAAATTAATGAAATAATCATGCCAACAGCTACCGAAGAAAGATTAGAAACAAAAGATGAAATAGTAGAAGAAAAAACAGAAGTAGGAGAGGAAATAATTGAAGATAAAATAGAGGATGATGTTAGTTCAGAAGATTTAAAAAAAGAAGAAAAATCTAGATTAGATGAAGAAACAAAACAAAATATAATGGCAACTGTAAGTAATAGTGAAGAAACATATATTACTTATCACGTTCATATTATTCGTGAAAATGATACAATTGAGAGTATTTGTCAAAATTATAAAATTTCAATGGAACAAATTAAGCAATATAATAATATAGATTCTATAACTATTGGCGATAAAATTATAATTCCAGAAGTTATTGATGAATAAATCCTTAGATGTTATTAAAAAAGCATACAAACCTTATCGCTATACAATAAAAAATAAAGCTACAATAATTGAAACAACTTCTGGTACCTATGTAGTTAAAAATAAAAAGCAAAAAAATATTCATAAATTATATGAATATTTAAAATCTCGTAATTTTGATTATTTTCCAGCTATTATCGAAGAAAATAGAGATGGTGTTAATATTTTTGAGTATATAGAAGAAATTGAAATACCTAAAGAACAAAAGGCAGAGGATATGATTGATCTTGTTGCTTTATTACATAATAAAACTTCTTTTTTTAAAGAAGTTAATTTAGATAGTTATCAAGAAATTTATGATAACATAATAAATAATATTAATGATTTAAAAATATTTTATAATAATTTATTTGATAATATTGAAAATATGATATATTTATCTCCTAGTGCTTATTTGTTAATAAGAAATTCTTCTAAAATTAACAGTGCTTTAGATTTTTGTGAAAGTGAGATAAAAGAATGGTTTGAACTAGTTAAAAATGAAGATAAGCAACGTGTAGCGACAATTCATAATAATTTATCAACTACTCATTTCATTCACAATAATAAAAATTATTTAATAAGTTGGGAGAATTCTAAAATAGATTCACCTGTTTTAGATCTAATTAATTTTTATAAAAATGATTATTTGGATTTAAGGTTTGATGAAATTTTAAAAAGATATTTGAGAACATTTCCTTTATCAAATGCTGAACTTAAACTTTTTTATATTGTTATATCCATTCCTCCTAAAATAAGAGTTTTAAAAAATGAATTCCAAAATTGTAGGAATATAAGTACAATTTTAGATTATATTTATAAAACTGAAAAACTAGTGCGGCCATACTATTCTGAACAAGAAGAAAAAAAGTAATGCCAATTCAATTAATAGAATAAAAATATTAAATCTAAAAGGGAGAATTAATGTTATAATTGTTTGATAAAAGATTAAAATGGAAAGTCCAGCGATAGCTAAAATACTAAATAATCCTGGTGGTCTATATTTAGGATACATATTAATCACCTATTATATTTTATGAAAAGATAAAAATATTGAAACTATTTTTATCTTTTTTATGATATAATTATTTTAAATAGAGGGTGTTTTTATGAAAAAAAGTGGGTTTATAGCAATATCATTATTGTATTCTTTTTTGCTTATTTTTGTAACTTTAATTTTAGCCTTAATATTATCTTATGCTCAAAATAGAATTTTGAATAAAAACATGAGTAAAGTTGCAAATAATAATATCGAAAAATATAAAGTTATAAAAAAAGATAATTCATTTGCTAATCAACCTATTCTTATGGATTATATGTTGCCTATTAGATTAAATAATAATAATAAGTGGATAATTGCTGATAGTAAAAATACTAATAATGATTATAAATGGTATAATTATACTCAAGCTATTTGGGCTCATAGTGTAAAATTCAAGGATAGTTATAAAGATTGTGATGATACAATTATTGAAGTTGGTACGCAAGTTGAAGATAATACAAAATTAAAAAATTGCATAGAAGGTTATTATGTTTGGATACCTATTTTTTCATTTATGAAAACAAATAATTATTATTCAATAAATTTTCAAGCTATTATTAATGATTCTTTTACTTTGGATAAAATATTTGTATATAGTTCAATAGTTGATTCTGGATCATTATTTGAAAATAAAGAAGAAAAACATTATAGAGGCATTTGGGTAAAACTTAATGATAGTAGTTATAGTTCTAATGATGCTTTAAATACAATTAACAAACTTAAAAATAGTAAATATGGTAATTATGGAACATGTGAGAAGCATAATTGTGCTCTTATAAAAGATAAAGCAACTTATATAGCAATAGAATAGGTGATATTGTGAAAAAAAATGGATTTGTTTTTGTTGAAACTTTAGTAGTAGTAGCAATTGTTTCAGTTGCAATAATTTCTCTTTATATAATTTATATTAGAGTTTTAAGCGAGGAAAGAAGACGTAGTAATTACGATGAAACAGAGTATCAGTATTATGGATATCATATAGCAAACTATTTAGAAGATATTAATTTAGCAAATTGTTATCGAGATTTTTCTAAAACAGTAAAATTTTTAACGATATATAAAGATAATAATATACATGAATGTTTAACAGAGATTAATAATAAAAAAATAAATGGCGAAAATACTTATATTAGCGAGTTATCTGGAGTAATATTAAATAAAAAATTAACGGATGATTCAGATAATGATACTAGTACATTAGATGAATATACTGCATATGTTAAAAGTAATGATCTAAATCCAACTATTAAAATAATTTCTCGATATAAAGATGCTCTAATTGTTTGTATTCCTTATAATAATAATCAAGGAATTGTAAGCGATTCTAATATAAATAATTCTAATGGAGAAATTGAATGTAAATTTAATGATTATTCAAAATTAAGAATAGAAATTAATGGCGATTATTCATTTTATTTAAACAAAGTTACAGATGACGAAAATGGGGATAGTCTAAGTTTTTTTAATAATCTAATTGAATCTACCGGTTTAAAAGAGATATACTTAACTGATTATAATGTTAATGATTTAAAAAAAAGTGATGCATTTGATACCTTCCCAGCTTTAACCGCTGAATATATAAAGACTATTAATGAAAAAAAAGATATCAGTGAAGTAGGGGATTTATATCGTCTGATTTTTCGATTTGAAAATGATAAATTTTCAAATGTAAAGGTAGTGTAGAAATTATGAAAAAATTAAATAATAAGGGAATAACTTTAGTAGAAATTATCGTCACAATTACTTTAATTTCTTTAATATCTTTGTTTTTATTTAGAATACTTACTTCTGTAAAATCCGATGATGTTTTAGATAAAAATTATTCAAAATTAAACGTCATAAAAGCTGATATAATAAATGAGATACAAAAAGGTTTTAATGATGAAAGAATGAATTTTAATTTTATATCTTATACTATGACTGCCGGGATAAAACATTATTATGTGCAAACAGAGAATGTTATAAAAAATATGCAAAATTTAATTTCAAGTATTAAATCTAAATATTATAATAAACTACCTGATGGTTATAATTTTGATCATATTACTAATGTCAATGATAAAGGGAATTTAATTGAAATTAGTTTTAAAATTATGAAAAATGGGAAAGAATTTGATGAGATAAATACAATTTATTATTATAATGAAACAGAACTTCTTAACGAATTTAATAATGGTGATGCAAATATTAATACTGCTCCTAGAATTAAAAATATAGATGGTACTACAAATAATATACTATACGATAATTTTCATGATGACCAATCAAAAACAAATTTTGATATTTATGTATCCAGCGGATCATCTGGAATATATATTTATACTGATAATGATGTTGAATTGTTTAGTCAAAATAAAGTGGAAGAAACTAGTTATCCTTTGAATAAAAGATGGGGCTTACGTTATACTATACCTCAGACAATATCTCTTGCATTATCTAAAAATAATTGTGTGGCTATATATAAAATTAACATTAAAGAAGCAATAAATGAGCAGATTGAAAAAATTACTAATAATACATTTACTCCAGAAACATATGTAGGAAAAGGAATTACTAATATAAACGCTAATAATACAACCATCACAATTGATTATAAAGTTAGTAGTAGTGGTAATGGTTCTATATTTGTTTATCCTACATCAGGTTATTATGTAGGAGATGTAAAAGATAATTATTATTCAACCCCTACTTGTAGTACAACAAACTTTAGCTCTATTGGAATATCAAATTGTTCACCAGGAAATAAAATTACCAAATATATTCCATATTGTAAAAAAGATAATTCTACTAAAGGATATTTTCAAGTTGTAATTAATTGTCAATAAAATAAAAAATATAATACTATAAACAATATCATAGAAATAAAGGCATGAATTATTCTAGCTATAAAAAAGTATTTATATGAAATAGAAGTATCAGCTATGATACTTTTTATTTGGGTATGAACGGATAAGCTGCCAAAAGATAAAAAACAAATCATTAATATACCTTTGATTAGCATAGAAATATTATAGTTTATAAGCATATTTAAACCATTAGAAAATTCTATCAAACCACATATAATTACTTTAATAAAATACGGTATATTTATATTTTTAATTAGAGAGATTATAATAGTAAATGTTATTATTGTCCCTAATATTAAAAGCATACTATTTATAGCATTATTTATAGCTTTTACAAAGCACGGAAAAAACTTTTGTTTATTCTTATTAATAGTTTTGATCATTTCGTTAAAGCTTTTTTTATTTGTTATAGAACTATTTTTATTAAAATTTCGAAAAATTAATCCTATTATAATATTTGTAAAATAATGAATGCATAGTATTAATAATATTATTAACCAGTTATTTTCAAAAATATAATAACCCATACTAATTATGAAAACTGGATTGGCAAAAAAGCTAAACATAATTATTTTATTTGCATCTTTAGTATTTATTAATTTTTTTTCTAATAATTCTTTAGTATATATGGCATTTGATGGTGTTCCAGTTATCATTGACATAATAAAAATAAAACAAGCATTTTCATTTGTTTTAAATAAAATTTTAAAAATTTTATTTAAATAGAAAGCAAGAAATTCAACAAATCCATAGTTTATTAATAATGATGATATAATAAAAAATGGAAATAATGAAGGAAAAACTTTTGTTAAAAATAATTGGAAACCAAAAACAATATTATTACTAATTAGATTATTGTTTATAATAAGCAAGATAATTAAAAAAATAAAAATAATAATTTTGATAAAAGCTAGTAAATTATTTTTCATAATTTCTCCATTATTTGTTATAATTATATTGGTGATAATATGTTTAATAAATTATATGAAAAACTAAAACGATTTTTGCAAATTAATTGGAAATTCATTTTATCTATAATTATAATTTTTGGTTTATTTTATATAGATTTACCATATGTCATTTATGCTCCTGGTGGAACTATTGATTTAGAAAATAGGGTAAGTATTAATAATGAGAAAACTTCTTCTGGCAAATTATCTATGGCTTATGTCAAAATGATAAAAGGCAATTTACCATTTTTAGCAGCATCATATATTATTAAGGATTGGGATTTAATAAAAAGGTCTGAAATAACTATGGATAATGAAAGTGTAGATAATATGATTAAAAGAGATCATTTATATTTATTAGAATCTTTATCTAATGCAACTATTGTTGCTTATCGTAAGGCTGAAAAAGATATAAAAATTAAAAAGAAAAATTTTAATGTAATTTATATTGATGAAAAAAGCGAAACTTCTTTACAATTATATGATAAATTAATTAGTGTAGATGATACTATGATTACTTCTCTTGAAGAATATAAAAATATAGTGAATTCTCATGAAGTTGGTGATACGCTTAATCTAAAAGTAATTAGAGATAACAAAGAAAAAAATGTAACTATCAAAGTTTATGAGAACAATAATGAGAAATTAACAGGGTTAGCTATTTTAACAACTTATGATTTAGAAACTAATCCAAAAATAGAAATTAAAAGTAAACAAAATGAATCTGGTTCTTCAGGCGGATTAATGCTTGCTTTAAGTATTTATAATAAACTAACTGAAAAAGATATTACTAAAGGGAAAAATATTGTTGGAACTGGAACAATTAATGAAAACGGTCAGGTCGGAGAAATAGATGGAGTTAAATATAAACTTTTAGGAGCGAATAAAAATAATGCAGATGTATTTTTATGTCCTAAAGAAAATTATAAAGAAGCTAAAAAAATTGTGAATAAATATAAATTGAAAATAAAATTAAAATCAGTATCTACATTTGATGAAGCAATTAACTATTTAAATAGTTTAAAATAATTGTTTCTTTTTTTTATAATTTATACATGTTATAATAAAGATGATGTAATATGAAAAGAAACGAAGTAAATAAAGAAAAATTAAGTCCAATGATGAAACAATATATGGAAATAAAAGATAATTATGAAGATGAGCTTTTATTTTTTCGATTAGGAGATTTTTATGAGCTTTTTTTTGAAGATGGAGAAATTGCTTCAAGGGAATTAGAACTAACATTAACTGGTAAAAATGCCGGTTTAGATGAAAGAATACCAATGTGTGGAGTTCCTCATCATTCAGTAAAACCATATCTTGAAGCGTTAGTAAATAAAGGATATAAAGTTGCAATAGCTGAACAACTGGAGGATCCTAAGAATGCAAAAGGCACAGTAAAACGAGGAGTTGTTTCGGTTGTAAGTAAAGCTACTTTAGTAGATTTAGATTTTTTAAAAAGCTATGATTCAAATTATATTGCTAGTTTATTAGTTTTTAACGATTCATATTTACTTACATATAGCGATATTTCAACGGGTAATATTTTTATTCAAACTATTGCTAAAGAAAATGAAAAGCTTTTTAATGAATTGTTAAGGTTATCAATTAAAGAGATTGTTGTTAATAGTGATTTTGATTTAGAAACTTTAAATATTATTGAAAATCAATATGGAATTTGTATCTCTAATAATGATGATTTTTTAGAAAATGAATATGAATATTTATATAATAATCTAGTTAATTTAAGATATAAACAAGGTGTTAAGCATTTATTATACTATTTAGTTAAAAAACAATTAAAAGATTTATCACATATTAAAAATGTTGAAGTTATTGATAATAATGAATATTTAAATATGGATATCCATACTATTAGAAATTTAGAATTATTTGAAACTCTAAGACTAAAAGAAAGAAACAATTCATTAATTTCTTTAATTGATAAAACAAAAACAGCGATGGGAAGTAGAAAACTAAAAAATTGGATGTTAAATCCTTTATTGGATATAAAACGAATCAACTTTAGATATGACTTAATTGAAAAAATAAATAATGAATTTATTTTGAGAGAAAAATTACAAAATGCTTTATATGAAGTTTATGATTTAGAAAGACTTTGTGGTAAAGTTAGCTGTGGTTCTTTAACGGCTCGTGATTTATTGCAAATAAAAAAGTCATTAGCTGTAATTCCTGAAATAAAAAATATAGTAGATAAATTAGATATTGGTATGAAAATCGATACTCATGAAGAATTATATAAATTACTTTGTGATGCTTTATATGAAAATCCACCATTATCATTAAAGGAAGGATTTTTAATCAAAGAAGGATATAATAAAGAATTGGATGAATTGAAATCAATTCGTTCTGGTGGCAAAGAGTTTATTTCTTCTTTAGAAGCAAGTGAAAAAGAGAAAACAGGTATTAAAACCTTAAAAGTCGGCTATAATAAAGTTTTTGGCTATTATATTGAAGTATCTAAGGGCCAAACAAAGTTAGTTAATCCACAATGGGGATGGGAACGCCGTCAGACATTAGCTGATAAAGAAAGATACATAACTCCTATTTTAAAGGAAAAAGAAGCTTTAGTTTTAAATTCTGAAGAAAAAATAATTGAGCTTGAATATAATATGTTTTTAGAAATAAAAGAAAAAGTAAAAACTTTTATTTCTTCACTTCAAGTTTTATCTGATTCGATAAGTGAACTTGATGCTATACTATCATTAGCGATAGTTAGTGAAGAATATGGTTTTGTAAGACCAAAAATCAACACAAAACAAAATATTTGTATTAGAAAAGCTTTTCATCCAGTTGTAAAAAAAGTAAATAAAAATGAATATGTTGCTAATGATTGTATTATGGATAGTAATACAAGTACATTATTAATTACTGGACCAAATATGGCTGGTAAATCAACTTATATGCGACAATTAGCGGTAATTATTATACTTGCTCAAATGGGTTCATTTGTACCTTGTGAGTCATGTGATATTCCTATTTTTGATAAAATTTTTACGAGAATTGGTGCAAGTGATGATTTAGTTGGGGGTGAATCTACATTTATGGTTGAAATGCTGGAAGCAAAAAATGCAATCATTAACTCAACTGCTAATAGTTTAATATTATTCGATGAATTAGGAAGAGGAACTTCGACATATGATGGTATGGCATTGGCTTTTTCAATTTTAGAATTTGTAAGTCAAAAAATAAAATGTAAAGTTTTATTTTCTACTCATTATCATGAGCTCACAAAACTTACTGAAAAATATGAAAATATAAAAAATATTCATGTTTCTGCAATTGAAAAAGACGATAATATAACTTTTTTACATAAAGTAGAAGATGGACCTACAGATAAAAGTTATGGGATAAGTGTTGCAAATCTTGCAGGAATGCCTTCTATTATTATTAAAAGAGCCAAAGAAATTCTTACTAATTATGAAAATAAATCAAATAATAAAAATAATTATATAGAATATACTTTACCATTAAATGATAATAATAATAATAATGTTTATCAAGAATTAAATGAATATTTAAATAAAATTGATGTTTTAAATATAACGCCAATAGAAGCATTAAATGAATTATATAAAATTAAAGAAATGAGTGATCGAATTGAAAAATAGTATTTTTTTACCTAAAAGTATATTTGGTAAAAATCTACCATGTGATATGACCAAAAAAGCTAAAAAGATAAGAATTAAATATTATATTATTGAATCAATTTTCTTTGGTGTGTTAATTAGTGTTATAGATATTGTTGTTTTAATCATTAAAAAACTTATTGATACAATAACTATTTTTAAAAGCAATATATTAAATGTTATTTTTACTTGTTTAACAACTTTTATATTATCATTTTTAATCTCATACATTTTTAATTATGTATTAAGCGAAAGAAAAATAAAAAAATATCATAATCTGATTCAATGAAAAATAAAGAGGTGGACCATCACTTTTTTTTTTGCTATAATTATATTGGTGAGATTATGAGTAAGAATCGTAGTAAATTAAGAGAAAAAATAATGATTATTTTATATCAAAATGAAATTTTAGCTAAAACTGATAAACAAATAGATATTAATAAAATTATTAAGGATAATGTAGAAATAGATTCTGAATTTGTTAAAGATATTGTTTATGGTGTCATAACACATAAAGAGGAAATTGATGGAATAGCTAATGAGAAATTAGTAGATTGGAAAATTAATCGAATTGATTTAACTGGGGCATCAATTTTAAGAATGGCAATTTTTGAATTATTATATACTGATACACCAGATATTGTAGTAATAAATGAAGCTGTAGAGCTTGCTAAAAAATATAGTGATGATGCTGTTTTTAAAATAATAAATGCAGTTTTGGATAAATTAATAAATGATGAAAAATAGGTTTGATTATGAATAATAAATATATAAATATAAGTGACTTAACAAAATATTTGAAAACTAAATTTGATAGTGATGATAAGCTTCAAAAAGTATTTTTAAAAGGAGAAATTTCTAATTTTAAAGCTCATTCTAGGGGACATTTTTATTTTTCATTAAAGGATGAAAATTCTAAAATAAATGCTATAATGTTTTCTTTTAACGCTAAGAATTTAAAATTTATTCCTATGGATGGTATGAACGTATTAGTTACAGGTAAAATAAGTATTTATGAAGCGACTGGAAATTATCAAATATATGTGGATACTATGGAAGATGATGGATTAGGAAATCTTTATAAAAAGTTTGAGTTATTAAAAGAAGAACTTTCTAAAGCTGGCCTTTTTGATCCTTCTCATAAACAAAAAATACCAAAAATTCCTAAAACAATAGGTATTGTTACAGCTCCAACTGGTGCGGCGATTAGAGATATTATTTCTACATTAAATAGAAGATGGCCGAGTGTTAAAACAATATTATTTCCAGCATTAGTACAAGGAGATAATGCAGCCTCTAGTATAGCTCACCAAATTGAAATAGCTAATACTTATGATATTGACATCCTTATAGTTGGAAGAGGCGGCGGATCAATCGAAGATTTATGGGCTTTTAATGAAAAAGAAGTGGCTTATGCAATATTTAATTCTAAAGTACCAATTATTAGTGCTGTTGGTCACGAAATAGATTTTACGATAGCGGATTTTGTTGCTGATTTAAGAGCACCAACTCCTACAGGAGCTGCTGAATTATCGGTTCCTAATATAGATGATTTTAGAAATTATTGTAAACAAATAAATATTAGATTAAAAAAGTCTTTAGAGTATATAATTCAAAAAAATAAAAAAAGATTAGATTTTTTAAAAAATAGTTATGTATTAAAAAATCCTTTAGCTTTATATGAAATTAAAGAACAAAAATTATCTAGTTTAATAGATCGATTAACTTTGATTATGCAAAATAAACTGCAAAAAGAAAAACATAATTTTGATATTATATTAAATAAATTAGAACTTTTAAATCCGTTAAATTTGTTAAAAAAAGGTTTTAGTGTTGTCGAAAAAGATAACGAACTTGTAAAAACAGTTGATACAATATCAAGAGGAGATTTAATAAATATTAAATTTTGCAATGGATTAATTAAAGCGGAAGTGTTGGAGGTAGAAAAAAATGAAAGAAACAAATAATTTCGAATTACAAATAAAAGAACTTGAAAAAATTGTTAATGATTTAGAAAATGGTGAGGTTAATTTAGATGATGCTATTGAAAAATTTAGTAAAGCAATGAATTTAGCAAAATCACTAGGAGAAAAACTTAATCAAGCATCTGATAAGGTTAATAAAATATTAGCAGAAAATGGTAATTTGGAAGATTTTACTATTGAAAATGACAACCAATAATTGTCTTTTTTTTTATGGTAATAAAGGGCATAATAAATATATGAGGGTGATAAAATGAAAAAATTATATTCGCAAATTATGCTAATTATTTTAACATTTTTAATTTTTCCATTTTCTGTTTTTGCATATTCAAATAGGATAATTCCAGGTGGAGAAAATCTTGGTATTGAAATTAATTCCAAAGGTGTTATGGTAGTAGGATTTTACAAAATAAATAATAAATTAAATAAAGGTACGCCTGCTTTAAAAGTTGGGGATGTGATAACTTATGTTGGTGAAAATAAAATTTCTTCTATTGATGAACTAGTTGAAAACATGGATGTTAATATTAAAAATAACCAAGTTAAATTAAAATTTATTCGAGACGATAAAGAAAAAGAAACGATATTAACTTTAAAAAAAATAGATGGAGTTTATAAAACTGGATTATATGTTAAAGATAGCTTAACTGGAATAGGAACACTTACGTATATTGATCCTACAACTAATATATATGGAGCTCTAGGACATGAAATTGTTGAATCAAATACGAATAAATTAATTGAAATAAAAACTGGTATCATTTTTAAAAGTTCTATTACCAGTATTCAGAAAAGTGAATATGGTTCTCCTGGAGGAAAAAAAGCAAAATTTTTCTATGATACTAAATATGGAAATATATTAAAAAATACTAAATATGGTATATATGGCACTTATGATGAAAGTTTACCAAATAAAGATTGGATAGAAGTATCAAGACCAGATGAAATAAAATTAGGAAAAGCTAATATTTATACAGTTTTAAAGGACGAAGAAGTTGGCAAATATGAAATTAATATTACTAAAATTAATAATGATAATAAAATAAAAAATATTTATTTTGAAATAGTAGACAAAGAACTTTTAGAAAAAACAGGTGGTATTGTTCAAGGAATGAGCGGCAGTCCAATTATTCAAAATAATAAGATAATTGGAGCAGTAACGCATGTAATTGTAGATAATCCCACTAGTGGGTATGGAATATTTATTACTACAATGTTAGAAGAAGGAGAAAATTGAAAATACAATATTTCTTTTTATTTGTTTGACATATATTAATATTATAGTACAAAAGAAAAGGTGATATTGTGTATGATGTTTTAATTAATAAAAATAATAAATTACCGGAAAATATCAATTTTGAAATAGTCAAGACTGATTCTAAATATGCTTTAGATATTTATGCTGAAAAAAATACATTTAAAAATTTTAAAAAATTACAAACTTACATATTTGAAAAATATGGTTTTGTAATAGATATTGAAAGTGGATATCGTAGTATAGAAAAACAAGAAAAATTATTTAATGAAATTTGCTTGCAAAAGGGATTAAAGCATACGCTTAAATACGTAGCAAAGCCGGGATATTCAGAACATAATAGTGGTTTGGCTATAGATATTACTTTATTTGATAATGGAAGATTTTTAGTAGATTTTGAGTTTTCTAGTCATGAAATAATAAATATAATTGAAAAAAATGCTCATAAATTTGGCTTTATTATTAGGTATCCTAAAAATAAAGAATACATAACTGGATATGGTTATGAGCCATGGCATTTAAGATATGTTGGCAAAAAAATTGCTAAATATATTTATAACCATAATATAACATTAGAAGAGTATAAAATTCTAACTATCTAGAATTTTTTTAATTTGTTATAATAATTTTGGTGAATGTTATGAAACGAGTGGAATTATTAGTTCCAGCAGGCAATAAAAAATGTGCAATAGCCGCAATAAAAAATGAAGCTGATGCAATTTATTTAGGCGGAAAGTTTTTTAATTCTCGTATGTATGCTGAAAATTTTTCTAATGAAGAATTGGAAGAAATTGTATATCTTGCTCATTTATATAATGTTAAAGTATATGTAACAATTAACACAATCATTTTTAATGACGAAATAGAGAGTTTTGTAAAATATGTTTCGTTTTTAGAAGAAATAAAGGTTGATGCAGTAATTGTGCAAGACATCGGTATGATATATTTAATTAATAAATATTTTAAAAAAATGGTTATTCATGCATCTACGCAAGTAAATACTTTTAATAAATATACTCTTAAATTTTTAAAAAAATTAGGCGTAAAAAGGGTAGTAGTTGCAAGAGAATTATCTTTAGAAAAAATTAAAGAAATAAAAAATTATATTGATGAAATTGAAATTTTTGTTTATGGAGCTTTGTGTGTATGTTTTTCTGGAAATTGTTTATTAAGTTATTTAAACGGAAAGAGAAGTGCAAATAGAGGATGCTGTGCACAAGCCTGCCGTTTATCGTATAAATTATATGAAAATAATGTCTTAAAAGATTCTGGGTATTTGCTTAGTACTAAAGATTTAAATACATTACCAAGACTTAATGATTTAATAGAATCGGGAGTTTCTTCATTTAAAATTGAAGGAAGAATGAAAAGTCCAGAATATGTTTTTTATGTTACAAAAATTTTTAAAGATAAGATAAATAAATATTATTTAAAAAAGAATAATAAATTAAATAATATGGAAATTGATAATTTAAAGGTTTTATTTAATAGAAAATTTACTACTGGGCATTTGTTTCACGAAAATATTATTAATAAAAGCACTTGCAATCATCAAGGAATTGTAATAGGTAAAACAATTGAAATTAAAAAAGATTTTATAAAATTAAAATTAGACAAAGACTTAAATATATCAGATGGAATAAGGTTTAAAAATGCTAATTTGGGTATGATTGTAAATAAACTTTATGATAAAAATAAATATTTGGTAAGTAAAATTTCAGCCGGGAATATAGGCTATATACCGAATAAAGTAAATCTTAAAAATCCAGATATTTTATTAAAAACTTTTGATTATGTATTTACTAAAAATATTAATGATTACAGTCTACCTAAAGTTAATTTAAATATGGAATTTAGAGCATTTATAAATCAAAAATTATATTTAAAAATATATGATGAAAAAGATGCAATAATTGTTTATGGGAATATAGTAGAAAAATCAATTAATTATCCTATTACTAAAGAAAAAATAGAGGAGCAATTAAATAAGCTTGGTAACACTATATTCATAGCTAATAAAATTGAAATTAAAAAAGATAATAATATTTTTATTAATATTAAAGATATAAATGAACTTAGGAGAAATGCTATTAATAAATTTATTTCATTAAAAAAACAAAAAAACAAAAATAATAGTATTAAATTATTAAAATTTAGTGAAACTAAAGCAAATAATGACATAATAGTTTCGGTATCTAATGAAAAACAATTAAAAACTTGCTTAAAATATAATATTAAAACATTTTATACACCTTCATATAAGTTATATTTAACTTATAAAAATAAGCTCAATATTTTTTATAAAACATTATTAAACGAAGATAATTTAAAAAATTTTAAAAATGAAAAATTAGTTGTTTCTGATTTAGGTTCGATATTTAAATACACAAATGATAATTTGGTAAGAACAGATTATTTATTAAATATATGTAATGATTATTCAATTTCGATAATAAAACAATTTGTTGATAAAATTTGTTTATCTTTAGAATTAAACACTAACATGCTTTCTAAAATTGCTGATAAAGAAAAGTGTGAAATACTTATTTATGGTCAAGTTATAGCAATGAATATTAAAGGAAATATTTTTAATATTAAAAACCATGCATATATTGAGGACATAAATAAAAATAAATATCCAGTTATATACAATGATAATAATCATAATACTTTAATTTATCACAAGAATAAAATTAATAAAATCCATGAAATAGAAAATTTTAAAAACTTTGTTATTCGGTTAGACTTTTTTGATGAGAGTAGCAAAGAAATAGAAGATATTTTAAAAAAAGTATTGAAAAATTAAAATTTTCATTTATAATTTTTTAATGAAAGGAGTATTGACGATGTTTAAAGAATTTAAAAAATTCATTTCTAGAGGTAATGTTTTAGATATGGCTGTAGGTATTATTATCGGAAGTGCTTTTACTGCAATAGTTTCATCGGCGGTAAATGATATAATAATGCCACTTATTGGAATTATTAGTGGAGGAATTGATTTTACTAATTTATCTTTCACAATTGGTGGAGCCGTAGTTAAATATGGAAGTTTTATTCAAAATATAATAGATTTTCTTATTGTAGCCTTTTGTTTATTTATGACAATAAGATTTATGAATAAATTAACACATATTAGAAAAAAACAAGAACAAGAAAAAGAAAAAGAAGTTATACCAAAAGATATTGAATTACTTACAGAAATAAGAGATTTATTAAAAAAAGAAAAGAAAAAAAATAAATAAAAAATCATATTTTATATATGATTTTTTATTTATTATTATATTTCTCTCATTTTATCTTTATTTTTATATGGATCTTTAGGATCAATTTTATCTACGAATAAAATCCCGTTTAAATGATCTAGTTCATGTTGAAAAGCAACTGCTAATTCTTCTCTTGCTCTAATCGTTTTTTTATTGCCTTCTAAATCATAAGTTTCTAAAGTAATACGCGCATGTCTTGGAACTATTCCTTCAACTTCACGATTTACGCTTAAACATCCTTCCCCCTCAGAAACGTATATCATTTCTTCTGAAACACTTTTAATTTGTGGATTAATTAAAACATAATTTTTGAATTTATTTTCTTCTTCTTCATGAACTATAACAAATATTCTTTTAAGTTCACCGGTTTGAACAAAGGCTAGACCCATTCCAGCACGGAGATTATATTTATCACAAAGTTTTTCATCTTGTGAAATTCTTAAATAATCTTGCATATCTTGTATTTTTTTCTTTGTTTCATCGGATAAGGGAAAAGTTACTTCTTCGCTTTTTTTATGAAGAATATTATTTTTTTCATCTAAGATTTCTAATTTAGGTAATCTCATATTAATACCGCCTTTTCATATGAGATTATAAGAAAAAAAATAAAAAATGTCAATTTAAAAAGGAAGCAGACTTCCTTTTTAATTATTATAGTTATTATTGTTGAACCATCCAGCTCCAATTATGATTACTAAAAGAATAAATAAAACAATCCAGATGGCTGCTCCTATGCCATATCCAGAAGTATATCCAGCATAGCCTCCTCCTTGATTACAACAAGGATTTCCTCCTGCATATCCGCCATAGTAGCCATTATTTCCATAATAATACATATTATTATACCTCCTTTATGTATCTAATATAGTTTACTCAACATAGTTTGTTTTTGACATTAAAAAAGTCTAATTTTTTAAATTTAGTTTAATTACTTTTTTTTTTATGCTATTATTAAAATAGGTGGAGTTATGAAAAATATATTAAAAAAAATGGATATTTGGTTACTTTTTTTTACCTTTTTATTTTCATTATTTGGGTTGATAATGATTTTTAGTGCATCGAGTGTTTCGGCTGTTTTAAGATATAATTATAGTACAAATTATTATTTTTTTAGACAACTTATTTTTTTATTTGTTTCTTTTATAATAGGATTTTGTTTTGTGCTTAAATTTCCTACCAAAAAATATAAATATTTTATAAAATTAATCATTACTATAATTATTATGATGTTGGTTTATGTTTTATTAAATGGCAAAACGGTTAATAGCGCTAAAAGTTGGATAGGAATAGGATCATTCGGAATACAGCCAACTGAATTTGCTAAGGCAGCTTTAATCATTTATATGGGTGTTTTTTTTGATGATTTTATAAAAAAAAGAAATCATCCATATGCATTTTTAATTCCAATTACTATATCTGTTATAATTACCATTTTAATTCTTATTCAGCCTGATTTAGGAGGAGCACTTATTATATCGGGAATAGTTTTCTTTGTTTTTTTAGGTATTCCAATTAAAAAAAATATAAAAATAAAATTATTTAAAATTTTAGGGATAGGAGTTATATTACTAGCTTTAATATTAGCTTTTTTTGGTAATAATATTTTAAATTCTAATCAATTAAAACGATTTGAATTTAAAAACCCTTGTTCAAGATATACGGAGGATACTGGTTATCAAGTATGTAATGGTTTGATAGCCATTAGTAATGGTGGTATTTTTGGACTTGGACTCGGTAATTCTACACAAAAATATTTATATTTGCCAGAAGCACATACTGATTTTATTTTTCCAATAATAGTTGAAGAACTTGGAGCAGTAGGAGGAATACTTGTCATTTTAGGCTATATATTTATTCTTTATAGAATTTTAAAAATAGCAAAAGATGCAGAACATTTAAGAGGATCTATTATTGCTTATGGTACATTTTTCCTTTTATTATTTCATATATTCATTAATATAATGGGCGTATTAGGAATTATTCCATTAACAGGAGTTCCATTGCCATTTTTAAGTTATGGTGGTAGTTTCAATATGGTGATTATTATTTTAATGTTTGTTTTACAACGAATATGTATTGAATCAAAAACAATTAAAGGTAAAAGAGAAATAGAAAATTTATAAGCTTAGAAGTTATGTTCTTGACATATAGAAAGTAAAATAGTATTATATAGTGAACAAAGAGGGGATTTTATGAAAGTCAAAGATTTACTTATAATTTTACTTATTTTTACTTTCGTATCATCATTTGCTATGGTTGTTTATTTATTTCATTCTAGGGAAGATGCAAGAGAAATAGAAAAATTGCAAAATTCATATAAAAAAGTTGATGAAAAATCTGAAATTGCTAATGATAACTTTAAAAATATAGATATAATGAATAAAATAGATAATTTAAAAAAAGAGTTTAACAATACCGATATTATAGGTACTATAAATATATATGGCACTAATATAAATACTCCTATTGTGCAAGGAAATGATAATAGTTTTTATTTAAGTCATTCTATAGATAAAAGTGAGAATATTTTGGGTTCTGTGTATTTAGATTATCATAATACTTTAAGTGATAAAGTCTTAATATTTTATGGTCATAATTCCCGTAGTTTAAAACCATTATTTCATGACTTAGAGAAATTTTTGGATGAAGCTTTTTTTCAAGAAAATAATAAAATTAATTTAGTTACTGAAAATGGCGATAATATTTATGAAATATTTTCAGTTATGGTAGTACCTAAAAATGATACAATTCATGCAATTACTTTGTTTGAATCAAATGATGAATATTTAGAACATTTAAAATATTTAAAAGCAAGTAGTAAATTTTATACTGATACATATTTAACTTCTGATGATGAAATTATAGTATTGCAAACTTGTTATTATAACCCTGAAAATACTTTTTTAGTTGTAGTTGCAAAAAAAATATAATCTCTTAAATAAGAGATTTTTTTAAGCAATTTTTTATATATTTTAATAAAATATAAAAGGAGGATTTATGATTAGATATGCAAATATAAATGATATTAATATTTTATGTAATTTTAGGGTTCTACTAGAACAAGAAGATGGTATAGAAGAAAATTTTGCCTATTTATATACCATGATGAAAAATTATTACATGATACATTTAAATAAAGATTGTTTTGTGTTGGTTTATACTATTAATGATAAAATAATAGCATGTGCATGTTTAATTTTATCAATAAAAAATAATAAGAAAATAGGTTATTTATGTAATGTGTATACTTTAAAAGAATATCGTAATAAAGGAATTCAAACAAAATTATTAAAAACTTGTTTACAAGAGGCAAAAAAATATAATATTTATAGTATAAATTTGAACGTTAATAAAAATAATAAAAAAGCAATTAATTTGTATGGTAAATTAGGATTTTATTTTTTATAATTTGTATTTATCTTTTTATTTTGATAAAATAAAAAAGGTGGTATAATGATCATTAATTTAGATGGACATTTTATTAATGTAATAATAAAACGAAAAAAAATTAAAAATATTTATTTTCGTTTTAATGAAAATATTGATTTATGTATAAGTGTAAACAATTTTATGAGTTTAAAATCGATTGAACAAATGATTTATCAAAATAAAAATAGTATTTTAAAATTGTATGATAGAGCTTTGAAAGAAAATGAATATAATAAATATTTTAATTATTTAGGGGCATCTTATATAAAAGTATTTGATGAAAAAATGAAGGTAAAAGATACTTATATTTATAATGATTTTATTTACGCAAAGAATGAAAAAGCTTTAAATAAATTTTATTATAATGAATGTAATAGAATTTTTAATAAAAGAATAGAAAGTTTAAAAGAAATGTTCATTGATCTACCAAATTTTACTTTAAAAATTCGTTTTATGAAAACTCGTTGGGGAGTTTGTAATTTTGTTAATAAAATCATTACTTTAAATTCTGAGCTATTAAAAAAGGATATAAATTTAATTGATTATGTTATTATTCATGAATTTTGTCATTTTTATTATCATGATCATAGTAAAAATTTTTGGGAAAAAGTTGCTACATATTATCCTTATTATAAAAAAGCTAGATCAATGTTAAAGGAGGTATAATATGGAAGTTATTTATTCACTCCAAAATAAAAAGATTAAAGAAATAAGTAAATTAAAACAAAAAAAGTACCGTGATGAAAGTGATTTTTTTGTAATTGAAACGCCGCATTTAATACAAGAAGCAAAAAAATCTGGATTGCTAGAATTTATTATTTCTAGTGATGAAAAAGACAAACCAGATATCTTAGTAAATAAAAATATTTTAAAGAAATTGTCTAATTTAGAATCTCCTAATATAATAGGTGTTTGTAAAAAGTTAGATAGAAATTTTTTAGGGAAAAAAGTTATAATTTTAAATAATATTCAAGATCCTGGAAATTTTGGAACTATTATTCGGAGTGCTGTTGCTTTTGATATTGATACCATAATATTTGATGATAAATGCGTTGATTTATATAATCCTAAAACTATTTTATCTTCTCAAGGGATGATTTTTAAAATGAATTTTATTAAAAGTGATAATTTATCTATTATAGATAAATTAAAAAAATCAAATTATAAGATATACGCAACAGATGTGAATGAAGGTTGTAGTTTAAAAAATGTGAAAAAACCAGATTATTATGCTATAATATTAGGAAATGAAGGAAATGGAATTTCAAAAGAAATAATTCAAAAGGCTGATGAAAAAATTAATATTAAAATTAATCAAACTTGTGAAAGCTTGAATGTAGGTGTCGCTGCTAGTATTATTCTATATGAATTTAATAGGTGATTATATGGATTATATATTTATTGGAAAATATGTTAATACTCATGGTATTAAAGGCGAAATTAGAATTATATCTGATTTTGAAAAAAAGGAAAAAGTTTTTAAGATTGGCAATGATTTATATTTAGGAAAAAATAAGAATAAGTTTAAGATAAAAAATTACAGAATTCATAAAAATTATGATATGGTGGTATTTGAAAATATAGATTCAATAAATGATATTATTAGTTTCAAAGGTTCTAATGTATATTTTTTAAAAAAAGATTTACATTTAAAGCCAGATGAATATGTATATGAAGAATTAATTGCAATGGATGTATATGATAATAATATCTATATAGGAAAAGTTCAGGATTATATAAATATTAATTCCAATACTTTATTAGAGATTATTGGTGAAAAAAAGTTTTATATTCCTCTTAAATCAGTTTATATAAAAGAGATAGACAAAAAAAATAATAAAATAATAACTAATAATGGAAGTGATTTAATTTTATGAAAATAGATATTTTAACACTTTTTCCGGAAATGTTTGAAAATGGTTTTTTGTCTAGTTCAATAATTAAAAGAGCTATTCAAAAAAAATTAGTAGAAATTAATGTGATTAATTTTCGTAAATATTCTCCTTTAAAAAATGGACAAGTTGATGATACACCATATGGCGGTGGCCCAGGAATGGTTCTTAGACCAGAACCTATATTTAATGCTATTGATGAATTAAAAAAAGATGATACTATAGTAATTATGTTAACTCCAGATGGTCAAAAATATAATCAAAAATTTGCTAAAAAATTTTCAAAATATAAGCATATTATTCTTTTATGTGGTCATTATGAAGGTTTTGATGAACGAGTAAGAACAATATGTGATTTTGAAATAAGTATAGGTGATTTTATATTAACTGGTGGGGAAATACCTGCAATGGTATTGACTGACAGTATTGTTAGATTAATTAATGGTGTAATAAAAAGTGAAAGTGTTGAAAATGAATCTTTTAATAATAATTTGCTTGATTATGCAAATTATACTAAACCGAGTGTTTATCGTGGAATGAAAGTCCCAGATGTTTTATTAAATGGAGATCATAAAAAAATAGATGAATTTAGGAAAAATTCACAAATAGAAAAGACAAGTAAAAGAAGACCTGATATAATTAAATAGGAGTTGAAAGTTATGTCTAGTTTTATAATAAAAAAAACAATTAAAAATGTTAATAAAATAGAAAAAATAAGTGTTGATGGATATAGCTTTGTGCCCAAAAAAACTAATATAACTTCTATTACTATTAAACAGGTTACTATTGCTAATCCTAAATTGATTGATACTATTTTAATGACAAAATTTGATAAAATGTTTAAAAAAATTGCTAAAAGTGTTGTATATGTTATAGCAGATGATGATACAGATGAAACAGATGTTTTAATTGCGTTAGATGAAATTGCTCGATTAAGAGCAATAATATTAAATAAATATCAAAAATTTTTAACAAAAGAAAAAGAAAAATATTGTTTACAAAAAATTAGAATGTTAGAAAATGAACTTCGTAATAAAATGGTATACTTAACTCGAAATTACGAACATATTGAAGAAAGAAAAATTGGTAGAAGCAGATAAAAAACAATTTGAAAATTTGACCTTATATATAAAATATGCTATAATCGGTCATATAAATGGGTGGTATTATGGTTGCAAAAAATAACGAAAAACGATTTTTAGCTTTTATGTTTGGTAATTCTATTGCTCCAATTGGAGAAATGAAAAAAATTGAAGACATTGATAAATTTACAGGTAATTTTACTGATGTTGAAGAATTAAAACTAAAACTTGAAAATTATAATATTATTAATCAAAGAAATTTAAATGGTATTCCAGTTCTTTATGATCCGTTAAATAAACATTATGATAAAAATATTGTTTATAAAAATGTACTTCATATTGTTACAGCTGAATTCTTAAAGGAAAATATTGATTTAATATTGGCAAATCCAGAAATTACAAATCATATTTATAATAAATTTAAAAATATGAAAGATAAAACAACTTTAGAATTTAAATTTTTTATTAGCTGTATGAATAGTAAAAATCATAGAAGTGCAATTATTGATTGTAAAGAAGCATTTTATTTATTAATAGATAAAATGAAATATATTGAATTACGTTATTTATGTTTATTTATAAATAGTGAACTTGAAAAATTAGAAAATGGACAAATATTAGTAAAGAAAGTAGCTTAATAATGTATAATATAGTGTGTAAAGATTTATTAAGTAAAAATTCAAGTCTTATTATATTACATTTAGAAGATAAATTTTCTAATTTAGAAAAATTAGATTCTTTTACTATGAATTTTGAAAACAAGGATCAATTAGCTGCTTATCTTTGTTCTAAAAATCCTATTTTAAAACGTACATATATAGAATTGTATGTCAAAAAAACTAATAGTTATAAAATAAAAGAAATACTTTATTCAGATATAAAAGCTTATTTTAATTCGGATTTTTATGATTTACTTTTTACATATTGTAATAATTTGGAATTTGTACAAGAATTTATTAAGTTCGCTTATACATTTTATAAAAAAGATTATGCCTTATTAAATCAATTAAAAAATAAATTATATGATTTAAAATATAATGGCATAAATGTTTATGATTTAGTACTTGATATAATTAGAAGTTTTGAAAAAAATACTAAGAGTTCTAAAATTCCTTATAATATTTATCGAAGTATAAACTTATTAATTTATAATTTTGATAAAAAACATGGATTACTCAAAAAAGAAGAAACAAATGATGAAGAAGATATGACAATAAAACAACCAGTAAAAAGTCTTACTAAATTTGAAAATTCTGAATTAACAAATGATGGACAAATTATTGGACAAATGAAGTTTTTTTAATAAAAACTTTTTTTATGTTATAATTTTATTGTGATATTATGATAAAAACAAAAAATAAATTTTTAAAATATTTACAATTTGAAAGAAACTATTCTGCAAAAACTATATATAATTACAATGAAGATATAGAAAACTTTAATAATTATTTAACACGAAGAAAATTGAATTATTATTTAGACAAACAAGAAGTTCGTGAATATTTAAAATATTTAAGTAGTTGTAATTATAGCAGTGCTACTATATCTCGTCATTTAAGTTCTTTAAGAAGTTATTATAATTTTTTGAATATGAAAGAAATTATTGATATAAACCCATTTTATAACATAAAAAACCCTAAAAAAGATAAAAAATTACCGATGTTTTTAACATATAAAGATTTAATTATTATGTTAAAAAATACTAATGTATCTAATGATGAAAATTTAAACATTCGAAATAATTTTATTTTAGAATTAATATATTCAACTGGTATGCGGGTTAGTGAAGTTACAAATATTAAACTTAATGATATTGATTACAATAATAAAACTATTATAGTTCATGGTAAAGGCAATAAAGAAAGAATAGTATATTTTGGAGAAGTGCTTTCTGATATTTTTGCAAAATATTTAAAAGCTAGAAAATGTATTATAAAAGATAAAAAAAATGATTATTTAATAATAAATAGTAGGGGAGAAAAAATAACTACTAGAGGAATAAGTGAAATAATTAATAAAATTTTAAAAAAGTCATCTTTAAAAAATAAAATTACACCACATACAATCCGGCATACTTTTGCAACTCATTTATTAAATAATGGTGCTGATCTTAAAACAGTCCAAGAATTATTAGGGCATTCCTCACTATCAACTACGGGAATTTATACACATGTTTCTAACGAAAGATTAAGAAATGTCTATTTAAAAACGCATCCACGTGGGAAAGAATAATATGTTAAATTGATGTAAAAAAAATTATAAAAGATTATTATTTTTAAATATTTTTTGATATAATATTTAGGTAATGTTTAAGGAGGAAAGAAAATGGAAAAATATGTTTATCTTTTTAGCGAAGGTAATGCAGAAATGCGTAATTTGCTTGGTGGTAAGGGTGCTAATTTAGCAGAAATGACTAATTTAGGACTTCCAATACCACAAGGTTTTACCGTAACTACAGAAGCTTGTACAAAATATTATGAAGATGGTAAAAATATTAATGAAGAAATTCAAAAGCAAATTTTTGAAGCTTTAAAAGAAATTGAAAAAATTCAAGGTAAAAAATTTGGTGATGTTAATGATCCATTACTTGTATCAGTAAGAAGTGGAGCAAGAGCATCTATGCCTGGAATGATGGATACAATTTTAAATTTAGGATTAAATGATGAAGCTGTTGAAGGCTTTGCAAAGAAAACTGGAAATGAAAGATTTGCCTATGATTCATATCGTAGATTTATTCAAATGTATTCTGATGTTGTAATGGAGGTGCCAAAATCTTATTTTGAAAAAATAATTGATGAAGTTAAGGCAGAAAAGGGAGTTAAATTTGATACTGAATTGACAGTTGAAGATTTAAAAGAACTTGTTTCAAGATTTAAACAAGTTTATAAAGATTCAATGAATGGAGAAGAATTCCCACAAGAACCTAACGAACAATTAATGGGAGCAGTAAAAGCTGTATTTAGATCTTGGGATAATCCAAGAGCAATAGTTTATCGTCGTATGAATGATATTCCAGGTGACTGGGGAACAGCTGTAAATGTTCAATCAATGGTATTTGGTAATATGGGTGAAACATCTGGAACAGGTGTTGCATTTACTCGTAACCCTTCTACTGGAGAAAAAGGTATTTATGGCGAATATTTAATTAATGCTCAAGGTGAGGATGTAGTTGCTGGAGTTCGAACTCCTCAACCTATATCTAAATTAGAAGAAGATTTACCTGAATGTTATAAAGAATTTATGGAACTTGCTCATAAACTTGAAAATCATTATCGTGATATGCAAGATATGGAATTTACTATTCAAGAAGGAAAATTATATTTCTTGCAAACTAGAAATGGTAAAAGAACTGCTCAAGCAGCTATTCAAATTGCTTGTGACTTAGTAGATGAAGGAATGATTACTCCTGAAGAGGCAGTACTCAGAATAGAAGCTAAGTCTTTAGATCAATTATTACATCCAACATTTAATAAGGAAGCACTAAAAACTGGAAAAGTGATAGGGGAAGCTCTTCCTGCAAGTCCTGGCGCAGCTGCTGGTAAAGTTGTATTTACTGCTGATGATGCAAAAGAAAAAGGAATTGGTGGTAAAGGAGAAAGAGTTATTTTAGTTCGTCTAGAAACTACTCCAGAAGATATTGAAGGTATGATTGCTGCTCAAGGTATTTTAACTGTTCGTGGTGGTATGACATCACATGCAGCAGTAGTTGCACGTGGTATGGGTACTTGTTGTGTTTCTGGCTGTGGAGAAATTAAAATAAATGAAGAAAATAAAACATTTGAATTAGATGGAAAAACTTTCCATGAAGGCGATTATATTTCTTTGGATGGTTCAACTGGTAAAATATATGATGGAGATATTAAAACAGAGGAAGCAACTGTTTCAGGAAACTTTGGTCGTATTATGGCATGGGCTGACGAATTTAGAACATTAATTGTAAGAACTAATGCTGATAATCCAAGAGATACAAAAAATGCTGTAAATCTTGGTGCTGAAGGTATAGGACTTTGTCGTACAGAACACATGTTCTTTGAAGAAGATAGAATTCCAAAAATTAGAAAAATGATTTTATCTGAAACAATAGAAGAAAGAGAAGCAGCTTTAAATGAATTAATTCCATATCAAAAAAGTGATTTTAAAGCTATGTATAAAGAACTTAAAGGGCTTCCAATGACAGTACGTTATTTAGACCCACCTTTACATGAATTTTTACCAACAGATGAAGAAGATATTAAAGAACTTGCCAAAGATATGAATGTTACTATAGAGCATTTAAAAGCTAAATGTGCTGAACTTCATGAATTTAATCCAATGATGGGACATAGAGGTTGTAGACTTGCAGTTACTTACCCAGAAATTGCAAAAATGCAAACAAGAGCTTTAATAGAAGCTGCTATTGAAGTAAAAGAAGAAGATGGATATGATATTATTCCAGAAATTATGATTCCTCTTGTTGGTGAGAAAAAAGAATTAAAATTTGTTAAAGATATTGTAGTTGAAACTGCTGAAAAAGTTAAAAAAGAAAAAGGATCAGATATTGAATATCATATTGGTACTATGATTGAAATCCCAAGAGCAGCTTTAACTGCTGATGAAATTGCTGAAGAAGCTGAATTCTTCTCATTTGGAACAAATGATTTAACACAAATGACATTTGGTTTTTCAAGAGATGATGCTGGTAAATTTTTAGATTCATATTATCAAAATAAAATATATGAGTCAGATCCATTTGCAAAACTTGATCAAAATGGTGTTGGCAAGCTTGTCAAAATGGCAGTAGAAAAAGGAAAAAATACGCGTCCAAATATAAAATTAGGCATTTGTGGTGAACATGGTGGTGATCCAGCATCTGTAGAATTCTGTCATAATGTTGGACTTAATTATGTTTCTTGTTCTCCATTTAGAGTACCGATTGCAAGACTTGCTGCAGCTCAAGCTGCAATCAAATCAGGCAGTCAAAAGAAGTAAAAAGTATTGATATCTTTTTAACCCGTATAGTTATTACAAAAGACGATATTTTAAGGTATTTAGAAAAAATACCAGAGATAATCCGATATGGTAAGAAAGATCCAATATTTGTCGATATCTATATATAAATTAAGACTAAGATGACTTAATAAGTCGCAAATCTTAGTCTTTTTTGTTGATGTGCGACAGAGAATTGGAGGAATAAAAAATGCGATTATTATATTTAAAACCTGAATTAAAAGATTTATCACAAGGATCAAGAATTGCTTTTGTAAGACAGTTTAGAAGATTAACACAAGATTATATTGCTGGTGAACTAGGATTAAGTCATGATAATAAAAGAAGAATTATGACTAGATATGAAAAAGGTAATAGATGTCCTAAAGATGATAGAACATTAGAATTATCAAAAATATTAAATGTAAGTTTTAATGCAATAAAAAAATATGATTTTAATAAACCTATAGACTTGATTTATATGTTTATGTGGCTAGAAGAACTTATACCTAATTATCAAATTGATTTATCAATAACTCCTAATATAAAAAATGAATATTTTCCTATTTATCAAAAATTTATGGATGAATGGAATGTTATGAGAAGAAAAAGAAAATATAGAGAGATATCATATGATGAATATTTAGAATGGAAATTTAAATATGAGTTAGGTGATGATAAATTATGAATGAATACAAAACTGTAAAATTAAGTGAAATAGATTCATTTAAAAATCATCCCTTGAGAAGATAAAATAGTTTTAGGATTATATAAATCAAAAAAAATATGGTTCAAAATCAAAAGACGCTTTAGTAAGCATTTTAAGCGCAAGTGATAATACGTATAAATCTATTACAGCAGTATTTGGACAAAAGATGAATATATTTGATGATGTTAATGTTGCTAATGTTACATCAACATCTGATTTTAAATTTAATGATTTAGGTAAAGAACCAACTGCAATATATATGATAGTACCAGATGAGGATAAAACTTATTTTACTTTAGTTACTATTATAGTAGGACTTCTTTATAGAGATTTAGTTAAACTTGCTAATTCAAATGAAGAAAAGAAACTCCCATATGAAATTGATTTTATATTAGATGAGTTTGCAAACTGTCCACCTCTTGCAGACATTGAAGCAATAGTATCTGTTGCAAGAAGTAGGGGCATGCACTTCCATTTTTTTATTCAATCTTTTTCTCAACTTGATAATGTCTATGGTAAAGATGTAGCACAAATTATTCTAGATAACTGTGGTCTTACATATTTAAAGACAAATACGCAAGAAACTGCCGAAGCTATTTCCAAAAGATTAGGTAAGAAAACTATCGAATCAAATAGTGTAAGACAGTCAATGTCATTAATGAATTATAATGGTGATAGATCAACAAATCTTATAGGAAGAGATTTAATGACCCCGGAAGAAGTAAAACAATTACATTATAAGACAATTATATTTCCGATTATTGGATTTCCAATATTTAGAGATACTATAATGTATAATAAATTTTCTTGCTATAAACCTGGAATGATAGAAAGAATACCTAAGCCACTGAAAGATTTATTTTATACTTATTTTGTTGTTGAAGATATTAAACATAAAATAAAAACAAGAAAATCAATACAAAATGATGAAAAAGAAATATATGAGCAAATGGAACTTGCTGATAAAGAAAATTTAAAACCTTTAGAAGAAGTTATAGAAAAAATATTTAAAGAGGACTTTGATATAAAATATAATAGAACATTAAATAATAGATGTTACTTATCAGTAACTATTAAAGACAATATTAATCAGAGACAAAAATTATTAATTAAATCTAAAATTAGAGAGGAACAATATCATGTAGAAATAATTGAAAAAAAAGATAAGACAATCATAAATATACATAATGAAAATCCAAATTTAAATTTATTACAAAATATAAATAACGAAAGGTAGCCAGAAATGGCTACCTTTTTTTCTTGCCAAAAATGGATGTATATTTTAAACTAAGTATAGAATCAATCTATTTTGCCAGTAATAACTTTACGTATATTTGACAAAATAACGTTTTTGTGCTATTATATACAGCCAAACAAAGGGATTGGTTTGATTGTGAGGGGTTAGTCTGAAAAATAATCTTTTCATGACTATGTGTGCCTTGAACGAAGTGAAAGGAATGTGTGGTTTATATGAAAAATATTAATGAAACCAAATATAATTATATGCTTGAACAAAACAAAGATTATATGGATTTAACAGCTTTGTCTTTTGGTGATAGAAAAATAACTTATGAAGAAATGCATGATAGAATTGAAAAATATGTTAGATTATTATATTCAAAAGGAGTAAGACAAGGAGATGTTATAGGTATTTGTGCATACAATACTCCAGAATCTGTATATTTACTTTATGCTTTAGATGTCATTGGTGCTATAGTTGTTGGTTATAGTCCGTTTGATAATAAAGAAAAAACGAAATTAGATATAGAAATGACTAAACCTAAAATGGTTATTAGTGTTGATATGTGTTATAAAAATTTTAAAGATTGGGAAAAAGCATTAAACTTTTCTACTATCTTATATTCACCAGTCGATTCATTAGATGATATGAAGATAAAAGCCGGATATAAATTATTACAATTAAAAAATGGTAACTTTAAATTATCTAAAGATAGTAATTTAAAATCATTATTAAAGAAAAACTATAGTGATGTTGATTATGTAAAAGCTCCATTTGAACAAGATGGATTAAGAGATATTTTATTTACAGGTGGATCAACAGGAGTTCATAAGGGTGTTGAATTATCAGATAATGGATTAAATTCAGTAGTTGAGGGAATGAATTCTATATTCCCAGCTGAACCTGGAATGATCCATTTAGGAAATATTCCATTCGGACATATGGCATATGGTCGTTCAATATTACACTATGCTTTATGTAATAATATGGAATATGCTTTAACACTTAAAGCAATGCCAAGTGATCTATATGATGAAATTGTTAGAACACATGCAAATGCTGCTGTTGGTGGGCCTCCGCATTGGGTTTCCTTAATAGAACAACAAGGTGATAAATTTGTTCCAAGCAGTAGATTAAAACCAGGATCACTTAGTGAATTACATTATGCTACTTCTGGTGGTGAAGCTAAAAAAGCTACTACTGAAAATGCTATTAATGAAGCATTAAAGTATTGTGGTAGTGATGCTAAATTAGGTGATGGATTAGGTGCTACTGAAACATGGGCTTCAATGATGATTAATAATGGTAAAATTCATCATAGAGGCACAGTAGGTGAACCTATATCTACATTAGATGTTAAATTAGTTGATCCAGACACTGGTAAAGAAGCAAAAGATGGAGAAAAAGGATTACTTTATGTATCTGGTCCATCTGTCATGTTAGGATATCATAATAATCCAGAGGAAACTGCAAAAGTAATTTCTTATGATGAAAACGGAAAAAGATGGATTAATATTGGCGACTTATTAATGAAAACACCTGATGGTGAATATAAATATGTTGGTAGACAAAAAAGAAATTTCGTTTCAGGTTGTGATAACATCTATCCAGAAGAATTAGAAAGTTTATTATTAACAATACCTGAAATCAGAGAAGTAGTTGTTACACCAATATCTGATGAAATGGTTCAGTATATTCCAAGATATCATATATCTTTATATGATACAAACATTGATTATAAAGAATTAGAAGAAAAAATAAATATATTAGTTATGTCAAAATTAAATGAAAACTGGTTACCAGGATCAATTGCATATTACGATAAACCACTTGAAAGAATGCAAAATTCAAAAGTTAATATTTCATATTATAAAGAATTAGATCAAAAAGCTTTAGAAAATAATGAAATAGACAATACAAGTGCAAAACAATTAAGATTAAAGAAAATTTAATTTATTGACTTTTAAAAAAAGAATGTTATTATATGAAGTACTCAAAGGAGGATTATTATGAGTGAAAAATATTTAATAATTAATGCAGGTAGCTCATCTTTGAAATTTTCATTATATAATATGCCTGAGACTATTGAAATAGTCAATGGATACATTGAAAAAATTGGAAATACAGATAGTTTTTATACATTAAAGTATGCTGGTAATAAGGTAGAAAAAAAGCAAGTTATTATGAATCATACTGATGCTGTGCAAACAATGCTAAAAGAATTATTGGATAATAATTTTATTCAAGATGTTTCTGATATAAAAGGTATTGGCCACCGTGTTTTACATGGAGGAGAATATTATTCTGAATCAGTTTTAATTGATGATATTGTTTTAGACAATATTAAGTCATTAACAAAGCTTGGACCACTACATCATCCTGGAGAAATTGCAGGTATTGAAAGTATGAAAAGCGTAATGCCAGATGTTCCACAAGTAGCTGTTTTTGATACAGCATTTCATCAAACAATGCCTAAAGAAAATTATATGTATGCTGTTCCATATGAATGGTATGAAGAAAACGGTGTAAGAAAATATGGATTCCATGGTACAAGTCATAAGTATATTACTGAAACAATGCAAAAACAACTAGGAAAAAAAGATGTGAATTTAATAATTTGCCATGTCGGAAGTGGCGCAAGTATGTGTTGCGTTAAAAACGGAAAATGCTTTAATACAACAATGGGATTAACTCCTCTTGATGGATTAGTTATGGGTACTAGATGTGGAACAATAGATAGTTCAATAATTGAATATATATGTAAAGAAAGAAATATGTCTGTTGAGGATGTTAACACAGTATTAAATAAACAAAGTGGATTGCTTGGAATAGCAGGTAAAAATGATTTTAGAGATTTAGAAGAATTAGCTAATAGTGGTGACGAAAAAGCTAAATTAGCCATAAAAATGTTGCAAAATTCTATTACAAAATTCATAGCACAATACTATGTTGAATTAAATGGCATAGTAGATGCTATTGTGTTTACAGCAGGTATTGGTGAAAATGGAATCTCTTTAAGAGCAAATGTAGTAAATTCATTATCAAATACATTAAGCATTAAATTAGATGAAAATACTAATAATAAAATTGCAAAATTTAAAGAAAATCAATCAGGTGTAATTTCAACACCAGATTCAAAAATTGGAGTATATGTTATTCCGACAGATGAAGAATATATGATTTTAAAAGATACTTATGAGATAAGTAAAATTACTAAAGAAAAAAATCCTGTGAAAGTTTTGACTAAATAATAAATAAGGAAATATAATATGGAGACTATTTTATTAGAAGAAGAAAATGCATTAGAATATATATATGATAGTATTTGCAAGGTTAAAAATGATGGTGAAGAAGTAAAAAATGCGAAATATCATCATAACACTGCATATAAGGATGCAGTGTCTATTTGCAAATATGGAATACTAACTTTAATTGACTTGAATTTTAAAGGAATTAGAAAAGATAGTAAAGAATTTTTGAAAATTATGAGTGATATAGATTCACATGTTAATGGTAATAATTGTGTTTCATTATCTGTGGTAGGTTTAACTGATATTTATCCAAACGAGGATGAATATAACCCTTTTTCACCGAATCTTGTCGACTTCCTTGTTAGCAGCGATGTACAAGCAAGTAGATCATCAACACATTATGGTAATGAATTTTTAAGTTTTGGCAGTATAATGAGAGACAAAATAAAATCAGTTGACATTAGAATTTTAAATCTACTATGTCAAGACAAATCATATATGAATGATTCTTCAACACAAGCTATCATAAAGAAATATAATCATTTAAGGGAAATTGCTCTGGAATTAAAAAGACAACAATTAGGACTTCCTTTAAGAGAAATGTCTGAATCAAATATTTTTGAAATAAATATCGAAAAATTAGCTGATCAACCTAAACTGTTATTAAAAAAATAATTGTAATTAGTTGATTTAATAGATACTTACTTGATAAAATGGATATTGATAAGGAGAAGAATAAATGGGTAAATTAGGTAATACTTTAGCAATGCTAAAAATTCTTGAAACTGGTAGAAAATATACTGTAAATGAATTAGCTTCTAAGATTGAAGTTTCTCCGAGAATGATTAAAACGTATAAAGCTGAGTTAGAAAAGGCTGGAATATATATTGATACAATTAATGGAATATATGGTGGATATGTTTATAATCATAAAAATAATTATGATGTATCTTTTAGTATTAATGATGTTAGTTGCCTTGAGAAAATTATTCCTATGTTAGAAAACAAAAGTAGGAATGAAGCTGAACAATTACTTGAAAAAATAAAAACTATAGTTATTTATTCTGATAGTAGTTCAATAGAAGAACAAGATTCACAAGAACTAAAAAATAAATATAATGTTATATCAAAGGCAATTAAAAATAATATTGATTTAGAAATTGAATATAAGAATAAAAATAAGATAGTAACTCCACATAATATGAGTTTTTATAAAAATTTCATATATTTAACTGGATATTCAAAAACAGATAAAGATTTAAGAACTTATAATTTAAGTGAAATAAAAATTAAATAAAATTCAAATAGTACGATATACTGCACCTTTTAGTGATATATTAATCACTAGGAGGTGTTTTATTGTGGATATAATTATGAAATTTGAAAAACCAGAAGTCAATATTGAATATTTTGGGCAACAATCAAGATTCTTCAAATTTTTTGAAATGGTAGTTGATGATTTACTACATGGAAATGGTATATATGCCGAAACTAATTCAGGTTCAAATGGTAATGCATTTATGTATGCAAAGAAAGGTTATAAAGTCATTACTAATGATGCAAGTGAGTATAGTTATTCAGTTGCTAATGCCATTATGAGTGACAATGTACCAAAAGAATTTAATTGCAAGTATAAATGGCTAAATAAATATTGTGATTCATACATTGGTCGTGCTTCAGTTTTTGCAAGTGTTGTTGATTTATACGGTTACAATGCTGAAATTCCAAGTGAAGTAAATGAAGAATTAGAAAATAAAATAAATGAATATATATCATATTTCAAGAAAATTAATGATGAAAAAGTAAGATCATATAAATCTTATAATGAAGATTTGTTTAACTATTTAAAAAAATTAAAAGAAGAAAAAATTAATGTAGATATTATGTTTATGGATTTTGCATGGCCATGGAGAGATGGTTCTAAAACAGAAGAATATAATACAACAGCTAATATTTATAGTAATGTGTTTGAAAAATCTAAAATTGCAAATATTGAAATTTGGGATAAGGAAAATGTTATTGACAATGTAATTAAAGCAGTTAAAGAAGCTAAAAAAATTTCAAAGTATGTTTTATTATCAAATCAAAGTTCAAACTATCCTACGCCAGAAGTTTTAGAAGTTGCATTATTAAAAAATGGTTTAAATTATGATGTAAGACATACTATGCTTACAGATGCAGAATATGAGGATAATCTTGGTAAGGAAACATTTTTTAGAGAATACTTATATGTAATTAGAGGCGATATAAATGAGTAAAACTAATTATCCATTAGTAAAAGTTGATTGGAACGAAGTTAAAAGATTAACACAAGGTATAGCAAATAAATTAATAGCAGATAATAAGAATATTGATTTAATTGTTCCTATCATTAGAGGCGGAATGCCTATTGCAATGTTGTTATCATCAATGCTTGATGTTGAAGAAATGTCCTGCATTCATATAAGAAGAAGTATTGATGATAATCCTAATACAGAATTTAAACGACCAGTTAATAAAGGAATAACAAATACAGAAAAAATTAAGAATTCTAATATATTAATTGTAGATGATACATTAGATTCAAAAATTACATTAGACTATGCAATTGATTTATTAAAAGAATATCAACCTAAGAGTATTACAGTAGCAATTTTATATAATTTTAACAAAAATACTTTTGATTCAATATATAGTGGAGAAGAAGTACAAGAATATAAATGGGTTGTTTTCCCTTGGGAAAAAAGTGAAAATTAGGAGGTATTGAAATGAAAAATAATAAATGGCAAGTATGTATATGTGGTGCTATAAAATGCGATAATGAATATTTAATGGTAAAAAGAAGTTTAGATGATGAGGATTGTGCTGGATTTTGGGAAATGCCAAGTGGCAAATTAGAATTTGGAGAATCCGTTGAACAGGGATTACAAAGAGAAATTTTTGAAGAAGTTGGAATTGATATTAATCCATTCCAAAAACAAATAATTGGTATATCAGAATACAGTTCTGAAAAACCAGAAGGAACTAAATATAGTGTACAATTAAATTATGTTGTTGAAGTTCCTACAAAAGATTTACCAATCAAGTTGAGTGAAGAACATACTGCTTATGTTTGGGCTACAAGAGATTCTGAATATGTTGATGAATTTATTGCAGAAATAATTGATGCTATAGAGCCACAAAGTGAAGTTGGATATGCAAGAACTAAAAAAATGTAAAAAAGTATTGGTTGAAGTAAATCAAACATGCAATTTAAATTGCACATATTGTTTTTATAGAGATTATGGCAGAGTTACTAATGGAATAAATCTTCAGAATATTGATGATTTGTTAGAAAATTGTCCATTAGCTGATGAATTCTATTTAACTGGTGGTGAATGTTTTACTTCACCAATAATTGAAGAGATAATCGAACGATTAGCTCCTAGAGGCAAAGTTATTACTTTTACAAATGGAGTTATCTTAAATAAGTATGATGATGAAAGATTAAAAAAAGTGGTGAATAATGTTGATACATTTATTATAACATTTGATAGTTTTGACACTGAAAATTACTTGTGTAGAGATAAATTATCAGAAACTATAAGTACAATAAAAAAAATATTGAATATAGATTCAAACAAAGTAGAAGTTAAAGTATGTATTAATGAATATAATTATGATCATATAGAAGAATTATTTGTTGGATTAATTGATATGGGAGTTAAATATTTATCTGTTAACTTTGTATTTGATATTCAAAATAGTAAATTAAATCACGAAGTTAAAGAGTTAAAAAAATTAAGACATGTTTTTGAAGTTATTAATAATTATAGGGAATATTTTAATTCAAAATACATCGATATGCTATATGATTTATATATTAATAACGAAATAAATGAAAGATTTCCATGTATTGCAGATTCTGAATATTATTTCTTAGATTGTTCTAATAATTATCTTATTTGTCCTGGAAATTGCAAAAAGTTAGGTACAAGGGGTGAATGGAAGGAATGCTTTTCAAAAGAATGTGCAAACGAATGGGAAATGATGTATACGAGGTGATAGTATGAATATAGTATTTGAAGGAATAGACGGAGTAGGAAAGACTACTGTTATTGATAGTTTAAAAAAAGATTTAGAAGAAAAAGAAGAAATTGTAAGATATGTTGATGAACTTACTCAAGATTCACCAATTAGTGATATTTTAAACAAAATGTTAAGTGATGATCCATTCTTTATGCTTGATAAAGGTTTTCCAACATCAATATTTGAAAGCTTATTACTAGCTGCAGATATGCATTATAGACAAGAAAAATACAAATATGATGATGGATTTAACTTATATGATCGAGACTTTTTATCAATTTTATCATATCAAAAAGAAATTTTAAAAGAAGATTATAGTAACTATATGGATTTTTACCGTCCTTTTAAAGAAATAGTTTTATTTAATTTAAAACCAATTGATTTGTTAGTGTATATTCATGCTCCTCTAGAAGTTAGTGTATCTAGAGTTGCTAAAAGAGATAATATTGAATTTATCGAAAGTCAAAGAAAATTCTTACAAGCTTTAAAAACTTCTTTAGAAAGTGAGTTAATTCCACAATTAGAAAAACAAAATGTTAAGGTTTTGAAATTGGATGGTAGAGACAAACCATATCAAAATGTTTCAAAAATATATAAGGAAATAGGTTATGGAAAGAATTAATGTTAATTGTGATTACATGATTTACTCTGATGAGGAAAAAAAGAGTGCATTAGAGTGTTTAGAAAATAGTGATTCAAGTATTTTTGTTGGTAATACTGTTAGTAATTTTGAACAAAAACTATCTAAATATTTGAATGTTCCATATGCTATAGCACTACCAAATTGCACACTATCTATTTATACAGCATTACAAGTTTTAGGAATTGAGAATGGTGATGAAGTTATTGTGCCTAATTTAACTCATGCATCATCAATATATCCTATATTAATGAGTGGGGGAAAAATTAAGGTGTTTGATTTTGAACCAAATTCTTATTACTATGATTTGGAAAATATAAAGAAGTTAATAACACCAAATACTAAATTTTTCTTGGCATGCTATCTTTATGGTATGCCCTTAAATATAGAGGAAGTAAAGAAAATTTGTGATGAAAATAATATTACTTTAATAGAAGATGTAGCACAAGCATTTGGAACTAAAGTAAATGGAAAATATGCCGGAACATTTGGAAAAATAGGATGCTACAGCTTTAATGACACGAAAATGTTAAGAATAGGTGAAGGTGGAGCTATTGTTACTTCCGATAAAGATATATACGAAAAAGTAGAACATTTTAGACATGTTGGTGAAGTTTTTAATTCAACAAAACAATCTTCTGTAAGTTCAAATACAACATATAGAGATTTATTGTTTAATGGATTATCTAATATGGGTAAAGGTTTAAATTTAAGACCATCTCCTATAACTTTTTCAACAGGACTTAAAAGAATTGATCATATCGATGATTATATATCAGAACGAAGAAAAAAATTGAAGATTTATTTTGATCAACTTTCTAATCTTGAAGGTGTGCATTTTATAAAAAATTTTGATATTAATAAAGTTGAAGAATATGGCCCAATTGCATCATGGATTTTATTAGATAATAAATATTATGATAGAAACCGTGTTATTTTAGGTGCAATGAATATGGGAATTCCAGTTGGTTCATTCAATTATAATACAATTTCAAAAAACGATTATTTTAGTAATTTTATAACAAATAAAGGTGATAATTTAATAAATTCTCAATATGTAAGAGATAATAGTATTTTTTTACCTTTATACGAAACATTATCTTTAGATGACGTTGACAAAATAAGTAAAGCTTTTGCATACGTAATTAATAATTATTGCAAAGATATAGAAATATTTGATGAAAGAGGATATGATGAAGAAATAAATTATTTCGATGGATTTTATCTAATGAGGAAAAAATAATGAATGAAATTTTATGGATATTAACACTTATTCTTTCATTTAGTTCAATAATTTTATGCTATAAATATTTAGGAAAAAACGGACTGTTTTTATGGATAATAGTTGCTACTATTGTTTCAAATATACAGACAGTTAAAACTGTTGAATTATTTGGCTTAGAGACAGCACTAGGTACTATACTATATGGTAGTACATTCTTAGCTACTGATATTCTTAATTATAAATATGGATTAAAAGAAAGTAGAAAAACTATTATATATGGCTTTTTATCTATGACGATTATGACTTTATTTATGGTTATTTGCTTATTATATAAACCAAGTCCAAATGATTTTGCTCAAGATAGTTTAATGACAATATTTTCATTTAATGTAAGAATTACTATTGGCAGTTTATTAGGATTTGTAATTAGTCAATTTATTGATACAGCTATTTTCCATAAACTGCAAAATAAATATAATAAATTATGGTTAAGTAACAATGTTAGTACAATGATTTGTCAAGCAATTGATACCATTATTTTTACAATTGTTACATACATAGGAACTATGAATATAAATACGATTTTTGAAATAATGTTGTCGATGTATATATTCAAAATATTTATAGCAATTTGTGATACACCATTCATGTACATTGCTTCAAAAATAAAAAAGGTGAAAGAAAATTAAAATATATATAGATTTTGACGGAGTAATTCTAAATACATGGGATATTATTTATCAAAATTATACAACTCAATATTGCACAGAAGAAATAGATGAAGAAAATTTAAAGAAGTCTATGCTTGATCTTGGCTGGGATGTTATATTAGAAAATAGTGAAGAAATTAATAATAGCTTTAAAAAAATTCATCATTTGATGAAAAACTATCAAATATTTATTCTAACTAAAGTAAATTCAGAAGAAGAACAAAAGGCGAAAGAATTATTTTTAAAAAAGAAAAATATTTTTAATGTTATCTTTGTTCCATATAATTCTCTGAAATCTGATTTTGTAAAGCCGGTTGGCTCTATTCTAATAGATGATGTTATACATAATCTTGAAGAATGGGAACAAAATGGAGGAATTTCTATTCTATTTAATGAACACATGAAAAATGAAGATAGTTATGGTAATAAAAGTAATAAATTTATAATTATCGATGATTTATTAAAAATATGTGATATAATTAAAAACAGATAGGAGGACTTTTATGAATACGAAAATTGTTTTAACTGGAATTTTAAAATCTAACGATGAATTTTTAGTAGTTAAAAGAAGCGAAAATGATGATTTATACCCTGGGGCATGGGAATTCCCCGGAGGTCATTTAGAAAATGGTGAAACCTTAAAAGAAGGTTTAAAAAGAGAACTATTTGAAGAAATTGGTTTTAATTCAGAATTTGAACCAATTATTACCCATTATTATGATGAAGTTAAAAATAAAAATGATGAATTGATTCATGATTTAGAAATTGATTTTATTATTAATGTTAATAAATCAGATGTTAATGTTATATTAAGTGATGAACATTGTGATTATAAGTGGGTAAATAAAGATTCTGAATTATTAGATGAGTACATTAAAGATAAATTGTCAAACATATAATAAAATAAGTAAGTTAGAATGAACTGAACTTGCTTTTTTTCTTTTAAGTAAATATTTTTGTTAGTTTTTGATAAATATATGATATAATTGATATAGTACGGGGTGAGATTATGGGAATAGGTGTTTATTTTTCAACAAGTTCATTTATAATTATTACCATATTAACTTATATATTTTATTCTAAAAAAAGAGTAGAAAATATTGAAACTAAGACATATGGAAAAATATTATTTTTAACTTTATTTGGTTTATTTTTAGAAGTTGCGACTTGTATTTGGTATGTTACTGGAGTTAGTTTAGACAATATTTTATATCAATTTGTTTCAAAATTAACTTCGTCATACTACATGGTTTGGAGTAGCTTATTTGTTAATTATTTAATGAATATTTGTAATGTTAATAAAAATTTTAAAAAAGGATTTAATATTCTTAATGTTCTATGTTTTGTTGCTATTTTAATTTTACCAATATCTTATGATACTGATAGAATGGGAGTATTGCCAATAGGGCCTGCAATTTATTTAACATATTTTGTTTGTCTTGTTTATGCAATTATTGATTTGGTTATATGTTTAAAATATAGAAAAAGTATTTCTAGTAAAAAATTTACTCCTGTTTATTCTTTATTGCTATTAGGTGGTATTGATATTATTTTAGGAGTATTCTTTCCATCTTTATTCTTAATTGGTTATGTATATTCTTTAATTGTAATTATAATGTATTTTACGATAGAAAATCCTGATATAAAAATGGTAAATCAATTGGAGCTTGCTAAAGATCAAGCTGAAAGGGCAAATAGAGCGAAAAGTGATTTTTTAAGTTCTATGTCACATGAAATTAGAACACCACTTAATGCAATAGTTGGATTATCTGAAGATAATATTAGTTATGCAGATAAATGTCCTCCTGAAGTTGTAGAAAATTCACACGATATAATGACAGCTAGTCAAACATTACTTGAAATAGTAGGTAATATATTGGATATTAATAAAATAGAAGCAAACAAAATGGAAATTGTTGAATCACCATATAATTTTGTTAAAGAAATATCAGATATGTGCAAGATTACACAAACTAGAATTGGTGAAAAAAATGTAATGTTTCATTTAAATATGGCAGAAGATATCCCATATGAATTAATTGGTGATAAAGCTAAAGTTAAAGAAATAATTAATAATTTACTTACTAATGCTATAAAGTATACAGAACAAGGTGATATAAATTTAAATATTAAATGTATTAATGATACAAATAAAAATATTTCAAATTTAATTATTTCTTGTCAAGATACTGGAAGAGGAATTAAAGCTGAATATATAAATAAACTATTTACTAAGTTTGAAAGATTAGATATAGAAAAAAATACAACAACAGAGGGAACTGGTTTAGGGCTTGCTATCACCAAAGCATTAATTGAAATGATGGGTGGAAAAATAAATGTTCAATCACAATTTGGTAAGGGATCAATCTTTGTAGTTCAAATACCTCAAAAGATAAGTAAAATTGCAAAACCTATGACGGAGAGAGAAATGATGGATACAGCTACTAGATTATATTCTAACAATAATATCAATAATGTAGTAAAACAACCTAGTGAATCTCAACCAACAACAATATCATCTTCACAGACAAATCCATCAAGTAATTATGGTAATAAAAAAATATTAATAGTTGATGATAATAAGTTAAATATTAAAGTGGCTCGTAGAGCATTGCAAGATTTTAATTTTGAAATAGAGGAATGTTATGATGGACAAGAATGTCTAGATCATGTTGTAAATGGAAATGAATACGATTTAATATTAATGGATATAATGATGCCTAATATGAGTGGAGAAACTGCAATCGCTAAATTAAAAGAAAATCCTAATTTTAAAATTCCAACAATTGCTTTAACTGCTGATGCAGTTGCAGGAGCAAGAGAAAAGTATATTGGTGAAGGATTTATTGATTATATAGCAAAACCATTTAACAAAGATCAAATAAAGGAAAAATTAGATTTAGTGTTTGGTAGTACAATTTCATCAGTACAAAATATAAAAGAAAAAGATGAAGTATTTGATGCTTTATCTGATATGTCAAAACCAATACAAGAGATTGAACTTCCTAATACTGTAAATACAACTCCAAAGTTTGATTCAACGATAGATAGGTTTAAAGACGCTGAAATTCATGTTATAACTGATAATACTGATAAAAATGAAAGTAATGAGTAAAATCATTACTTTTTTTGTGATATAATGGTAGATAAGAGTGGTGATGATATGAATATTGAAAAAATCAAACATCTATTAGCTAAGGATAATAGAGTTATTTTTAAATTATATAGCTTAGAATATGCAATCGAAATTGTAGATAATCAAGTTCGTATTTATTCACTGACATATCCTGATAATATTAAGTTTTA
>CANQYE010000002.1 GCA_947627995.1 uncultured Bacilli bacterium
AACTCTTGTATTTACTTACCAAAATAGCCATTTCTTCTATTTTTGGATTTAACCGATACCTCCGTGTCCAGCATCAACAACAACTTTTTTAATAGCTCTATTATTCATGATTTCACCTCTAATATAAATTATGATAAAGTGGGCTTTTGGTGAATTATAATTGTGAAAATCAAATAATACTCACTATTTCAAATTAAATAATTAAAAAAAGAAATCTAATATTTTTGTAAATTTCTTTTTTTTAAAGTTTATTTTAAAATTTTTCTTTCTCCTTTATGAGATTGCTTTAAAATTTCATAGTTACCAGTTTTTGAATATATTTTATATCCATGATCTTGTCTCCAAACTTTTCTTTCTTCTTCGGGCATATATAATAGTTCTTCAGCAATGTCTATGTGTAAAATTCCATCTAAATGGTCTATTTCATGGGACAAAACAGTAGATTTAAATCCCTCAATAACTTCACAATGTTTTACACCTTTTATATCATAATATTCTAAAACTATTTTATATGGTCTTAACACTAAACCACAATTATCAAGACAACTAGCACAATTTTCCCAATACTCAGTTAAGCCCTCACGATTAATAATAACAGGATTGATTAGTACTTTAGCTTCATTATATTTTTTTTCTTCCTCATTAGTTGAATTTGTTTGAATTTTATTAATGATATCTAAATTTGTATTTTTTAAATATACAAGTCTTTTAGGAATACCAAGTTGTACTGCTGCCATAGCCATTACCGCATTTTCTTTACAAAATTCATCTAAAACTGATATATCTTTTATTAAATCTTTATCATTTAATATATCAACTTTACTAGAAACTTGCCTTAAAAAAGGCTCATTATCTTCAATTGTAATTTCCTTTATTTTTCCCATAAGATCACCTTCAAATTATTTTTTTATTAATTAGATTACATCTTGGTTTTTCAATATATCGTTCTCCATTTTTTAAATCTATTAATCCAACTTAAATTATCATAAATTTCCGTAGGTATTATTTCACTAAATTTATTTATTATATCTATCAAAAATTTACATGTTTTTAACAACTCAAAGCACTTTCTTTCGTGCATAATTATACTATATAATCTTATATATAGCAATTTTTTTAATGTATAATCAAGAGAAATTACTATATATTATTTTAAAATAAATCTTCAATTTTACAAATAACTTCATAGTTACTATCTTTTGTTAATTTTTCACAACAATATTTATCAGTCCATTCTTTGATGTAAGGCAAAAGCATTCTTAAAAAAACCCTTGTATTATAAGAAACCATTTTTATATCTTTTATATTTACATTTTTAATCGGACAAGAATTTACTTTATAATAAATTAAATAATAATTACCATCCTTCCCTATTTTTATATCATAAGGAAAAATGCGACAATCGATGGGTCTTATTTCATAAATTGTACATTTATTATTCCTATAAAAATAACAAGCATTATCTTTTTGCTTTTGCATTTGAAATAAGGTTTTTAAATTATCATCATTATACATTTTTGAAAATTCAATTTTCTTAGCAAAATCTTTAATAGCAATATTTGTTTTTCTAGAAATAACATCCACTTCATTAGGCAAAAGCATCGGAGCATCAACATCAAAATTTGAACAACAATTAAAATTATTCCCCACACAATTACTACATAGATTAAAAGTTCCCAAATTATTAAAATTATTTCTATATAATGCATATGGACTTTCTACTACATCATCAGAATCTTCGCTATCAGATAAATATGTTGTCATCCCATATAAAAAATTATCATTTATTATTTTAAGACTTATGGTGCCACTTTCTATTTTTTTACCATTTTTTTCTTCATAAACACCATTTATTATATTTTTGTTAATAACCCCTCTAAATTTATAATGGCATAACTCTTCATCAAAATTTAAAATTATATTTGCTTTTATTTTTCCTCTTCGCTGTATAAATTTAACTTTTTCATTATACAACTTATTGTTTTGAATAAAAGTTGATATCCATTCTCCTGTTAAATTAATTTTTTTACTCATATAATCCTCACTAACTTTATTTCATTATAACACACATTTTACTCTAATTAAAAAAGGAAATATAATCATAATAGTTAATAAATATAATAGAGGATTAAATTAATTTATTTCTTTTAGTTAGGAGGGAAAATGATAGAATATATCAAATTTATTATTTATTGTATATTAGAATGTTTTGACAAAAATTAATTTAAAAGATAAAAGTTTTTACTTTTATCTTTTTATTTTAAAATTGGATTATATTCTAAACCAAGCATATTTTCCACATATACATCTTTTTCATCTAAATCCAGAGGCGTTACAGGCAATAAATTGTATTTTTCAGGGAAAATATTAACTATAGGAATAGCAAATTTTTTTGCAACATTAATGTCTAATTGACTTATATTATTAAAACAAAGAACATAACTTGGCATTAAAACATTACTTAAATTATTTTCATTAGTATTATTTTGTTTGCATTGATATAATATTTCATTATATCCCATAGTTTTTTGTATTAAATCACTAGGTGTTAAAAATTCATACTTTTTATCAGAAGCCAGATTTTCTTGATTATGCTTCAAAAAAGAAGAAAAAGCATCTGAATGATAAACGTGAATTATATTATCAACATCTAAATTAGTAAAGCCTAAAATAACTGATGGCTGAGTATCTAAATAAGTACTTATTCGTTTATCAGAAATTAAAGATAAAGATGTCGCATCATATACACTGCCATTAAAAACTTTATTAGCATCTCCTTCCCCCCCCGACTTATAAATACCTGTAGAATGTACTAAAGCATAAAATGGTTCTCCTTTAAATTCATAAATATCTACCCCTTTTTTTCTGGATTCCTGTATATTAATTTGATCTTTTATTTTTGACAAACTAAATAAAGAATTTAAAATCATTTCCCCGGTATCTTTTTTACATTTTTGATAATCATTATAAAATTTTTCTTTAGAATTATCATCTAAATCATCTAAAAGTAAATAATCTATTTTCGAATCATTATACGCATTATAAATTCTTGAGTATATTTTTAAGTTTTCTTTAGGAATACACGGATGAGAATTGTTGAAATTTATAATTTGATTGACATTTAATATAAAGTTTCGAGCAATATCCTCAAAGTAATAATCTATTAAAACCATATTAAAATAATCATTATTAATTTTGTTAAATAATTCTTGTATTTTCTTTAATTTTTTCTCCTTACTAAGTTTTCCATATAATATATTTTTAATATATGATAAAATCGATTCATTAAAGACATTTTGATTTTTTAAATAGTTATAAATTATATCATTTCCATTTTCCTTATTAATATTTTTATTAATGTAAAGCATAATTGTTTCAATTTGCGTAAACATTAAAGTTTTTGGATTTAACGACAATAAAGTTTTTTCATACATTTTTTTCTTTTTTAAATCAATAGATTTCACTAAATTTAAATTTTGACGATACTCTAAAAGATTAATAACAAAACGATATTGCTCTGGAGATTTTATATCCAATAAATTATGGATAAATTCTTTATTTTCTAACAATTCATTAGGCAAAGTAATTTTGTTATATATGAAAGTTATATAATCTTTTCCAATTGCTAAAATAAATGGAATAATATCAGAAAAATCGCTTAAATCAGTATTTCTTAGAGATAAAGCCAGATTTGTACTTATCCTATGTATTGAGTCTTTTGACATATTAAGTATAATATCGATTCCGCCATCAGCTAAAATAGTTTTTGTTAGTTTTACATTTATTTTTCTTATCAATTTACATAGATAATAATCACTAAAATTTAAAATAATTTCTTTCATTTTTAAATCGCTAAATAATTTAGATAATATTTTATCATTTGTACAATTTAAAAGATAATCTATAAGTTCATTTTCATCCATCATATAAAAGGCATTATAATTAAAAATATTCATTATTTTAAAGATTCCTTATTCTTTATTTCTACGCTAGATATATCATTAAATCTCTTAGTTATCTTTTCAGTTGTAGTGTGTATGTCTTTTATATCTTTATTAACAGAATCAATAGAACGTGATAATTTATCCCAACGATCTTTATATCGAGAAAACTCAAGTCCTAACTTATTTAATTCTTCATGAATAACTTTAGCATATTTATCTCGTTGTATATTTTTTAAAACCATTTGAATAACACTTAAAGAACTCATTAAAGTTGTTGGAGAAGTTATCCAAACTTTTTTTGAAAAAGCATATTCAATTAATTCACTATGATATGCATTTATTTCAGCAAATATTGCTTCTGCAGGTAAAAACATTATTGCTTCATCACTAGTTTCTCCTATAACTATATATTTGTTAGCAATTGCATCAATGTGACTTTTAACATCAATTTTAAATTTTTTTGTAGCTATTTCTCTTTCCGTCTTAGATAAATTAATATTAGTCATTTTTTGATAATTTTCTAATGGAAACTTTGAGTCGATTGCAATTGTTCCTAAAGGATCTGGAGCATACAAAATTGCATCAGCTATCTTACCATTGGATAAAGTATGTTGAATATCATATATTTGTCCTCTTTTATCACCAAAAACACTAGTTAAGATATTATTTAAACTCACCTCGCCAAATATTCCTCTTGTTTTTTTATCTGTTAAAACACTTTGCAAAGAAACTATATCAGTAGATAACCCATCTATTTTCTTCTGAGCTTCATCAATTTTTGAAAGTCTTTCTAAAACATTAGTAAATGTCTTATTAGTCTTTTCAAAGTTTTCATCAAGTCTTCCATTTACTTTATCATTTATATTGTTTAATCTAGCTTCAATCCGATCATTAAGTTGATCAAAATCATTTTTAAGCTTACTGCTAAAATCTAATTTAAAATCACTAATTTCTTTAACAACATTTGTTTCTAATCTTAAAATTGTCTCAGTATCATTTTTAGAACTATTTTTAAAAATTAATAATATTATTAATAATATTATTAAAATTAATAAACTAATTATTACGTATTCCATAATATCACCACAATTTAAGTTTAGCATATTAAATAACTAAAAGTAAATTTAATTTATATTAAATTTATTTTTTATCATGACACTCAAAATATAAGAAAGTACAATCATTATTAATACTTTTAATATAGAAATAGGGTTGCTAAACGACTCTAAAAAACATAATCCAACAAATCCCCAAAAATAAATAAAGACAAGCTTGCCAATTAAAATTGATATTAGATATTTTTTATTATCCATATTAGCTATTCCACAACAAATATTTAATAAAAAAGATGATGTAAAGGGTAAAGAAATAATTAAAACTAAATATGACAAATTAATAGAAGACATAAAATTAATAAATTTAATAAAGTTTTTTTTCTTAAAAAATTTTTGAGATATAATGTTTTTCAATAATTTTTTCATTACTATGAATGAACAAAAACTACCACATATCATAAATATATAAGTGATTAAAAAGCCTAAAATAGAACCATACTTAATAAAATTTAAGCTAATAAAAATTGACCCAGGCAAAAACGGTAAAAAGGGTTCACTAAAGATTAATATATTATTTAAAAAAATGCATAAAAAAGCTGAGTCATCAATAAAAGGCAATAAAAAATCACTTATAAATTCAAATATTTTCATAATAGATTATATTAATTAAATATTTAAAATATAAATGATTTATTACTTATCTAAATAACTTCTTGGATTAACTCTAATACCATTTAATAGTATTTCAAAATGCAAATGATAACCATTAGAATCTCCTGTTGTTCCAACTTCTCCGATCTTTTGTCCTTTTTTTACTTTATCTTCAGCGTTTACAGTTATACTTGAAGGTTTCATATGAGCATATAAACTGCTTAATCCATTTCCATGATCAATAATCACGTGATTGCCATAACCTCCACCGCAACGTCCACCAACATCTATACTATCTTTTGCATAATTATCTGTACAATTATTATAAACTAAAGAAATTGTTCCGCCATCAGATGCTATTATATCCGCTCCTTCAATAGTATTATCTGAAATATCCATTCCTTGATGTCCATTTCTTGAACCAAATTCATATGTAACATTTGTATGTCCATTAACTGGCCAAATAAATGATCCTGTACTTTTGCCTGAATTTGATGATTTATTTATTGTTTCAGATTGCGAAACCTTTTTAAAGCATTTTTTTATTAAACATTCTGTTTTATTTGTAGTATTATATGAACATTCTTTTATTGATTCTTCTGCTTTATCTGGATCAAATTCATAGATAGACCCATTATATTCTTTTAATGCTTTTTTTAAAGTTTTACAAGTTATTCCGTCAGAATAATCATCTTCTGTTCTTACACATTTCCCAGACTCAACTTGCTCATTTATTTTTGATAATTGTGATATCCCTATTTTTTTTGTTTCACTGGAAGTAGGGCTTAACAAACAACTACTACAATTTTTCATTGAATTTTGAAAATCATCATTAAAATTATATACTAACCCTAAAGCAAAATTCACTATTGTGGGTATAAAAAATATTAATACTCCTATTGCAAATCTTTTTACTAATGCTAATGCATTCTTCTTTATTGCTGTGTCATCGTTAGCTAGTACTGCTTTTGTCATATCTATGCTTCCTAGTATTATCATTCCTATTGGTATTATTATTTTTATTGCAAATATTAATACACCTAAAAAGTAGGTTACATTTGTTACTCCTGGTTCAATACAAAATCCTCTCGTTATAGTACTATCTGCTAATATATTTACTAGTTTCATATTACCACCTATTTTCATTATAACACATTTCTTTAGTTTATAATAATTTATTAAAATTATTTTACTTGTATTTTAAAAGTAATAAACTACCGTTTATTACTTTATAATTTGTGTAATGTCATATCCGTAAAATTCTAAAATAGCTCCTGCTTTCTTACTGAGTACTCCTTTATTACACATAATATAATATTTTTTATTTTTATCTAACAATTCTTTATGATGATATAAAAGTTTTTCATAATTTATTTTTTTATAATTATTATATCCATTAAGATCCTTATTCTCCAAATATAGTAATGTTCCCATACTATCATGATAATCACTTAATTTAATTCTTTTCATAAACAAACACCAGTTTATTTTATGAAAAAATTAAACTCGTGTATATTATAATTAACTAATCTTCCCCAAAAAAATCATCGAAAAATTGATCATCTGTAACAATATTTTCATCAACTATGATACTATCAGCATCAATATTAATTTTTGGTTTATCATCAGTACTAGCTTCTTTTATTTTTGGTGTTACGCTTGCATCTTCAATCTTAGAAACCTTGGGTTCTATTTTATCTGAAATAGTTTCTTTAGATTTTTGTTCATCTATTATTGTATTTGACTTAGGCATTTTTTCAGATATAGATTCTGATGTGGACATATTTTTTTCGGGTTTTTCTTTTAATTTTTCTTGACGTTCTTCTTCTTCTAATTTAGCGATTTGTTCGTCTATTTTTTTCATTAACGAATCAACATCAATTGGTTCATTATTACCCGGAGGCATAGGTCCAGGATTTGAATTCCCAAATGGATTCACACCTGGATTCATAAAATTCGGCATTCCACCCATCATGTTAGGCATACCATTAGGCATAGTTGGCATATTAGGAAATGAAGAATTTGGCATTGAATTAGTATTTTTGTCCATATTTTCAAATAATTTTTTACGTTTTTCTTCTTGAACATAAGATTTAATATCAAAAACTTCTACGTTATGTGGAAATCTCGTTGGAAATTCCGCTTCTTCATACTTATTTCCCCAATTCATTTTAAAATTTGGTTCATATTTTGTTTTAAATGGAGATTTTCTAAGCCTTATTATAATGGCTTCAAATAATTTTAATTTTTGCAAGTCGGTAACAGTTACTAATGGCGTAGAAGCTGTTTTATCTTTTTCTTTTGATTTAACTTCACCACACATCTTACTAATTTCTTCAAGAGCTTGTAACTCTGTAGAAATTAAATATACTAAATTACCGCAATTGCCTTTAATAGTTTCAGCTTTAGTATCATAAACATCTTTGAGTTGTGCAAAGTTTTGAATAATAAATGTAAAACGCATACTACGACTACGTGCTGCTGTTACCATAGCATCTACATCTTTTAATGGTGGCATATTAGCAAACTCATCCAAAATAAAGTTTGTTCTAATTTTTAATTTTCCACCATTCTCCTGAGCAACATCAACTAAAGACTCATAGCATTGTTTAATAAATATAGTAGCCAAAGGGTGATATGTTGTTTTTTCATCATGGATTACCATAAAAACTGCCGTTTTTTCTTTACCTATATCTCTAATATCAAAATCACTATATGAAAGCATCTCTGATAATTTTTCTCGGGATGCAAACAATCTTATTTTTTGTCTAAAAACTGATAATATACCACCTTTAGTTTCAGATGGGGCATTAACCGTATTTGAAGCAAATATATAAGGTGAAGAAGACTCTCCTTTCATATTAAAGTATTCTTTAATAAAATTACTATTAGCAAATCTATCTTCTCCAACTGTAGACATATAATTAATTGAATTTAAGTTTATTTTACTTTCATCCGCATCTTCAAATAATCCAAGTGCAAGCCCTGCAAAATAATCTGCTGAACTTTTTTCCCAGAATGGATCATTTTTATTTCCTTGATCATATAAAATATTTGCTGCTACGTCTTCCAATAACTCAACTGCTTTATCAACATTACCTTCTTTATATAACTTATAAGGTAAAATTAAAGGATTCCAAGCGTTTCCTTTTTCTGGTTCACGAAAATTTAAAACAACGATTTTATATCCTTTTTCCTTTAAACTATTAGCTGCTCCTTTATATAATTCTGCTTTTGGATCGGTAATAATCATTGATTCTCCATGTTTTCCTAGTAAATTAACCATTGGTTTTACTATAGTTTCAGATTTACCAGAACCAGTCGAACCAATAACTAAATTATGATATTCTCCATTATCAACATAAATATTAGTTCCATCGTTTATTAAAGGAATACCTGCAGCTGTTGTATTCTCAGATAACGGGCTAACAAGTTCTATATCTTTATCTTCTGTTATTTCTTTCTTTGTAGCCCATCTACTATATCCTTTTTCATCTTTTTCACCAAAAGATAAACCTATTCCTTTACCTTTTTCTTTATCAAAAATATAAGATGATACACTTGTAAAAATTACTATTAATGCCATTGTAAAAAACGTCATTGTTGCAGCAAAATATTTTCTACCAAAAGCTGGAAAAGGATTTATACCATAAAATTCGCCATCAGAAGAAAATTTAGCAAAATTTAAAACACCTATTGCACATAAATACAACAAAAAAATACAAAAAATAATAAACATTATAAAATCTTTTTTTGATACCTTAAATTTCATGGTATTTCCTCCAAAACTACTTAAATTATACTAAAAATTAATCTAAAGTACAACTCTTTAATTCTTTAAATTCATTTCCAATATTTTGATATATATAATGACACGTTCCTATTAAACTATAGTAAGTGCAAGAAATAATATATTCATCATTACCATCCTCATCAAAATCTACAATCCCATGTAAACTTGGACTGCACATATTTAAAGACTCATCACCATCATTAATATCTTCTAAAATATAAGAAATCTCGTTTTCATTATTTATTGTAAATATCAAATTAAAAGCATTAGTTTCGTTTTCTTCACTTAAAGCATTACTAATTATATATATAATCTTATCATTATAAATATATTTTAATTTATTTATATTTTGACTATTAATATTTTTTTGTAAAAGTTCATCATTAATTATATTATTATCATTTTCATTCAATTCACTTTGCTCAAATTGTTTTATTTTATAACTAATGTCGCCAGAAAACGCCATGATATTATTGTTAAAACTATAAAAATTATTATTATCATCATAAAATTTATACTCGTCATTATACATAACTTGGTAATTATTAATAAATTTGTTATTTTCATACAAAGAAAATTTTAAATTAGAATAAGCCGTATCGCCTTTTATATTATTAAAATAGCTATTTACATACTTTAATCTTGTGTGAGGATTTAGTAAAATTATTAATTTTTTTTCCTTTTCATTTTCCGTAGAGTTTTTATTTTCGCTATCAACACTTATATTTGTATTTAAATTATTTTTTGTATTTAAATAAATTAAAAATATACCACCATAAATAACTAAACTAATTACAACCACTACAATAATTTTAATATTTTTTTTCATACGACCTCCCACGTTTTTTAAGTACTACTTATATCTTCAATCCTATAGCAGAGAGCTTTTTTTATACCAGTATATCGATCACTAAATTTAGTATAATTCGTTGCTGGATCCCACATATATATTTCTTTATCTGTTGTTCGATAATTATCAATCGCAACCCAGTGTTGATTAACTTTATCCCCTCTTACACTTGCAACAATATAACATCCTTCATTTATCATCTCTTTAATACGCTTAGCATCCAATAGCACACCGAATTGTTCACTACGGCTAAGACTTTCATTATAAATAAAATTTGGTGCTACATATTTTGCATAGCTATAATCTTCTAATACTCCACCTTCTCCAAAAGAGCCTTTTTTTCTCATCAACGCTATAGCTGTTTTAGGTGTCAAATCTCCCTCTAACTCGCTGCTCAGTTGCGCTTTACTATTTGCAATTTGGATTGTAATCGAAGTTGCCAAACATCCTTGATTTCCTATTGTACATTTGCTACATGTTCCAACTTTATCATTTGCCCACTTAGAATCATCTTGTCGCCAATATTGAAAATCACCTAAATTTATAGTTTGATCATTTACAGCATGATCACAAGAAAATGTCCTAACAGTACTTGCATTATCGCCATAAACATTTTTTAATATTTCTGTATAATCTTTCCCATTATCAGCTAAATTAATGAATTGATTTTGTGTATCAGATTTAAACCCAACATGAGGTATATTATTGCTATTATCAAGCATTACTTTACCAACAACTTCCATTGCAATATTTGTATAAGTGTCAATAACTTCTTGACTTAAAGCATTTTTCCAAATAGTAGCTCCAGAAGTGTTAGAATTTATTTCTGGTGAGTATAAAGAAACATCGCCTCTATTAAAACGATATATATCTTTTGTATAATCCCAATATACTTGGTCATTTTCACAAGCCCGCATTCGAATTATACCGTCGTTTTTATTTAATCCATAAAAACAATTACTACTATCACCTGGACACATACTTTCATTTCTTGTTAATGTAAAATTTCTAATAGCAATAAGCTGGGCCTTTAAAGCTTCTTCATCCACAGTACCAATCTCCGCTAAAGCAACACCTAGTATATATTTTTCTAAAGGTATTTGTTCTAAAACTTTATAATTATCTTTCGTTGCATCACAATTAACTAATTCTACTTGCAAATTGTCATAATCGTAGCCATTAATATTATAAGAACATGCTGCTCCGGCTACCCCTGAGCTTCCCGACGTATTATCTTCTGAAGTATTTGAAGCCTCTCCACCTAAAGCAGGAATTATTAAAATAAGAGCTACAACAAAACAAGCCACTCCTAAGATTAAAAATAAAGGATGTCTAATTATTTTTATAATATAAGATTTAAATTTAATAACTTTATTAATTTGTTTTTTTACATTATGATTTTCCTTTGATTTATTGGATTTCTTAGTATCCGAATCTCCATTTTTATCATTTATACTTTCATTTGAAGCGATTTTATTTGATAGACTATGATTACTATTGCTATTTTTAGAACTAGCATTTTTTTGACTTAAATATTCTTTTTTTTCTAAATTATCAGTATTTGGTTTAATGACTGAACTTTTAGAATTTATTATTTTACTTTTTAAGTTATTGCTGGGTGACAATATATTTTTACTATTTTTAGCAGCTTTATCTGCTATTGGTTTTGGTACCCCAACTGATTGTAATAAAGTTGATGAGATTTTTTTTTCTGCATCATTAGTAGTACTGGCTTTATATTTGTCATCATTTAGAGTATTAACTTTTTTAAAATTATTATCATTTCTAACCCCATTATGTGACGAATTATAAAGCTCATCTGCTTCTGGACTATAAAATTCATTTTCTAAATTTTTATATTTATTTTCACTGCCAAAAGAAGACACATTATGTCCTCCTTCATTATTATTGGAACTATGTTTATATTTTTCTTCTTCTGGCATACATCATCACCTATAATTTCTAAAATCCACCACCAGATCCAAAAGAATCTAATTCTTCTTGAGTTGCAATTACATTGATGCGCATACGTCTACTTCCACAGACAAATAAGGCTTCTCCTTGATTAAAGTATTTAATATTTTCTTGTTCATTCTCATTTAAATCAATTAATCTCGCTAAATCGTCTATAGCTTGTTTACGCAAGCCCATTACTAAGTAATAAGAAGCATTATCAAATATTGCTTTTCCATGTGTAATAATATTTGGAGCAGCAAAGTCAGTTGGTTGTTGAGTTATTATAATTGTTCCTGTATTGTATTTACGACTACGTCTTTGAATTTGTGCTAAAAATTCTGCACCTAATTCATTTCTACTGCTAAGTAAAACATGAGCTTCATCAACACACATTATTGTATTAACATCTTTATCCAAACATAAACCCCAAGCATATTTCAAAATATTAAAAAATAATGCATTTCTAATTGATTCATCAGAATTCATAAGTTCTTTTATATTAAAAACAATAAAATCACTATTAAACTTAATTGTAGTATGGCCATTGAAATAGTATCTTAATTCTTTAATAAGAGGTCGAACTTTAAGTTCCAATCTCTCCATTACATCTTTCTCTTGAGAATGTTCAGGCATAGATAACAATCTACCTTTAATAGTTGCATACACATCATCAAAAGTTGGATAATCTTCTGATTTAAACTTTCTAAAGTCAGTATCAAAATCAATTCTATATCTTTTATATGTATCTTGAACAACCTCACTAAATAATGTTAAAACATCATCTTCAATACTTGGGGAATAATATTTCATAAAAGCTTTTAATTGTTGAATTGTTCTTGTTAAAACAGTATAGCCTAATCCTTGAGCCATTTCTTCTTCATCCGCATCTACAACCACTTCTAAAGGATTTATCATTCCAAAGTCTCCACCTTTACCAAGGTCTATTGAATCTCCTCCAAGTATTCTTGTCATTTCCTTTAATTCATCCTCAGGATCAATGGCTACAATTTTATATCCATTGCGAATATGACTACGAAGTAATAATTTAGCTACCGTAGATTTACCACTACCAGAAGTTCCTAATATTATCATGTTAGCATTATTTCTATTATGCTCTTTTTTAATTTGATATAAAAATTGATTGAATAATATTACCCCACCAGAAAAATCTTGACCAAGCAATGTAGATAAGCCCGGATCTTTGATGCTATCAAAAACAAAAGGATACATTGCAGCTAAAGTAACTGAAGGAATAGGTGTTCCAATACGTTCTTCGATATCTTGCTTTGGAAAAATAGGAATAATAGATTTTAAGACTTTTTCTTGTTCAAACATTAAAGAGGTTGCACGTATTCCCATTGCATCAAGATAGCTTCTAACTTGCATTTTCTTTAAATCAAGTTCTTCTTTGGAATCAGCAGTAATCATTAAGTGCATTTGAAAATCAAATATTCGAGCTTGAGTAGAAGCTAACATTTGAACAAATTGTTCTAATGATTCGTAATCTTGACGTATTCTTTCTTGAATTGTTATATCTCTTTCATTTTGGTACTTTTGCTTTAAATCAGCAATTTCTTTATTAATCATTCTTGATAAAGATGAAAATGCAATAGGTATATGTTTAATAACCATTTTAACACCAGATATACTAGTGACATTAGATAAATAACCATGACTAATATATTTTGGATAGTTAATAACTGAAAGTATAGTAGCATGTTTATCACTTATTATAAAATCACTTGTTTTAAATTCTATGCCCTTAGGAGCAATTTCACTTTTTAATTTCATTGACCAATCACCGTCCCAAAATTAGAACTTACACTTCCATTAAAGAAGTTGTCTAAAAGCATACGCATATCATTATTTGAAACTTGAGAAGAATTTAATCCACAAGCTGCTAAATTACTAATAAGATTTTGAATACGTTTTTGAATAATTTCCATCCTCTTTTCTTTAAAAAGAATAAAATATTCAGTATCGACTACATTTACTTGTGTACTCATAAATGTATTAGCTTTTTCAATATCTTGCATTATAATTTTACGAATAGGATTGCTAGTAGTATTATTATATAATACTTGCAATTGTGATAAGTAAACATTGATATCTACTGGTCGATCAGCTACAATAAGCCAAAACTCATAATCAATTGAATTATAAAAATTACGAAAATTAAATATTACATTATTTTCAGTAGATTGATCTAAGATAAAAATATTTTTTGGTTCAACTTTGATTCCTGTTACATATTCGCCGCTATCTAATTGAATCATTCCATTCATTATTCCTTTAACCGGAACCCAGTCTTCACTATATTTAGAACTATTTGTTTTCTTTTTCTTCATAACTAGCACACCAACCTTTCCATATATATTTTCTTCTCGTCGTTAAATACTTATATATAATAAATATTAAATTCATAATATTATGATAATTAGGTACAGGAAGAACTAAAAATCCTGTAATTAATGCTGGAGACAATATTCCTAACATAACCCAAATATTGTTATTTCCGGCAAAGAATAATAATATCATTGTCGTTACGCATCCTAAACCAAAAACTAGCAAATCAATTGGCCTAAAAAAACTTAATATTAATTGTGACTTTTTCGAGTTTGCTGGAATTAAATAATTATTCACCCTTTTATTCCTCCTTATTATTTTTTATCTAAGCTTGATGAGCTACTACCCGAAGTTGGAGCTGACCCTCCTCCAGAACTTATTTTTGACATTGCTTCTGTCCACTTTTCATATTGTTTAACCATATTTTCTTCTTCTTCTGCTTTTCCAGTAGCTCTTTGTCTACTCATGGCTTTAAATAAATCGCTATTTTCATCCACAATAGATCCATACTCTTTTCTAATTTCATCTCTGTCTTCTTTAATACCATCAGCATATTTTTTAGAAATTCTTTCAATCTCTGAATCAACTTTTATATTAATTGCATCTCTATCATTAAGTTGATTTCGAACCTTTTGCAATTCACTAACAAGTTCATTATGACGTCTTTTATTCTCAACATATTCCATCAATTCTGGATTATTTTTTGCAAAAATAGGATCATTTTTCATGCTATCAATTTTTTCACGGGCATAAGCTTTTTCATAATTTGTACGAGTAGCATCAAATTGTTCAGGTGTAATATAACCACGTTCTAATTGATTAGCGGCCATATCATTAGCTCTTCTAATAACATCAGGGTCATTCATAAAGTTTCTAAACATTTCAGATCCTTCAAAATTATTAATATTAGCATTTAAATTATCTATTTCAGGTTGAATTTGATTTTCCCTTAATCGAACTTCATTTTCAAGTGCATTCATTATTTTAGATCTAACTGTGTTTTCCAATGTCATATACTCTGCCTGTTTTTTCCACGCTGCAATTACTTTATCATTATTAAGGATTGCGTCATTTTTAATAGATTTATTTGTTTTGCCTGCTTCTTCTTGCATTTTACTTGCAAAAGATTGACCACCAAAAATACCTGGACTTCCTTTATAATCATGTGGATTATAAGAATGATAAAGCTTATCTTTTTGTTTTTTAAATTGTCTTCCGCCACCGGCAGTTCCAGCCAAAAATCCACTTCTTAATCCTTTTTTGAAATCGCCATTTCTTAAACCAACTAATCCTCCGCCTAAAGCTCCTGAAACACCACCTTCTACAGCATCTATTCCTTTTCTTATTGGTTTTCCAACAAATGCAGCTTCAGATAATTTATCTTTAATTCCTTTAAAGCTTAGGCTTTCTAATCCAAACATTGTAGAAATTAATTTAGGTGCTTGTTTAATAAATGTTAATATTCCTAGAATAACTAAAACTCTAGCGAAACTTAATACACCAAATGAAGCTGAACCAACATAATTTGTACTAAATAAGTCACTATTTGTTCCCCAAACACTTAAATCTGGCAACATAATAATTATATATATTCCAAAAAATACTATAGCTATTTTTAAAAACACTTCAACAAATGTTGTAATAGTAGATTTTAACCAGTTATTAAAAATTGTTTCTTTGCCCGGTATTAATCTAGTTAAAATTGGAATTGGAGCAATAATTTGATAAAATGCTATTTTAACACTTCTTACAGCCATATCTATAGCAAATGATATAAGAATATAAACAAGATATAATCCGGCAATTAGCGCCATAAACCAATGGAATTCCATCATCCCAGATTGAATCACTGGAGCAAATCTATTATAGATAGAAAAATCTTGATTGATTAACGCATATGTATATGCCGTATCCAATGAATAAAAATTAGAATTTGTAAAATAGTCTTCTATTCCATTTCCAGCAATGAACCCAGCGACTGTTCCACCTGCTGTTAGCAAACCTGCGACTCCCAACGAAATTCCACCAGTTGGAACAGCAAGTGCTATCGCTATAACAGTTCCAACTCCACCAACAATAGTTCCGAACCATGCCCCCCAACCAGTTGACGGTTCTTTAATCCTATAAAAGCATTGATTTTTATTTTGAGCATAGTCAGGAAGCATTTCTCCTTCTACTATTTCAAAGCTATCATCTGAAAAATCTTCTCCATCACCCGCATAATAGTAACATTTGGTATCATCATCCATATCATCATAAGTTGCTGTTTGTAATCCATTTTCGTCAACTTCCCCTACATCTGCAGTCAAACCATATGTATCATTAAAAAAACTTGAAAAAACGTCTAAAGCCATTTTAGTGCCAGCTATTGATAAAACATTGTTAGCCGTAGTTTCGCTATTATTTTCTTCATCTAATTCTCCGGTAATTGCATTAGCTGTATCGGCAATTTCAGAGTAATCATGACCACCTAAAACAATCTTCCCTATAATATTTCCTTCCAAAATTGCATTTTGAAAATCATACATGTAAGAAAAAACTGTATTAAACAATGCTAACATTATAATAGTGGTTATTAGTTTTTTAAAAATATCAGAAGTGTTTTTTAATGCATCATTAGGATTTACAATAGCTTTTATAATAACAAACGCAACAACAAATAAAGCGATTATCCCTATTATCGTTTCTATTCTTCTACAAAAAGTTTGAATTTGTTCATTGTTTAAAACTCGCGCAGAACATATAGCTAAAAAAACTTGATATATCCAATCAATTATACCAAATATTCCACGTACTAGCCACATTACTATATTTATGAATGCAATACCAATAGCATCACCAATTAAGCCTAATGTACTAATCATATTAAACACTCCTTGCATTATAATAATTATAACATAAAAAAATTTAAATAAAATAGAAAAATTAATTAAAAAACATTATAATAAAAATTATAATATCTTTGTTTTAAAAAACACCACAAAATGGACTTGTTTGTCCTATTATATTAAGTAAAAATTGTAATACCATCGGCAACAAAAATAATGATATAGCTAATATTAATCTTATCATAAAATTTTTACTTTCTTTTTTTAATGCATCATTATCTTGAGATAAAAGTGCCATTAAAAATCCCACTGCACTTAATACTATAACTAATATTGGAGCTGCAATTTTAAAAATATCAAATATTTTATTTAAAATATAAGCTACGGATCTTGACCCATCAGAATTTACAGATTTATTTACATCGCCAAATAACCCTTCACACGATTCATCATATGCAAAATCAGCATTACCAGCTTTATGATTAGATTTTATAGTGAATTTTTCTGCCAATGATTCTAAATTATTATTAACTTCTTTCTTAGATTCTGCAAGTGTATCTTTTAAGTTTTCTTTTTCATTTTTAGTCATGTTATTACTAGTATCAATCTTTTTATCACATAGATCTTTATTTTTTTCTACATCCTGTTGTAAGCTTTCTATTTCATTTAAAAAAGTTGTGGATATTTTTTTGTTTTTGCTAAGAATGGTTTGAAATAAAGTATTATTTATATTATAACTATTAGTAAATGAAGATAATAATTTATCTGTATTAGATACTTCTTGCATTAGATTATTAAAACTTTTACAAAATACACTAGCACCTTTTTCTAATACACTACTCAAATTTTTTTCAATAAAATTATTAAAAAATTCCTTAATATTATCCGCAACATCATCTTCATAATCATAATGTAACTGGTCATTATTTTCTTTAGAACGTTTATAACACCAGCTTCCTTCAAAATTTGCTGATTGTTGTATGTATGTTAAATTTTTGCATTCATCTTGATTTTCTGCTATACACACAATTGGAGTGTCAGTAGAAATTCTTGCAAATTTTGGACACTGATAACTCTTAAGCTTTTTCTGAGCGCTTTCACTTATGAAATACGTACTACTTATTTCATTTTTAAAATTTAAATTATCAGATTTAGCATTACCAGTACCATAAGTAAAAGTATTCCACTCGGCACTTATTGCACCATCTTTATTTAAAAATAAACTGACTGTCCCACAACGTGCAGATTCGTTTCCAGGACATGTCATTGAACTTACAATACCAACATCAGGTGTCCATATTGTTCTATATTCGCACATTTTTATACAATCACCATTTTTTTCACAATCTCTACTAATATATTTACATGATGTTGATGTAGTATCTGCATTAACTACATTAATATTAATTAACATTATAATTAATGAAAAAAATATAAGACCAATATATTTTAATCTACTTTTCATAAAATCACCTATCTAATTAAGTATGGATCTTTTTCTGTACCAGTTCCACTTTTAAATAGTGTATGTTTATCTAAAGCAAATGTATATCTTAATGCTGCTTTCGAAGATGCAAAATCTAATTGCATTTGCCCATTGCCTCTTATTTTCCATACCTCGTAAGTATTAGAATTATTACCAGTCAATGTCCAAAATGATTCTTTAAGCGGATTAGCTAAATAATTATAATTTTGACATTGAGCATCCCCTACTTTTAAACAAGTTGGATCTAAACTAGCCATCATATAATCATATACTGATAATAATCCGAAATTATTTTCATATTTTTCTTTGCAAACTTTATTAGCAGAAAAACTTTCTCCTTCATTTGCTTTATCAATACAAATTTTATAATTTACAAATCTTTTTTGATCAGCTGCTTTAAATAAAGATTCATATGTTTTAATATCATTTAATGCGGTTAATGCTCTACTTAAATTAAATGTGTTTATCCCAAAATTTCCTTCTTTTTCAACATTATATCGATCGTCCCAAGTATAAAAATTATCTTTAACAGTTTGATATTGTACAAGTAATATTTTATCTTCTTCATCTATTTTATAAATTCTAAATAAATCACCTGAAAACTTAACAAAATTGTTTACTTTATCTCCTCTAAAGTATTTTATTTTTTCTTCCCCTATTTGTTGCTCATATAAACCAGCTCCGCTTTGTACTATTTCATTATCTTCATTTATTACATCAAGTAATGTTTTTGTTTGATATCCACTTATGCATTCTAAAATAGGTTGATAATAATAATCTTCATTTTCTAAATATACTTCTACTCTTCCAGAGCATGTTTTATCTTTAATATAATGTGAACTTTTTTTCATATATTCTTTATTTACTAATTTTTCAATTGATACACTCACACTCGGATTATCTTCATCGGGTAGTTTCTTTTTATTATCATTATAATATTCTTTTGCTGCACTTTTTATAACACTTTCAAATTCTTCATTTGTTATTTTTTTACCATTTATAATTAAAAATACTATTAAAACAATTAACAATATAAATATAACAATTAAACCAACAAGCATCTTTATTTTTTGTTTTTTAGTAAAAGTTGCTAATTTGTTTTTTATTGCGATAAAAAAATTATTCATTCTAATCAACCCTTTATATTAAAAATTATAACAAATATATTTTAGAAAGTCTAATAAGATTTTTTATATTTATTTAAAAAAAATAACAACGCTAATTAGCATTGTCAATTTTATTATCAATATTATAATCTTCATTTTTTTCAATTACATATAAATATTTATCGTTTTTTACTAAATACAATGTGCCTTCCTTATCGTATTCTAAATCTTCTACATAATTCCAATGTAGAATTACTTTATATGCTTCATAATTTATATTATCAAATTTGTATGATGATTTTTCAATTTCATCTATTATAACATCACTTACTTTAGGAAGTGTTTGACTTCGATTAGAATCAGAATTATCTTCAATGTACTTATATATAGTATCTTCAACATTTAATATATAATTTTCGACAATTGAAGGATAAACGAATTGAGTAGAAGTTATGTCATATTTATTAATTTTATTTTCAAGGGTATAAAGATCAATAATAAATAGTTTTGATAATGATTTAGCATAATTTTCATAATCAATTACATCATTTTCTAAAATTTCTTTAAGTTTTTTAAATTCTGTTTTATATAAACCTGTAGCATTTTCAGACAATTTATAATTAAATCCATCAATTGTATCCACTATTTTAACTTCTTTTTCATTATTATTTTTTTTAGGTATTAGCTTATCTTTAAAAATTAGTAAACATAAACAACCTATAATTAATATTAAAACAATAATTAATCCAATTTTTCTTTTCATAAATTCCTCTTATTTTAAACTATTTCCTTCTTTTTTTATTAAATCATAAACTATTATATCATTTGATATATTTAATCTTGTATCTGCATATTCTTTACATGAATTAATATAGTCATCATCAATTGGTTGTTGATCAAATACTATATACTCTTCTTTTGAATTATAATAATATACTTTATCAGTCAAGAAATTAGCATTAGGGAATATAACTATATTATCATTTTTTATTTCAAAAATATCATGTCCTAATTGATATGGTGAATTAAATCCCATCATATTTCCAACTGTTGGTAAAATATCAATCATTCCCATTGGATAATTGACTTCCCCATTTATTTCTCCGTTTTTAGTCCACAAAATCAATGGTACTCGGCGATTTAATTCATGTGCATAATAATCATAATTAACATAACCCTCGTCTCCTTTTTTCTTAAGTTGACCAGTAGCTAAGTCATAATTATAATAAAAATTAAATTCTGATTTCGATAATTTAGCATCATGATCTCCATAAAACACAAATAAAGTTTTATCAAATTTGTCAGAAGATTTAATACTATTTAAAAATTCTCCTAAAGCCGAATCTGCATAATGGGCACTTTTAATATAATTACCTAATTTTTTTTCATTTAAATATTCATCTCTTACTTCTTCGGTAGTCCCATCTTCATTATTAATTACTCGAGTATATCCTAAATCGAATTCTCCATATTTATCTAAGTCGCTAAAAGATGAGTGATTAGATAATGTAATAATAGTCCCCATATAAGGAGATTTTTCATCTTCTATTTTTTCCATCATAGGTACCAATTGTCTAAAGAATGATTTATCAGACAAACCTAAACCAACTATTTCATCGATATTATATGAATCATAGAAAAACATATCTTCATAACCTAATTGTGGATGCATCTTTATTCTATTCCACATAGAAGGTTTATTAGCATGAGCACTATAAGTATAATATCCTTTATTTTTTAATATTTCTGGTATAGCTAAATAATCTCGATCATAATAACTTACAAAAACAGTCCCTGCTTGAGCCGGCATTAAAGAATTTGTTAAAGTAAATTCTGTATCACTACTAGTACCAGTACTTACTTGAGAATAAAAATTATTAAAAAACAATCCTTCTTTTGCTAAATTATCTAAATTTGGAGTTACTTTTTGTCCATTAAATTCCAAGTCCATTAAAAATGCTTGCATACTTTCCATGTGAACGAAAATAACATTATATCCTTCAAACTTATTTGTATATTCATTATTACTAATTTGAACTTTATTATTTGAATAGAAATCCGTAAAATCTTTAGCTGCTTCCTCATAGCCAAATAACGAACCTAATTTAGGAGTTAAGCTTTGAATGACATCATTAAATTGATATAATGCTACACCAAATCTTTCAACAATATATTCTTTGTTCCATTGTTTAGCAATACGACTATAGTCAGTAGGTGTCAAAGTAACTAATATTGTCGCTAATAAAATAGATATAAATAAAATAGTTGAAGCAAACATTTTTTTGGCGTTAGTAGCGATTGAAACAAAATAATAATGATTTCCTTTATTTAAAGATCTATGAATTAGCCAAAAAATCATAGGAAATATAACATAAATTATTTGCCTTATTTCAAATTTATCAATTATGGAATCACTGACAGTTCCAATTTGTCCCATCGAAGAAATTAAACTAACACTAACAAAAGATTGATAAAATTGAAAATAAATTGAATTAGCTACTGCAAGGAATGTAAAAATTATCATCCATACCATGAAATATTTAAATCTATTTTTTGGTTTAAATAAATAAGCAAAAACTCCAATTAATAAAGACATGCATAAATCAACAATTAATGAATTAAATTGTAGTCCATTGCCAATTGTATAATCTCTTACTAAAACATTCATTAAAGTTAGAAGAATTACAAAAGATAAAAATAGCTTATTATTTATTATATAAAAAATTAAATTTTCTTTTATTTTTTTTAAAATTTCTTTTATTTTTTTCAAAATAATCCCTTCTTACAAAATCAATTATAACACGATATTAAAAAATGAAAAACACATTTTTTATCTAAAACCGCCACCGCCGGCGCCGCCACCAAATGAACCGCCACCGCCGCCAAAGCTTGAAAATCCGCTACCGCCAGAATTCATTCTATGTTGAGAAGCTGAAATATTTACTAAGCTCCTACTCATACTATTAATAAATAGTATATCCATTATATCATAATCTATATATTCTACAAATTCTGGGTATAATTTCTTAAGTTTTTTATTAACTTTTTTAGCAACGCCAAGCAATGTAGCAAATATTAAGTATTCTTCCCATATTTTAACTTGATCTATATTTTTATTTTCAATTAAAGTAAATTTTTTAAAATATTTTTTTAAACCAGCCAATTTAATAGCTTCTTCCCTAATAGTTTCATTAGGAATTTCTTGTTTTATTTTTAAAACTTGACTAATTTCCTCGGTTACTAGTTTTTTCATTTTTAATTTTTTAACTTGTAAACTTAATATACTAGAAAACCAGCTATTTATTTTTTCATAATTTTTTTTCGCATACAATATGAAACTATTAATTGTTAAAACTTTATTTTTATCTGAAGCATTTAACATAATTGTAAATAATTTTTTTTCGCTTTCACTATTAAATTTCTCACAAGCATTTAGACGGAACTCTATTTTATTTGACTTGTCTTTTTTTATTATTTCTATTTTCTTTTCCTTTATAAATTTTAATATCATTGCACTTAAAATATTAGATTTGTCATCAATAATATTATATTCTCCACCAACTAAATATGCATATTCTAAGTCCTTGTCACATGGTATATCTCTAAAATAATGAATATCTTGATTTTTAGGTAATTTTCTATTTTTAATATTCAAAACATGAGGTATATTTTTTTGTGATTTCAATGAATTTTTTATGATAATAAAAAATGTAATGAAAAAAATAGAAAAAATGAATATGGTAAATAAAATATCTGATAAAGACTCCTTTTCATACTCAACTCCTTTTTCAGCCATTTTAAAAACTTCTTCAAAATTATTATTAATTTTATCATTTGTAAGATAATATCCTTTAGGAAATTTTACTAAAATTGTTATATAATTAGATTTATTAAGATTATTTGCATTAAATATTAATTTATCATCTACGTGATCAGCTATTCCTTCCCATCCATAGCCCCAAATCAATGTATCATCAGGGAATTTTTTTTCAGAAGAAATGCTAATATCTACATTTTTAGGAGTTGGAGTAAAATTATGAGGAAACAAGGTAAAATATATTAAATCAGCGTCATTATATTGTTTAACAAAATTGGTTATTGTATATTTTAAAGTAAAAATATGCTTGCCAAATTCACCAAAACCAAAACATAATTCTAGTCCATCTGTTAAATAATTTATTCCACTTTTGTACGCTTTATTTTCTCTACTATCATCTATATTCCATATATTTAATTTTTCAAATTTTTGATTATTTTCATAAACATCAAAATTTACTATTTTAGAATTTCCTAAATTATAGTAAGGTTTATATAATTCTGTTCCACTCGCAGCAACTACATCCCAAATTTCTTGTATCTCTGCATCCCCATTTTCTTTAATTAAAATATTGATATTAATGTTTTGAATTTCATTAGACGCAGCATCTACTTTTAATGTAAATATCATAATTAAAAATAGAAAGAAAAACAATTTAAATATCTTTTTCACATTATCACCTATTAACATTATACTATTTTTAATATATTTTCAAAAGTATTAAAATTTCTATTTCTAAACATTGATTTATATAAAAAATTATGTCATAATAAAGTTAGAAAATGTAGTATTTTACTGCAACAGAAGGGAGGGTATAATGGCAACATCTACAAAAAAGCCAACTACAACTAAGAAAAGTACAACCACTAAAACTTCTGCAAAAAGCACTACTAAAAAAACAGCAAAAGCAATTGATGAAACAAAAAATACTAATACTAAAAAAAATGTAGAAACAAACAATGATACTAAAGTATTTAAAATTTTATCTTACTTCGGTATTTTATGGATAATTAGTTTATTCGTACCATGTAAAAATGATAAATCTGTAAAATTCCATGCTGGTCAAGGTATGCTTTTATTCATTGTTGAAGTAGTAATTAATATTATTTGGAATATAATTAACAACCTAATAATCAAAAATATTTTTAGAGTTGAGCACACTATTTTCGGATATGGTACTGGTCAATACTATGTTAGTACAGTTGGCGTAATTATTTCTACAACAATAACTCTAGCAATTAGTGCAATTTATATTTATTTTATGGTTATAGGAATTATTAATGTTATTAAAGACAAAGATGAAAAGCTTCCTTATATTGGCAAATATGCATTTTATAAATAATTAAAAAATCAAATCAATATTTATAAAATATTTTAAAGGATTATAATGATTAACAATAAATAATCCTTTTTATTTTTTGAAAATAAAAACCCTGTTTTATCAAAAACTGGGTTTTATTATAATTTGTTTATTTTACATAAGGAATTAATGCCATAAAACGTGCTAGTTTAATTTGTTTTTCAACATATCTTTGATGTTTTGCGCATGCACCTGTCATTCTTCTAGATGCAATTTTACCACGTTCAGTTAAATATTTATTTAATATATTTACATCTTTATAATTAAAAGTTCTACCTGCACATAATTGACATTTTTTCTTTTTTTTACGATAAAATTCTGCCATTATTATCCTCCTTTACTTAAAATGGTAAATCATCATCAGAAAGAACTACTTCTTCACCAAAATCTTTAAAAGGATCATCACTAATATCAGTTTGTGGCAATTCATTTTGATTCATATTTTGACTTTCATCTTGAATTGTCGTATTTCCATTTTTTGAACCTAAAAATGTTACATTATCAGCAATAACTTCTGTTACATATCTTTTGTTGCCATCTTCGGCATCATAACTTCTAGTTTGGATTCTTCCTTCAACTGCTACTTGTGAACCTTTAGAACAATACTTTGAAATATTTTCTGCTTGACGTCTCCACGCTACACAATTAATAAAATCAGCATCTCTTTCTCCATTTTGATTTGTGTAATTTCGTTGAACTGCAATTGAAAAATTAGTTGATGCTATCCCACTTTGTGTCATTCTTAATTCTGGATCTCTTGTTAATCTACCAATTAATATTACTTTATTCATTTTTACTCCTCATCTAATTTAACTATTAAATGTCTCAACACATTTTCATTAATAGAAATTTTATGTTTAAATTCATTTACAGCTTGGTTATTAGCTTCTACTGTAAGTAAAAAATAAAGACCATTTACTTCCTTTTTTATTGGATAAGCTAATTTTTTTTGTCCAAGTTCTTTAAATTCAACTATCTTAGAATCATCTAATTTAAAAATTTCTTGTAAACTTTCATTTAAAGATTTTATATCTTTTTCTTCTAAATTAGTTTTAACAATATACATAATTTCATATTTTCTCATTGTTACACCTCCTTATGGACTATTGGCTTCTATTGAAGCAAGGAGCTAAAGCTCACATGTATTATATCATATTAAAATATATAATCAAATATTTTTTTTATGAATATAGCCAAATAAAAACGACTAAAGTCGTCATTATTAATCTCTATTTTTTCCAAAAATACTTAACAATCTAATAAAGATATTTATAAAGTCTAAATATAATGTTAATGCGCCAATGATTGCTAAATTATCTGCCTCAATGTTATATTCAGTAAACGATTTTATTTTTTGTATATCGTAAGCTGTAAAACCTAAAAATATTAATACTGTAATAATAGATATTCCTAAATTAAATCCTGCACTACCTATAAATATATTTACAATTGAACACAAAATTACAGCAATTAAACCCATAAAAAGTATTGTTCCAAACTTAGATAAATCTAATTTTGTAAAATATCCTATAAGTCCGAATAACCCAAATAAAATTGCTGCAATTAAGAATACATAAATAATTGAAGCTATTTTATAAAAAATAAATATTGATGAAAATGTTAAACCACTAACAAAAGAATATAATAAAAAGCATATTTTAGCAGTAGTTGATTTCATCTTAATTACTCTTGCTGATAAAAATATTACCAACGCTAATTCGACAATTGCTAATATCAAATATGTCCAACCACTGAATATATTAACAATCATATTTTCATTTAAAGATACTACAAGCCCTGTTCCAAATGTTACTAACAACCCCACAAACATCCATAAAAATGTTTTTGCAAAAATTTTATTATTCATATTTTCCTCCTTATATAATATTATATTTTTTCTATTTAATTATACATTGAATTTAAAATAACATATATCACCATCCTGCATCAAATACTCTTTACCTTCAAGTCTTAATTTGCCAGCCTCTTTTACAGCATTTTCACTTTTATATTCATTTAAATCATCAAAACTCATAATTTCTGCCTTTATGAAGCCTTTTTGAAAATCAGAATGTATAATCCCAGCACATTCTGGAGCTTTCATACCTTTTTTGAAAGTCCAAGCACGGCATTCATCTTTTCCGGCAGTAAAGAAAGTTTCTAGACCTAATAATTTATATGTAGCTAAAATTAATTTATCAAGTCCACTTTTTTCAATACCTATATCATTTAAGAAAATAAGTTTTTCTTCATCATTTAAAGAAGAAAGTTCACTTTCCATTTTAGCACTCATAACAATTACTTCCGCTCCCTCTTTTAATGCAATTGCTTGTACATCTTTAACATAATTATTATCTGTATTAAAATCTTTTTCGGAGATGTTTGCAACATAAATAATTGGTTTTAAAGATATAAAATTATAATTTTTTAATAATTTTAATTCGTCTTCATTAAAATCAATAAGTCGCAATGGAATGTTTTGCATCAAAGCATCATGAGCTTTTTTTAAAGTTTTTACTTCCATCAAAGCGTTTTTATCTTTAGTTGTTATTGCTTTTTTTTCATTTTTTTCCAATGATTTTTCAATAATTTCTAAATCTGAAAGCATTAGTTCAACATTAATTACTTCGATATCAGATACAGGATCCACTTTCCCATTAACATGAATAATGTCACTATCTTCAAAACATCTAACTACATTTACTATCGCATCGACATCTCTAATATGCGATAAAAATTTGTTACCTAGCCCTTCTCCTTTTGCAGCTCCTTCAACTAGTCCAGCAATATCAGTAAATTCAAAAGTCGTTGGTACTAAACTTTTTGGCTCATACATTTTGTTTAAAATATCTAACCTTACATCAGGAACAAATACAACACCAATATTTGGTTCGATAGTTGCAAATGGATAGTTTGCTGCTAAAATATTTTTTTTAGTTATAGCATTAAAAAGTGTAGATTTACCAACATTTGGTAACCCAACTATTCCAGCTTTTAAAGACATATTTACACCCCACTATAAAATTATATTACTACCGATTCCTATCGGTAAACCTATTATATAAAATATAATGATAATTGCAAGTAAAATCAATCCAACTAAAAGGCTGAATGGTAAAATAAATTTTAATGATTTAAAGATACCAATAGGTGATTCTTCAGAATTATATTTTTGCATTAAAGCTAAATATATTACAAAATATGCAAGCAGTGGAGTAAGTCCCATTGTTACACATTCTCCAAATCTAAATACAATTTGAGTTATCTCAGGAGATAAGCCGGCTTTCATCATTACGGGCACTGCTGACCCAGATAGAATTGACCATTTTAAAATAGAAGATGGCACAAAAATTGTAGAAATAGCAGATATAACAAACAAAGCAATAATTAATGGTATACTAGCAAAATCCATTTGAGATATTAAATTAGCAAATGAAGCGACTATTACTGTACCGATTTCTGTTTTCTTAAAAATACTAATAAAAGTAGATGCGAAAAATATTAGTACTAGCGTTTTGCCAATTCCATCTAAAGAATGTCCAAAACAATCACATACATCTTTATTATTTTTTATAGTCTTAGCTCCTATGCCATAGAAAAATCCTAAAATTACAAATAACATAGTTATTACAAAAACAAAACCATTACTAAAAAAAGAATTATAACTAAATAATTTATCTATATAATTTACTTGAGAATTATCAAGAAGCGCTCCAGAAAAAGGTAAACCAGGTATTATATTATAAACAAAAAATAAGAAATAAAGTATTGCTGCTCCAAGTCCAATTATTAAACCTCTTAAATGTCTTTTAGTTATTTTAAATTCTTTAATGTCTTTAGAATCATATGCTGCCATTTTTGGAGCAATAAAAGTTTCAGTTATAAAAGTTACTGCCAAAGAAACTAATATTATAGCAACTATCATTATAAATAAGAAAGCAAACGTATTTATGTTATAACTCTTATCAAGTATTTTTGCCCCTAATATGGACGAACTTATTAATGAACTATCAATCGATGTAATAAATAAACTAAGGCCGCTTCCGCATGTTAAACCCGCAAAAGAAGCAATTAATCCAATTTGTGGATTTCTTTTACCATATAAGAAAAGCAAAGCGCTCAAAGGTAATATAACAACATATGCTATATCACCTGCAATAGACGATAATACGCTTACCAATACGAGTAAAAAAGTAACAACATTTTTTCGACATAATTTAGTAATTAGCGTAAATGCAGTGCGTAGAAAACCACTTTTTTCCATAATGCCAATTCCAATTAAAATAATAATTAAATAACTAAGTGGTGTAAAATTCACAAAATTAGATACAGTATTGCTAAAAATATATTTTAAACCACTAAGACTAAATAACGACTCAACGCTTACTAAAGTTTTTTCATAATCACCTGTTGTAGCATCGACAGTATTATAACTTGCTCCAACCCCAATTAGTGATAAAACTCCGCTTAACACAATAACAAAAAATATCATTACTAAAAACGACATTATTGGATGCAAAGTTATTTTCTCTTTTATTTTATTTATCTTTTTCATCTTGATTTATCACCTTTTTTAATTTTTTCATAAATTCTAAACGATCCATCATTATTTCTCTTCCACATTTTATACATCTTATTTTGATATCTGCACCTGTTCTAGTAATAACAAATTCATTTGTTTGACAGGCATGTGGTTTCTTCATTATAACATAATCGCCTAGTTTAAAGCTATTTTGCATTATGCACCTCAATTTGATTATATGGTATTTTTATTTTTTCTTTATCAAACTCGTGTTTTATTAAATAATTTATTAATCTTTTATATTGGAATGATTGTTGATAAGAGCAAGTAAGACTTAAACGAAATAACATTGCCGAAGAATCAAATTTTTCAATTCCTAAATATTCTAAATTGTTAATTTTCCAATTTTTATTTGTTTTAGCTCTTAAGATAATCGTTTGAATTGTTTTTTCAACTTTTAAAACATCTTCTTCATAAGCAATAGGTATATCAATAAATGTTGTTGACTTCTCTTTAGAGTAATTAATTATTTCAGTAACGCTTCGATTAGTAAATACTTTTATTTCTCCATTATAACTTTTAATTTTTGTACTTCTTAAACCAAATTCTATTACTTCACCAATAAAATTATTATAATTTATATAATCACCTATTGAGTAATAATCATCAAATATTATGGTAATCCCACCAATAAAGTCTTTAATGGTATCCTGCAAAGCAAGGCCTAAAACTAATGTCAATATCCCAAGACCAGCAATTAATGCTTTAACATTAATACCATATAAATCTAAGCAAATCAAAATAATTAAAACAAGCATTATATATTTTATTATATTTTGTATTAGTCCAACTATTGTTGCTTTTCTTTTATTGTTAGAATGTCTATTATGTTTTAATATTTTATTTATAATAGACTTTAAAATAAAATACAACAATATACCAATTATAACTATTACTATCGTTGCCCAAACTTCTCTTTTTAAGAAAAACGTCAACATTTTATCAATCCTTATCTAATTCAATATTTAAAATTTGTAAAATTCTTTCTAAATCTTTATCTGAATCAAATGGAATATCAATTTTTTTATTGCTAATCTTTACCTTTGTTCCAATTTTTTCTCTTAAAATTTTTTCGTAAATAGCATATTTTAGACTAGGTAACTCTTTTCTTTTTAATTTTACTCTTTTTGAAATATCTTCGCCACTTATTAATTTTTCAATATCTCTAACAGATAAATGTTCTTTAATAACTTTACCTAAAATTTCTTCTTGTGTTTCATAACTTTCTATTTTGCTAATGGCACGAGCATGACTCATAGATATTTCGTTTTTTAAAATACTTTCTTGTACTTTATTGGATAAATTTAATAAGCCAAGCATATTAGTAATATAACTACGACTTTTGCCAAATTTTGTCGCTAACTCTTCTTGAGTAATACCATTTGTTTTAATTATAATATCATATGCTCGCGCTTCTTCTATAGCATTCAAATTTTCTCTTTGAATATTTTCAATTAAAGCAATTTCCATCATTTGCTCATCATCAAAATCTCTTATGATTGCAGGAATTTTAGTAAAACCAGCAAGTTTAGCTGCCTTTGTTCTTCTCTCTCCAGCGACAAGTTCATAACCTTTAATACTTTTTTTAACAATAATAGGTTCAATTATGCCGTGTTCTTTGATTGATAAAGAAAGTTCTTTTAATTTTTCTTCATCAAATGTTTTTCTTGGTTGGTATGGATTACTTCTAATTTCATTTAAAGGTATTTTTATAATATCTTGTTCCGTTGCATTTTTGACAATATTTTTTTCAAATTCATTAAAGTCTAAACGCTCATTAGTAAATAATTGTTCTAATCCTTTACCTAATGCTTTTCTTTTAGTTTCCACTTCTTTCAATCACTTCCTTTGCTAAATTAAAGTAAGCTTCTGTAGCTTTACTTTTTGGATCATATTCACATATTGGTTTTCCATGGCTTGGAGCTTCTACTAGTCTTACGAGTCTTGGAATTATTGTATTAAAAACTTTATCTTTAAAATATTTACGTACTTCTTCAACAACTTCTATTCCTAAATTAGTTCTTGCATCAAGCATTGTTAATAATACGCCACCTATCTTTAAATTAGGATTTAATTCAGATTGAATCATTATAACTGAATTTAATAATTGTGTAATTCCCTCTAAAGCAAAAAATTCACATTGAACAGGAATAATAATGGAATCACTAGCAACCAGAGCATTATTAGTCAAAATACCTAATGTTGGCGGACAATCAATAATTATATAATCATAAAAATCTTTTATTCTTGAAAGTATATTTTTCAATTCTTCATATTGATTAAAATCATCATCAGTATAAAATTTTTTAATTAATTCAACGTCCAATCCGGCTAAAGATATTGTTGCAGGAATAACATCTAAATTTTTAAATTCCGTTTGAATAATAGCCTGTTCAATTTGACATTTTTCAGTTAAAACTTGATATATGTCATGTGGCATATCGCCTTTATTTAATCCAACACCAATAGAAGTATTACCTTGTGGATCTAAATCAATTAATAAAGTTTTCTTGTTCAATCTTCCTAAAGATGAAGCTAAATTTATACTTGTTGTCGTCTTGCCAACTCCACCTTTTTGATTAACAAGAGAAATTATAGTTGCCATACTACCACCTTTTTCATTTGTTTTCTACTATAATAGTTTATCATATTTCATCAAGTTTGTCTTTATAAAATTAATGAAAAAAATGAAAATATAAAAAGGAGGATTAGTCCTCCTTTTCAGTGTCATCTTCAATATTTTTAATGCTATTAATGTCTTTAGTTTCAACTAATGCTTCTATTTGCTCTTTAGTAATTGTTTCATATTTCATTAAAGCTTCACTTATTAAAAGTACTAAATCTTTATTTTCTTTTAATATTGACTTTGCTTGAGCATAGCATTTATCAATTATTTTTCGTACTTCTTGATCTATTTCTAAAGCAACTTGATCAGAGAAATTTTTACTTTTTCCATAATCTCTACCTAAAAATACGCTTTCGCTAGGTGTTTCTAATTGCATTGGACCTAAATCACTCATACCATATTCCGTAACCATACTACGGGCTGTAGCAGTAGCACGTTTAAAGTCATCACTAGCCCCAGTTGTTGTTTCTTTCAAAAACATTTCTTCGCTAACTCTACCAGCTAATAATCCTGTAATACTTGATAACAATTCTTTTTTTGTCATAATAGCAATTTTTTCTTCTTTTGGTAACATCATTGTATATCCGCCGGCCATACCTCTTGGAATAATTGTAATTTTATGAACCTCATTAGCATCTTCTAATTTTAAACCAATTACTGCGTGTCCAGCTTCATGAATACTAACCAATTTTTTCTCTTTATCAGTAATTTTTCTACTTGTTTTAGCTGGCCCCAAAAGAACTCGATCTGTTGCCTCATCAATTTCTTCCATTGAAATTGCCTTTTTGTTTCTTCTAACCGCCAATAATGCAGCTTCATTTAATAAATTTTCTAAATCTGCTCCGCTAAATCCTGGCGTTCTACTTGCTACATTTGACAATTTAATATCGTCACTTAAAACTTTATTTTTTGCATGAACTTGTAAAATAGCTTCTCTTTCTTTTGAATCTGGTAAACTTACAGTAACTTGTCTATCGAAACGTCCAGGTCTTAATAAAGCTGGATCTAATACATCTGGTCTGTTAGTAGCAGCTATAATTATTATACCTTCATTTTCACCAAAACCGTCCATTTCAGTTAATAATTGATTAAGAGTTTGTTCACGTTCATCATGGCCGCCGCCTAACCCTGTTCCACGTTGACGTCCAACTGCATCAATTTCGTCAATAAATATTAAACATGGTGCACTTTGTTTTGCTTGTTTAAACATGTCTCTTACTCTACTAGCACCTACTCCAACGAACAATTCAACAAAATCTGATCCAGAAATGTAATAGAAAGGAACGTTAGCTTCGCCTGCAACTGCTCTTGCTAATAAAGTTTTACCTGTTCCAGGAGGACCTACTAATAAAACTCCTTTAGGGATTCTAGCACCTAACTTTTGGAATTTTTTAGGATTTTTTAAGAAGTCAATTAACTCTGCAACTTCTTCTTTTTCTTCTTTTAATCCAGCAACATTTTCAAACTTAACTTTTCCACCGCCATTTGAAAGTTTTGCTCGGCTGCGACCAAAATCCATTGATTTACTATTACCACCAGCAACTTTAGAGAAAAACAAGAAACAAACTACAGCAAGTAATATTAATGGTAGTAAATTAATAATTAAATTAATAATCGAATTATTTTCCGGATTATTATCTGATACCACATCAAATCCTTGTTCATCTGCATAAACTAGTATTTTTTTCATTACAGTTTCTGAAAGTGGCACTTTTACTTTGAACATTTCTGTATCGCTATATTCTTTCAGTTTTCCTTCAATATAATAAATACCTGCATTTGATCTTTCAGAAATAGTTATTTTTTCAACTTGTTCATCGTTTAATTCATCCATTAATTCGTTATATGTAAGCTCATTAACTTTATATCTAGATAAATTAAAGAAAAATAATGTCCCAATTATAACTATAGCTAATAATAAATATGGGAATACATTTTTATTAATATTATTTTTTTTCATAAATATCTCTCCTTTTAATTATACTTTATTATTATATCATGTTTTTCGTTTTTTTCTTTATCAAATTTTGATTTTTTTACACCAGCTATCCATAATATCCTATTTTTGCTATCAGTAACAATAGGAATTGTATCTCTTTTATTTAATTCTATTTTATTATCTATAAAAATATCATTTATTTTTTTAGTGCCAGAAAGATTTTTTACAGCTATACGATCTCCATTTTGCCGATATCGAACTTTTAATGGCAACAATATTTCAGAAGAATCAAGTCTTAAAACATAATTAGATTTTTCCTCACTTTTTTTTATTTTCTCTAATTTTTTACCATTATTTAATATTACCTTTTCTTGAAAAATAGTTATTGAATTGTTATGAAAAGTATCAAATTTATTAAAATAAAGATTATTATAACTTTTAGTAATTACTAGACTTGGTAAATTTATTTTACTATTTTGCTTTTTGCTTTCAATTAATTTATAAATTTCTTCAACATGTTTTTCATAAATAAGATAGATATTATCACCATATATATTATATAAAATTTCTTCAATTATGTATTGCTGCAATATTTTTTCTTGCATTAGGAATTTATCTATTTTTAAAACACCATCTTTATAGACTTCTTCTAATTTTTGCATAGCCAATTTATAAATAAATTCGTAATGTTCATTTATAATATCACTAAATTTTTTAAATTTCAAATGAACATTTTTATCTTCTTGCTTCAAAAAAGGCAAAATAGACTTCCGATAACGATTTCTTGTATACTTATTACTTGTATTAGATTTATCTATAACATAAGGTATATCATTCTTTTTTAAATAATTTATTATTTCTTCTTTAGTTTTATTTATAAGAGGTCGATATAGTATATAATTGTCCCTTTTTGTTAGTTCCTTAAATCCTAAATATCCATAAAATCTACTGCCTCTTACCAACTTCATCAATATAGATTCTATTAAATCGTCTCCATGATGAGCAGTAAATAAAAAATTAGCATGGTATTTTTGAATTATTTTTTCAAAAAAATCATAACGAATATTTCTGGCTTCTTGATGAAAGTTATTTTCATTATATTTTTCAATTTTCAAATATTCATAAATTACGTTGTTTTCTTTGCAATATTTTTCAACAAATATGGCCTCTTCATCACTTTCTTTCCGAACATTATGATTAACATGTGCAACAATTATTTTAATTGCTTTTGCTTTTCTAACTTGTATTAACAAATTAAGTAAGCACATAGAATCAGGCCCTCCTGAAACACAAGCAACTATTTTATCATTATCATTTACTAAATTTATAATCTTTTTTATTATATTTTCCATATAAATCACCTTTTTCATAAATAACTTTTTTTAGATACAGGCCTTCAGCGGGTGCTATTGAAGAAGAGATTTTTTTATTACAATTAATTAATTCTTCTATATATTTTAAATCTTTTTTATTTAATCCTACATCTACCAAGGCTCCGACTAAATGCCTGACCATATATTTATAGAAACATTTGCCAACAAATATAATATTTATTTCTTCTTTTTTTCGAAATATTTTTATTTTATAAATTGCACTATTATAATTATCTCTTTTTCCTGAAACAAAGTTTTGAAAATTATGATAACCAAGTAAAATTTTACTAGCTTTTTTCATCAATTTCAAATCCAGTTTATATGGAATATACCATTTATAATCATCTGTAAATGCACTTCGCTTAGTTGTTATTTTATATAGGTATACTTTACTTCTTACATTAAATCTAGCGTGAAAATTATTTTTAACTTCTATACATCTAGTTATATAAATATGCTCAAGTCTTTTATTTAACATATATTTTAATTTATCAGCCGGAAGAAAAAAATTCAAATCAAAATGGGCAGCTTGATTTATTGCGTGAACTAATGCATCTGTTCTACCTGATCCTTTAATAAATGTTTTTTCTTTATTTATTTCACTTATTGCTTCTTCTAATTTCTGTTGGACAGATGCTTTATCCTTTTGTCTTTGAAATCCGTTAAAATGACTTCCATCATACTCAAAAAAAATTAAATATCTATAAGACATCTCGATACACCGCTTTTATTAAATCTAAAAGATTATCATAATAATTCATTTTAATACCTTTTTTTTGTAACAAATGGACAAATTCCACTATTTCAGGTATATCTATATACTTTGAAATATTTTTGTCGTATATATAATTTTGATTTCTTTTTTTTATATTATCTTTTGATAATATGTATATATTATCAACAAAATTTAAAAGGAAATTACTATTATTAGTAATTATAATAAATGTTTTATTAAACTTATTTTTGAGTTTTTTTATAAGTAACTGTAAATTCTTTTTTTCTATTTCGTTAAAATGATTATCAAAATGATCAAAAACTATAATTTGAGGATTTAAAATTAAAGTTGATGCCAATAAAATTTTTTTTACTTCATTTAATGATATATCACTAAATTTTTGGGTTAAAATGTCTTCTCTCAAACCAACCATTTTTAAAGCATCTAATATCTTTTTTTCACTAACTGTTTTTCTAGAATTTTTTTTGCAGTATAATTTTAAAAATGTGTACACTGAATAGGAAAGGTTATACTTTGTAATATCATCAAATAATACACAAACTTTTTCATTTAACAAAGAATAGTCTGTTTTTATAGAGTCTTTATTTAATTGTAAATCATCTATTAAAATCTCCCCTGATTCAATATTAATATTTCCTGCTAAAACATCTGCAATAATATTTGCTTTTTCACCAATTATTCCATTTATTTTATTATCTTCAATTTCAAAGTTAAGCTCATTTTTATAATCACTTATTTTTAAACATTTAAATTTTATTTCCATAAAGTATTTATCAGCTCCTCACTATTAAGGTATAATTTATCAATCAAGCCATAATAATTTAATTGAATTGATAAATCAATTATAAAAGGCAATTTAATTCCTAATCTTTTAAGTATCTTTTCTTCTTTTAAAACTGATAGCGTAGGCCCTTCAATAGCGATTTTATTTTTATTTAATACAATTAAATAATCACTAAACATTATTTCTTCATTATTTGAAGATGTATAAACAAGTTTTTTCTTTTTTTGTTTTAAAGTGTTAAATAATATTTGCTTTTCTCGTTTATTCAAATAAAGTAGGCAATCATCAATAAAAAATCTATCATAATTCGCACATAATTTTTTAAAATTGTTTAAATCAAAACTGAAATTATTAAAAAAGAAATAAGAATTTTTTTGAGTATAAAATTCATTAGATATAAATTCCTTTAAATTAGAATCAGTACCAATAATACAAATAGATTTATATTCATTAAATATATTTGCCATAATATCACCCGTTTCATATTATTATACAAAAAATATAAAAAATAGCAATAAATATAAATAAAAATATTGATTCTTATAATCAATATTTTATTATCAAACTAACCTTGTTGTTTTTCCCAATGATTTAACACTTTTTTGAGTTTTTTTATTTTGCTCTTTTCGAAATTCGATATAAGTGGAATTGTTTAGCACATCATCTTTTGAAATTAATCCCAATTTTAATTCATCGAGTAATATGCGTATTTCAATCATTTGCGCAGCTTTTTTTATAGCTAAAGTCGCAGAAGAAATCCTATCTCTTAAAGTTCCTAAATTCATATCAGAGTAATTCATATTTTCCTCCTTTGAAAAAATATTATAAATATAACAAAATTATTAGTCAACAAATATTTAATTCAAATAAAAACCTAAACGTTAAATTTAGGTTATTAAAATTATTCTACTATTCTAATTATTTTTTCGCCATCCTTAGAAAAAAGATAATTTTCTTTTGCATATTTGGCAATATATTCAGGATCTTCAAGTTTATTTGCTTCAGCTTCTAAACTTTCCTCTTTTTGAATTAATTCGTGATACTCACTTGTCAATTTTTTAGTTTGCTTAATATTATCAAAGATTTGTGTCCAATAATTGAATAGTGATATCGATAAAAAAGTTACTAAACTAAATAAAATAACAAAAACAAAAACCATACGCCGTTTTGCTTTTTTGCTAATGCTTTTCATAATATCACCTACTATTAATTAGTATATCATTTTGATTTTTTTTTCGCAATAGATAGCTTTAATTTGACATTTTTTATTAACACTTTTACTTTTTTATATGAAAGCAAATAACCAATAATCACCATAAAAATAAAGTAAATATGGAATATTCCTCCATTAATTTTTAAAATTAATAACATATAAAGTAAAACTATGTCAATTATAAAAATAAGATTAAAAAATATTTTATAAAAAACATTTTTACTAAAAATATATTTATAGTTCAAATTAGTTAATATGGAAAAAAATATACCAAATATAAAAGATGATATTAAAGATAAAAGCTGTATATATGTATGCATTATTTAAATAGTTTTGCAAAGAATCCGTTCTCTTTATTTTTTTGCTTCTCATCCATATATGTAAAAGAATTTATTGTTCCCTTAATTGACACATTCCCATCGTGTGTATCTAATTTTACAATTTCTAGACCTTCCCCTTTAAGTAAAATTGTTCCCATATTACTATCCATTAAAAATTCTTCATTATCAAAACTAACTATTTTCTTTACTCCTGTAATAATTATATTTTTACGCTCATTAATATTTACTTGATGATTAAAACCACTAGCTTCTATAATTTTATCCATATTCGCCTCCTAAACAATTATATGCGCAAGATAAAATTTTAGAATTTAAAAAGTAAAATATTTCTATTTTACTTATTCTTCAGTATTTTCAGTTTCAATTTTATTAAACTCTTCAATAATTTTTTCTTCAAACATCTTACGAACATCTGGATTAATAGGATGAGCTATGTCTCTATAATCACCACTGGCTGTTTTTCTACTTGGCATAGCGATAAATAAACCATTATCACCTTCAATAATTCTAATATCATGAACAGCAAATGAGTCGTCTAGCAAAACTGATGCAATCCCTTTCATGCGAGATCCTTCTTTTTCAATTTTACGTACATTAACTGATGTTATTTGCATATTAACACTCACTTTCTAAAGTTTTATCAAACTTAATTATAGTTTAATTCATTTAAATTAAAAAATCAATAGAAACTTATAAATATTCAATTGTTACTTCCTTAGTTATAACATCAGCATAACTAAAGCTTTTATTTTCGTTAGAAACTTGAATTGTAAAAATATAGGGATAAATTGAAGCTATTGTTCCAATGTACTCACTATTTTTATTTCGCATACCATAAACTCTTATTCTCACTTTCCTTCCAATATTTTTACTTATTTCATCACGAACTGAATTTATATTCACAAAATCCCCCTTATCTTGGAAAACCTACATACATCAACCCATTGCTTTTTATTCCACCCATTCCATTACTACCATATTTTGTTTTACTTAATATATCTATTAAATCTATTTCTTTGTTTCTTTCGGTTAATGCAATATTAACCGCAATTATTGCAGGGTCCAATGCATGAATATTTATTCTTTTAGGACTTGAAGCAAAATTTGCACCTGCCTTTATTAATTCTTCATAATTACTCTGACATGCTCCTGCTATAATAACTAATTTTTCATGAGATTTTTCATAATTTCGAGCTACCTTAACCGCTTTTATAAAATTTATAGAATTTTTATAGTTATGTATATTTTTTTCATCGCCCTTTTTATGATAATATGCATCATGCCCTGTAATTATTACTATATCAGGCTGATAATCTTTTAATAATCTTTCCATATTCATGGCTAGCTCAGACTCATTAATTTTTTTCCCAACTGCCATAACTCCTGCTTCTTGATAATATTTCAAACATCTTTTCAAATAGTCATTATCACCATCAAGATGAAGAATTCTTGCAGGCATATAAAAGTAATCTCCACGATCTAGTGGTATATCTGGTTTTACATCTACGTGTTTGGTCATATTATCTACTTTTATTAAATCATTTTCCGGACTATCTGCATATAATCTTACATCAAATCCTTTTAAATAATATATATTATCTCTAATATTAATAACTTTAAAAATTGTATCATTATTATAACTATTTCTTGTAACCAAATCCCCTTTATTAATTCGCATAAAATCACCTATTTTATTTTATGCGAAATTTATAAGTTAGCTCAAAATATTAGCTATTTTAACAAATATTTCTAAACTAATCTCCTCCGCACGTGCATTCTCATTTAAATTATTAGATTTTAATACTTCTAAAACTTTACTAAAATCATAATTTTTTAAATTGTTTTTTAAAGTTTTTCTTTTTTGGGCAAAAGCATCTTTTATTAATTCAAAAAACAACTTTTCGTTTTTTAAAAAAAGCTTTTCTTTTTTGGGAACTAATTTGATTACTGCACTATCAACTTTTGGTTCTGGCTTAAAATTTTTTCTTGATACAGTAAATAATTTTTCTGTATTAAAATAATAGTTTAAATAAACGGTAAAAGATCCATATGTTTTATTATTAACCGATGAGGTCAGACGATTAGCAACTTCTTCTTGTACCATTAATACTATTTCCTTAATAGGTATAGTCATATTCATAATTTTTTTTATAATAGGTGTAGTAATATAATAAGGGATATTTGCAATAAATGAAACATTAGAAAACTTAGTTAAATCTATATCCTTTTCTAACTCTGAATTTAAAAAATCTTGGTAAATTATAGTAGTTTTTTCATTTTCTAACCTATTTAAAAATAATTTAGCTTCTTTATCTATTTCATAACAAATAATTTGATTATTTAAGCTTTGTAACTTTTTAGTTAAAATTCCTGCGCCTGGCCCTATTTCAACTATTAAAGTATTATTATCTACATTACAATTATTTATAATTTTACTTATTATTTCTTCATTCGTTATAAAATTTTGTCCATAATATTTTTTAAATTTAAATTTTTCCATAATTATGTAAAAAAGTGAGCTTCCTCACTTTTATTCCCATCCTTTTCTAATTACATTATATGTTATTTTACTTCTACCAATCCTATTATAAGCAGTTGCATTACTATCTACTAATAAATCAATTGTATTACCAGATACACCTCTGTCTAAAACAATTGCTACAACGGGTTCAGATGAAATGCTATCTTTTTCAAAAGTTATTATTGAACCGCAAGGAAGATTGTTAGAAGAAGCTACTATCCTAACATTTCCATAAGTTTCGTCATAATAAAACACATTACCATTTGATAAATCTAATGAGCTTGTACAAGCAAGCTTTCCACTACATTTAGGACAATTATAAACATATCCCGTTAAATTTCCACTTAAAGTAGTTATTATATTATCCAATTTTTTGTTCTTTTCTTCAATCATTTGCTGAGCATTTTGATTATCAATATTATCAACGAATGCAGCCATTGCACCTAAATCTAAAGATTTATTTAAATTTTCGTTTTCAACTTTATTTTCTAAAGTCTTCGTTCCAACTTCTAAACAACATATAGCTAATAAAATTATTAACACTCGACTGCCTTTAATAATCCATTTTGCTATTTTCATTATGTTCACCTCAATTTTGTAATATTTATTTTACCATAATTATAGTTAAATGTCAAAAACTGACTTAATATTTGCATTGGTAAATTTTGATAATTGATCAACATCTATTTTCTGATTTTCGCAAATGAATTTAACAATATTCATTATATAAGCTGGCTCATTTCTTTGACCTCTATAAGGGACTGGAGTTAAGTAAGGAGAGTCAGTTTCTAAAATTATATTTTTAATATCTATTTCATCTAATATATTTATAAGCTTACAATTTTTAAAAGTTATTACTCCACTTATACCTAATATAAAACCTTTTTTAATATATTCATTGGCTAGTTCTAAACTGCCTGAAAAAGAATGGATAACTCCTTTAATATTATATTTTTTTATAATATCAAGAACATCCATCCCAGCATCTCGGCTATGGATAACAACTGGTAGATTGAGTTTTTCAGCTAATGAAAGCTGCAAATTAAAATATTTTTTTTGAATTTCTTTATTAGTATTTTCATAATGATAGTCTAATCCTATTTCACCAATTCCTAAAATCTTTGGATTATCTAACATTTCTTGCAAATCCAATATATCTTTTTCCGTAATATCATATGTCTCCGTCGGATGATAACCAATTACTCCATAAAATTCATCAAATTCATTAACAAGCTGCAATACTTCTTTATTAGTTTTTTTATTATACCCACTTAATATTATTCTATTTATATTATTTTCCTTAGCATTCTGAATTATTTGTTCAATATTTTCATAGTCACAATGAAAAATATGAGCATGAGTGTCTGTAAACATTATAATCACCTTATTTTAATTATAAATTAAAATAAATAGTATTTCTACTATTTATTCCAAAGTTATTTGATTACTTATTAAAAGCGCTGCAAATTTTATTAATAAAATACTAGATTGATCAATTTTTTTATCACTAATAAATATAATAAGCCCAATACTATCCCCATTACTAATAATAGGGTACATTAAATTATAGCCGCTTAACACAATATTTTCGGATATAACAAAATTTTCACTAAATTCAGACATTCTTATTTTTCTTTCTTCGATTATTTCCATCATATTATTAGTTAAAATTTCTTTTTTATCCGAAGTTAGTCCATCAGATTGAGAAATAATGTGTTCTCTATCCGTCACTAATACTTTATTTCCAGTTAAACTTGATAATATATTAACAATTTTATTAGCAAAATTTATTGAATCTTCCATTAAAGAAAATTTTTTTAATATTATTGAATGATTTTCTATAAAAATTTCAATACTTTCCCCATCTCTAATTTTTAAATTTCTTCTTATTTCTTTTGGAATCACAATTCTTCCTAATTCATCAATTCTCCTAATTACTCCGGTAGATTTCATAAAACACTTCCATTTCTTTTTATATTTTGTAAAATTAAGTTAAAATTATACTTAATTTATTGACTATTTTCATTTATATTTTTATACTATAATTATTAAATGATAGGAGATTTAAAAATGAAAGTTGATGCTGTAATAGAAATTCCAATGGGCACAAGAAATAAATATGAAATTGATAAAAAAAACGGAAAGATTAAATTAGATCGTGTTTTGTTTTCCTCAGTAACTTATCCGACAGAATATGGATATATTGATAAAACGCTTGCGGATGATGGAGATGCTTTAGATATATTAGTAATTTCTACTTGTCCTACTTTTCCTGGCTGTGAAGTTGAAGCTAGAGTTTTGGGTTATTTAGATATAACTGATAACGGATTTAAAGATGAAAAAGTTATTGCTGTTGTTGATAAAGATCCGCGTTTTGACAATTATCAAACACTTGCCGATATACCAAATCATACAAAAGAAGAAATAAGAGAATTTTTTAAAACTTATAAAAAGTTACAAAAAATTAAAGTAGAAACTTTTGATTTTCACGATTTAGATGAAACAATTAAACTAATTGAAAAATGCAAAATTAATTATAACAATAGCAATTATTAATGAGTGTGATAAAAGATCTAAGTTAAATGCTTAGATCTTTTTAAAATTATTTCCCGGGAAATAATTCATCTAATAATTTTGTTATATAAAATATAAAATGTTTCTCACAATTTTTATAATATAATTTAATAAAAAATGAATTGTTAAAATATTTTATATTAAAATAAGGATTTATATTATTTGCAATTAATAATAGTTTATCTCCTGGAATTGTTGAACTTAGTGCTTTGGGTATGACTATTTGAATAAAAATATCATTTTGAGTTATCTGCTCTATTTTCAATCTTGTAGCTAATTTTTCAAACCATTCTTCATACATATATACTAGCATGTCGTTATTTATTTTACCAAATCTATCTTCTATTTCCTGTTTAATTTCCATTAATGATTTATAGTCTTTAATAGTATTAATTAATTTATGTATTTCTATTTTTATTGATTCATCATTTATATAATCGTCACTAATATGAGTAGCGACATCTATTAATGAATTATCCTCTTCATTTTCTTCTACTTCGTCGCCGCGTTGTTTTTTTAATTCAACATCAATCATTTTCATATATAGTTCTAAGCCAACACTATCAACAAATCCAGCTTGCTCACTACCTAATATATCTCCTGATCCCCTTATAGCTATATCTCGCATTGCTATTTTGTATCCGCTACCTAATTCAGTAAATTCTGATATTGCTTTTAATCTTTTAATTGCAATTTCATTTAATATTTTATTTTTATTATAAAGTAAATAAGCATAAGCGATTTTATCACTTCTTCCTACTCGTCCTCGCAGTTGATACAATTGCGATAATCCAAAGCAGTCTGCATCATAAATAATTAATGTATTAACATTTTGTATATCAATTCCGGTCTCAATAATTGTAGTACAAATTAATACATCATATTTATAATTAATAAAATCATCCATTATTTTTTCGAGATCATTTTTATTCATTTGACCATGCGCAAATATAATTCTGGCTTCTGGAACTAATTTATTTATCATTTTAACTTTACTTTCAATAGAAGCAACTTTATTATAGAGAATAAAAACCTGCCCTTTTCTAGCCAATTCTTTATATATTGCATCTTTAATTAAAAGATCATTTTCATTAACTACATAAGTTTGAACAGGATATCTATTAATTGGAGGAGTATCAATTATAGATAAGTCTCTTAATCCGGATAATGCTAATTTTAAAGTACGGGGTATAGGCGTCGCAGATAAAGTTAAAACATTAACATTGTTTTTTAATTTTTTAATTTTTTCTTTATGAGTAACCCCAAATCTTTGTTCTTCATCAACTATAAGCATACCTAATGATTTAAATTTAATATCATCACTGAGAATTCGATGTGTACCAAAAACTAAATCAATTTTCCCATCTTTTATTTTTTGAATTATTTCTTTTTGCTTAGATGCTGATATAAATCTATTTAATAGTGCAACATTAACTCCATATTTTTCAAATCTATTTTTAGCAAGTTCGAATTGTTGACGAGATAAAATGGTAGTAGGACATAAATATGCCACCTGATATCCATTTAAAATAGTTTTAAAAATACCTCTAAAGGCCACTTCAGTCTTACCAAATCCTACGTCGCCACATAATAATCGATCCATTGGAATATCAGATTTTAAATCATTAAAAATATCATTTATTGCTCGGATTTGATCTTCAGTTTCATCATATAAAAAATCTGCAGCAAACAAATCTTCTTCAGGGTAATCTTTAAATTTTGGTGATTTAATTTGTGATCTTTTAGCATAAAGTTTCAATAGTTCTTCTGAAATATCTTTAATTTTATTTTTTAAATTTTGTTTAGTTTTTTGCCAATTTGTCGAATTTAAAGAATTTATTTTTGGCTTTTTTCCTTCTTCACTAGCATATTTATAAATTGAATCTATTTTTTCAACTGGAACATATATTTTATCTTCATCCTTATATAAAATTTGCAAATAATCTTTTTTTAAACCTTTTTTACATAAAGTTACTACGCCATTATAAAGGCCTATCCCATAAGTATAGTGCACAACATAATCTCCGGGATTTAATTCAGCATAATCTTTAATTTTACGTCCTATTTTAAAATTATTTCTATATACTGTTTTTTTGGTTTTTACTTCTTCAATATCATTTTCTGATATTATTACTAAGTCTTCAAATAAAAAACCATGATTTATTTCTCTATTTATAATATTAATAGCATTTTTTTTAATATTTGATTCATTTGTTAAAAAAACATTATCCTTAAAAATATTAGTAATTTTATTTATTTGTTCACTCTTCGATAAATAAAATATAACTTTTTTCTTATTTAAATGTTTTTTTACTACTTTTTCAAGTAACTGAAAATCTCCATTAAAATTTATAATGTTTTTAGCATTATAAGAAAATGTTTCATTACCAAAAGAATTGTTAGAAAAAGAATTTAATAATATTTGATTTTTAGGGATTATTTTTGAAAATTCATGCATAAATTTATGATCTAAATTAAGAGCTTCTTTTTTTTTATAAAGAATTATCTCCTCTTCTAATTGTAAATTGTTAGAAAGTATTTGGTCATAATCAATATATACAACTATTGGATTGTTTAAATAATCATATAAAGAGCTTGCATTTTCCTCATTTATGTTTTCACCAAATGAACTTATAGTTACTTTATTAATTTTTTCCAAAGATCTTTGCGTTTGTATATCAAAATACCTAATAGATTCTACTTGGTCTCCAAATAATTCAATTCTAACTGGATTATTTAAAAGAGGAATAAAAATATCAATTATAAATCCACGTAATGCATATTCACCCGTTGTTGTAACAAGAGTTTCTTTTTTAAATCCTTTTTGTTCTAAATAATTTTCTAAATCTGTCCGATTAATATTTTCATTGACGCTTACTACAAATTCTTTTTCGTGATAAGGTGGTAAAAACTTCAAATACCCCATTAAATTAGTTACTATAATAGCCTTGTTATTTTTTTTTATAGCCTCTAAAGTTTCTAATCTTTTAATTTTTAATTCTGGAGAAACTGCTAAAGCCACAGATGTTAAAAAATCATCCATAGGAAATAAAAAAGCATTTGCGTTTATTTTTTTTAAATTTTCATAAAATTGATTTGCTTCATATAAAGTAGATGTTACAATTAAAATTGACTTATCTTTATTTTTAAATAAACGATCCACATAAAAAACATTTAACTCTCCAGTTAAACCATTTATACAAATATTATTTTTAAATTCAAAATATTTGTCTAAAAATTCCATGAATCCTCCAGTTTAAATATTTTCTTTAGTTTTTTCAAAACCATAAGTTAAATAATTGTCTATAATTTTATTATAACAAGGAAAATTTAGCTTTTCAAATTCCTCTTTCGAAAATTTTCCTAAAACAAAATCAATAACATCTTTATTTTTAGGTCCTATTCCTATTTTTAAACGAGAAAAATTTTTTGATGATAAATTTTCAATTATTGATTTAATTCCATTATGTCCTCCAGATCTACTATTTATTTTTAATCTAGGAACACCTATATTCAAATCTAAGTCATCATGAATTATTAATATATCTTCTAATTTTATATTATAATAATTAACAAATTTTATAATAGCCCAACCTGAATTATTCATATATGTTTGAGGCTTTACAAACAAAACTTGTTTTCCATTGATGATTTTAATACAATATAATGAATTAAATTTTTTTAACCATTTTTCATTTGGCAAATAATAATCTAAAACCATAAAACCAATATTATGTCTTGTATTTATATATTTTTTTTCTGGATTACCTAATCCTGCAATTAATATCATTAAATCACCTTCTAAAAATTTTTTTCTTTTATTCCACTTTCCATTTCTATTTTACATTTCTTATTTAATATATCAACGCTTTTTACTTTGCCTTTTTCATTATCAAGTAAAATTTCATCTCCAACATTTGGTAATCCTTTGCGACACTCAGTATATTCATTATCTTCATAAGCTAAACAACACAATAATCTGCCACAATTCCCATTAATTTTATTTGGATTTAAAGAAATATTTTGATTTTTTGCCATCCCCATAGAAACAGAATCAAGATGATTAAGAAAATTATTGCAACATAACTTCATACCACAAATGCCTATTCCACCTATTTCTCGAGCTTTATCTCTTACACCTATTTGTCTTAATTCAATCCTTGTTTTATATATAAATGCTAATTTCTTTGCAAGATTTCTAAAATCAATTCGTTCATCAGCTAAAAAATTAAATAATAATTGTTTTCTATCAAATGTATAATTTGCATCAATTATATTCATATCTAAATCTAGTTCTTCAGCAACTTCTCTCGCTTTATTTAAAGCTTTTTTTGCTTCTTTTAAATTATCCATATATATATCATAATCTTCAGTAGTGGCTTTACGTAGCACAGGCTTTAAAGTGGTTATTTCAATACTTTCATCATTAACTACAGAAACTATTTTACCAAATTGAATCCCTTTTTCTGTTTCAACAATAACATTATCTTTAAGAGCTACTTCTATATTATTACTATTAAAGTTATATATTTTACCACCATTATTAAATACTACACCATAAATTTTATCCATTTAACTTCCCCATCTCTATTATAAATTTATCCATTAATAACTCTATATTAACATTAAAAGATAATTTTTGCATAGTATCATTAATAATTTTTATTTTACTTAATAAGTTGTTTATATCATTATTTGTAAGAAAAGAAAATGATTTATAATTTTCTAATTTATCAATAAGACCTATATTATACTTATAGATACTCTTATAAATTTCTAACATATTTTCAAAAAAAATATACATTTCATTTTTATTTTCGATAATATTTTGTAAAATTTCTTTATACATAATAAATTTATAATCTTTTTTTTCAATATAATTTAGTATTGTTAATAATTCCTGTTCATAATTTAATTTATCACTTTTTTCATTATAGAAACATTTAATTATTTGGCATCTACTTTTTATTGTAGGCATTATATTTAAAATATTATTACTAATTAAAAAACATATGGTTGATGAATCAGGCTCTTCAATAAATTTAAGCATTGCATTTGCTGCTGAATCATTAAGTTTATCAGATTCTACTATTATATAAATATTATATTTGCATATTATAGGATTTTTATTAAATTTATTTTTGATATTTATTACTTGTTCTTTTTTTATATTTTTTCCATCTGGTCTGACAATTATTAAATTAGGAAAATTATCTTTATCAATTAATTCACAATTATTACATTGGTAACTACAATTTTCATCATATTTATTTAAACATATTATTTTTTTTATAAAATTTTTTAAATCGGCTAAACAATCTTCAAGACTATCTGTTTCAAGCAAAAAAGAATGAGCTAATTTATTCTCATTATATTTTAATTCTAAATTTTTAATCCATTGTTTATTTACCACATAATCACCTTTTTTATAAGAAAAAAGAAATCACAAATAAAGATAAGAGTCCTGGAGCACCTAATAAACTTATAATTGTCAAAGTTGGAATATTAATAGGTATAAATACATTCAAAGAATTCATTATCAAATTTATTCCATATAACAAAACAAATGCAAAACTAATCTTTTTAATAACATTTATTATAAATTTTAACATTTTGTCCACCCAGTTTATAATATGATGTTTAAAATAATTTTATGAAATAGTTTTTCTATCCTCTATAGCCTTATTTAATGTTAAAGAATCTAAATAATCTATTTCTGCTCCCATTGGGATACCATAAGATAGTCTAGAAACTATAACATTCTTTTTTTCTAATATTTTTTTAATATATAAAGTAGTTGTTTCACCCTCAATGTTTGACTTTAAAGCTAAAATAATCTCACAATTTTCATTTTCATCGATTCTTTTTAATAGACTATTTATATTAATATCCTCGGGTGTTATATTTTCTATTGGTGATATTAATCCATTTAATACATGATAAGTTCCATTATAATTGCCATTTTTTTCAAAATTAAATACACTTTTATAATCCTCTAAAACACATATTAGTGATTTATCCCTATTATCATCTGAACATATATTACATATTTCTTGATCAGTTAAATGTCCACAAATCTTACATGGCTTTAATACTTTTTTACATTCTGATAAGTTTTTGGATAAATCTTCAATTATTTCATCATCTAATTCTAATAAAGATAGAACCATTCTTTCCGCTGTTTTTTCACCAATACTTGGTAGTAGCTTTAAATAATCTATTGTTTTTTGTAATACTAACGGATACATTAGAATAATCCATTAAATGATTGACCATACATGCCTAAAGCTTTTTCTGTCTCTTCGTCTATTTTATTTAGGGCATCTTTTATTGCAATTCCAATCATATCTTCAAGCATAACAATATCATCTTTTTCTATATTATTGTTTTTATCAATTGTAATTGATATTAATTCTTTATTACCATTAAATTTAATTTCAACTAATTGCGATTTACCAACGAATTCTTTTTTATTTATTTCTTCCTTTTTTTGCATTATATCTTTTTGCATTTTTTGAGCTTGCGCCATTAAATTTTGCATATTCATATATTTTCCTCTTTTCTATTTTATAACAATTTTTTCATTTTTAAATATATCCAAAACGGTATTTTCAATAGCCGTTTTTTCTTTGTTTATTTTAATTTCTTCTAACATTTTATATTCCACTTTTTTCTTTTTGTTATTAATATATTCGTTTTTTATTTTTTTCCATTCTAAATCAGTTACAGCGACAAATTTATAATTTACTTTATTTTTATTATTAAAATAAGTTTCTATTTTATCAACGTTTTTATTAAATAAAATACATTGACTCTCATCATCCATTTTTATAATCGCATATTCGTTTGATGCAGCAACAATCTCAGTATCAATTAATAACGATATCAAATCTTTCTTGTTTTCATTAATTTCAAATAGAAATTCTGCCCATATTTTTTTTAATTTTTGTAATATTTCTTTTGAAGCTTTACAAAAACAATTATTAATTCTTATTGAAATTATTTCCCGGGAAATAATTTCTATATCTTTTTTTTCTATACTATCGGTTTTAAAATCATTTTCTTCATCTAATTCAGTTTTTAGTTCTTCATCAGCTCTTTTTTCAGTGTTTGCTGGCGTTTTATTACTTTCAACATCTACTTTAATTACATCATCTTTTTCAATATTAGCGCTTTCATCTGTTATTTTTATAAAATCTGCTAATATAATCATAATTATTAAATATGGATTTGAAGTGTTTTTCAAATCATTTAAACCTTTGACAAGAGAATCTATTAATGCTTTTAATTTTTCAAACATATTTAAGTCAAATTTTGTAAATTTATAATATATGGCCATATCAACTAGCTTTTTTATCAATTTTTCGACTGTTAATTTCGCATCAATACCTTTATTTTTTAATGAATCTAGAATTTCATTTATTTGTTTTAAATTATTATTAATCAATGCCTCTGTTAAATTATCAATAGTGATATTTGAAACATTTCCAACAATATTATTAATATCATCTAAAGTTATAATATCAGTACCATTATACACCTGATCTAAAATACTAAGTGCATCTCTCATTCCACCATCACATATAATTGAAATTTCTTTTAAAGCATCATTCTCAATTTTAATGTTTTCTTTATCACAAATTTGTTTCAAATAATTTTCTATAGTCTCAGATTTAATTCTTTTAAAATCAAACCTTTGACACCTAGACAATATAGTTAATGGTACCTTTTGGATATCTGTAGTTGCAAGTATAAATATTACATGTTGTGGAGGCTCTTCTAAAGTTTTTAATAATGCGTTAAAAGCTTCTGTTGAAAGCATATGAACTTCATCGATAATATATATTTTATATTTGGAATTTGAAGGGGCTAGTTTAACATTATTACGTAATTCTCTTATTTCATCAACACCATTATTAGAAGCCGCATCGATTTCTATTATATCTTGACTTTCATTAAAAGTTTTACAATGTATACAATTTTCACATGGCATACCATCATTAATGTTTTCACAATTAATAGTTTTAGCAAATACTTTTGCCGTACTTGTTTTCCCGGTACCGCGTGGTCCAGTAAAAATATAAGCATGAGAAATTTTACCACTTTTTATTGAATTTTTTAAAGTAGTAACCAGATATTCTTGACCAATAATATTATCAAAATTGTCTGGCCTATATTTTCTATATAAAACTTTATAATTCATATTAAAATCTCCCCATTTAATTATATCATAGTTATAATATTTTATCTTATATTTTTAAAAAAATTTTTCATTAATTTTTTTAATTTTATTTTGATATTATTTGAACACTTTTCTGAATATTTAGTTTTACTATATGTATTACTATCTTCATTTTTTGTTAACATATAGTAAACATTTCTTATCCTAGATTCATTAATAATTTTTGCACACATTTCGCATGGTTTTAAAGTAACATATAAATCACAATTGTTTAATCTCCAGTCTTTTAATTTTTTGTTAGCCTTTAATATGCATAATACTTCTGCATGGGATAAAACAAGATTATTTTTTATTCTTTTATTATGAGCTTTTGATATTATACGATCATTTTTAACAATAACTGCTCCAACTGGAACTTCATTTAATCTATAACCTTTTTTTGCTTCTTTATAAGCCATCTCAAAATAATACTCACTCATTATTTTAATTCCTTTCAAATAAAAAGTGCACACAAATAGTGATTGTTATGGCTGCTGTATTCCTACTCTGACCAGGTTTCAATATATTTGTTGCACAATTAAATTATAACATACTAAAATTATTTTTCAAGTTAATGTTTCACGTGAAACATATATGTTTTATTTAAAATAACTGATTTTTAAAATAAATTAAAAACAATGTTTCACGTGAAACATTGTTTTAGTCTTCTTGTTCATTATCAACAATTTCATTTTTATCTACAATACTTATAGTAGATACTTTTTGATTATCTTTTAAATTGATTAATTTAACACCTTGTGTAACTCTTCCAAGTTGTGAAATTTGATCTAGAGGTGTCCTAATAAGCATTCCAGAATTAGTTATAATCATTACATCTTTGTTTTCTGTAACTATTTTAAACGAAGCAATATTTCCATTTTTTTCAGTAATACTTAAAGCTTTTATTCCTTTACTGCCTCTTTTTGTTTGACGATATTCGCTGATTAATGTTTTCTTTCCATATCCTTTTTCTGTAACTATTAAAATGTTTTGATTATCGTTAGCTATTTCAGCTCCTATACAATTATTTCCGTCTAAATTAATTCCTTTAACACCGCTAGCTGTTCTTCCCATTTCTCTTATTTCGTTTTCATCAAATTTTACCAATCTTCCAGAAGAAGATCCTAATAAAACTAAATCGTGGCCTGTAGTTTTTCTTACTGCAATTAACTCATCTGTTTCTTTTAATTTAATAGCAATTTTGCCCGTAGATCTGATATTATCAAAATCTTTTATATTAGTTTTTTTAATTAATCCTTTTTTCGTAACAAAAACTAAATATTTATATAATTCATTTTTGTCTAATCTTATGATTGAATTTACTGACTCATCTTTGGAGATTTGTAATAAGTTAATAATAGGTAATCCTTTAGATTGACGGCTAAATTCGGGTATTTCATAGCCTTTTAATCTATATACTTTTCCCTTGTTGGTGAAAAACAAAATATAGTCATGTGTTGATAAATTTATTAATTCTTCGACAAAATCTTCTTCATTTGTTGACATTCCCTTTACACCAACTCCGCCTCTGTGTTGTGTTTTATACGTGTCTGACGTCATTCTTTTTATATAACCTTTATTTGTTAAAGTTATTATAATATTTTCTTCTGGAATTAAAGATTCATCTTCTATAAAATCAATAGCTGTCATATCTATTTTTGTTCTTCTTTCATCACCATATTTATTTTTTATTTCAGTTAATTCATCTTTAATAATCTCTAAAACTTTCTTTTCGCTAGCTAGTATTTCTTTTAAATTTTTAATTAATGCAATTAAATCATCATATTCTTTTTCTATTTTGTTTCTTTCTAAACCAGTTAATCTACGTAATTTTAGTTCTAGAATTGCATCTGATTGTATCTCTGTTAATCCAAAACGTTTAATTAATTCTTCCTTAGCTATTTGGTCGCTCTCAGCTTCACGAATAAGCTTTATTACTGCATCTAAATTATCTAGTGCGATTTTATAGCCTTCTAATATATGTACCCTTTTTTCAGCCTTATCTAAATCAAATTGTGTCCTTCTAATTATTACTTCTTTTTGATGATCAATATATTTTGATATAATTGACTTTAAACCAAGAGTTTTAGGAAATTTTCCATCTAACATTAAAAAATTAATTCCAAAATTTGTTTGAAAAGAAGTATGTCTATACAAATTATTTAATACAACTTGAGGATTAGCATCTCTTTTTAATGTGATAGTAATTTTAACTCCATCTTTTAAATCAGTATGATAATCAGAAATGCCATCAATAATTTTATTGTGTACTAAATCTGCAACTTTATTTTTTAATTCTAAAGTGCTAACACCATATGGTACTTCATCAATAATTATATAATTTTTACCATTTTTTTCAATAATTTCAGCTTTACTACGTATAGTTAAAGTTCCTTTACCAGTTTCATAAGCTTTTTTTATTCCTGAATTACCTAAAATTATTCCACCTGTAGGAAAATCTGGCCCTTTAATAAATTTCATTAAACCATCTGTGTCAATATCGGGATTATCAATATAAGCAATGCAACCATCAATAACTTCAGATAAATTATGTGGAGGAATATTTGTCGCCATACCAACCGCAATTCCCATAGTTCCATTAACTAAAATGTTAGGAAATCTTGAAGGTAAAACTTCCGGTTCTTCAGTTGATTCATCATAATTAGGTTTAAAATCAACAGTGTTTTTATTTATATCTCTTAATAATTCCATAGAAATTTTAGAAAGTTTTGCTTCAGTATAACGATATGCTGCTGCACCATAACCTTCAATATTTCCGAAATTTCCATGACCATCAACTAACATATATCTATATTGAAAATCTTGAGCCATACGAACCATTGCTTCATAAATTGAAGAATCACCATGTGGATGATATTTACCCATAACATCTCCAACTATTGTAGCGGATTTTCTATGTTGTTTATCAGGAGTTAATCCATTTTCTAACATATCATACAAGATTCTACGATGAACTGGTTTTAAACCATCTCTTAAATCTGGTAATGCTCTAGACACAATAACACTCATTGAATAGTCAAGAAAGGAATTTTCTACTTCTTTTACAATATTATTTTCTTCTAATCTATCTGTATTCATAATTAAAACCTCCTAAACATCTAAATTAATAACATACCCAGCATTTTCTGCTATAAAATTACGTCTTGGTTCTACTTCTTCACCCATTAATTTTTCAAAAACTTCATCTGCTGCTTGCAAATCATCAACAGTGATTTTTCGTAAAATTCTTTTTTCAATATCCATTGTTGTATCATTTAATTCTTCAGCATCCATTTCTCCAAGACCTTTCATTCTCATTATGTCATATTTTACATTTGGACCTAAGCTACTTAAATACTCATCTCTTTCTTTTTCATCAAGTACATATTTAATAGTTTTTCCGTGTTTAATACAAAATAATGGTGGTTGAGCTGCATAAACATGTCCTTCTTCAACAATTGGTCTAAAAAATCTATAAAATAAAGTTAACAATAGTACTCTAATATGTGAACCATCAACATCTGCATCTGTCATAATAATGATTTTATCATAACGGAGCTTTGATAAATCAAAATCTTCACCTATACCAGTACCAAATGCAGTTATAATTGTCCTAATTTCTTCATTTGAAAGTGCACGATCAATACGGGCTTTTTCAACATTTAATATTTTTCCTCTTAAAGGTAAAATAGCTTGTGTCATACTATTTCTTCCCTTTATAGCTGAGCCGCCAGCACTATCACCTTCTACTAAGAATATTTCACAAACAGAAGGATCTTTTTCTTTACAATCAACTAATTTACCGCCAAAGCTGACTACATCGAGATCTCCTTTACGTCTTGTTAATTCTCTTGCTTTTTTTGCAGCTGCTCTTGCATGTGAAGCAAGAATTGCCTTTTCTATTATAATTTTAGCAACTTCAGGATTTTCAAGTAAAAACCTTTCAAATCCATTACTGAATATATCATTTGCAATTTTTCTAACTTCTGCATTTCCTAGCTTAGTTTTCGTTTGCCCTTCAAATTGAGGATCAGGATGCTTACAAGAAATAATCATTGTTATTCCTTCCCTAACATCATCTCCTGATAAATTTTCAGCATTTTCTTTTAATATTTTATTTTTACGAGCATAATTATTAATAATTCTTGTTAAGGCTGCCTTAACACCATCTTCATGAGTACCACCCTCATATGTATTAATATTATTGGTATAAGAATAAATTGCTGGATTATATGAATCATTATATTGTAATGCTACTTCAATAAAAATATCATTTTCACTGCCCTCAACATGCACAACATTTTCATGAAGGGGTTTTTTATTTTTATTTAGCATTTTAACATATTCAATAACCCCACCATTATAAACAAATTCATCTTTTTTATTTTCTTCACGTAAATCTTGTAATATTATTCTTAAACCTTTATTTAAAAATGCTAGTTCTTGTAATCTTTTTGAAAGAATTTCATATTTGAAAATTGTTGTTTCAGTAAATACTTCTGGATCTGGTTTAAAAGTTACAGTTGTACCAGTTCTATCTTTAGAACAAGTATCAATTATTTTTAATTCAGAAACTGGCTTTCCTCCATTTTCAAATCTTTGAAAATATACATTACCATCATGATAAATTCTAACTTCTAACCAACTAGATAAAGCATTTACTACACTCGCTCCAACACCATGTAAACCTCCGGATACCTTATATCCGCCTCCACCAAATTTTCCACCAGCATGCAATACTGTAAATATGGTTTCAACAGTTGATAAGCCAGTTTTTTTATTCATTCCAGTTGGCATTCCTCTTCCATCATCTTTAACTGTTATACTATTGTTTTTTTCTATTATAACTTCTATATCATCGCAATATCCAGCTAAAGCTTCATCAACTGCATTATCTACAATTTCCCACACTAAATGATGTAATCCTTTTTCGCTTGTTGTTCCAATATACATTCCTGGTCTTTTACGAACAGCTTCTAATCCTTCTAATACTTGAATATCATCGTCATTATAATGTTCATTTTTCATTTTTTTCACTCCTCAACCTTACCATTATTTATTTTTATAATATTACTATTTTCTTTTATTTCATCAGTAACATATTTTAAATCTGTAACTGTTATAAAAATTTGAATATCTTTATTTAAAAATTTTAATATATTATTAATTTTTTTTGAATCTAATTCACTAAATAAATCATCTAAAATCAATATAGGATATTCCCCTAATTGATTGTTAAATATTTCAACTTCAGCTAATTTAAATGATAAAATAGCATTTTTTTGTTGTCCTTCTGAACCATAATCTCTTAAATTATCATCATTTAATAAAAAATCAATATCATCATGATGTATTCCAAAAGTAGTACTGCCAAGCATCATATCTTTTTCTAATATTTCATCATATTTTTTTCTAATTTTTTCTTGTGTAATATCTTTATAACAGGAATTATATTTAATAACTAAAGCTTTTTCATCAGTTATTTCGTAAAATATATTTGATATTAATTTATTAATTTTATCAATAAATTTTTTTCTTTCGTTATAAATATCAATTCCAAGATTTATTAGTTTATCAGTCAATATATCTAAATATTCTTTTGAAGTAAAACTATTTATATACATTGTTTTTAAATAAGAATTTCTTTGTTTTAAAATATGATTATATTCTGTTAATTTTTTTAAATATTGATTATTAAGCTGTGATATTTCAATATTTAATAGTTTTCTTCTACTACTAGGAGAATTCTTTATAATTTTTAAATCATCAGGATTAAATAAAATAATATTAATTTTAGATAAATAATCACTTAATTTTTCTTGATTTTTATTATTTATCTTTGCTTTTTTTCCATTACTTGATAAAGTAATTTGATAATTTGCTTTAATATTACCATTAATATTTCCTTCAATTTTTGTACTATTTTCATTTTTGGTAATAATAATATTTTCATTAGTTCCTCTAAATGATTTGGTAAGTCCTAAAACATATATTGCTTCGATTAAATTTGTTTTTCCCATTCCATTATTACCAATTATAATATTCTTATTTTTATTAAATTTAATATTTAAATTTCTAAAATTTCTAAAATTTCTAAGTTTTAAATCTAGTATTTCCATTTTCAAGCCTCTTTTACGTCATATAATAAAAATAATAGGTATGCTAGTACTCCTATACCTATTATTAATTATATCACAAAAAATTAGTTTTTTAAATAAAATTCATTTATTTTTTCGTTGTCTTAATACGGATTCTAATCTTGTTGCTCTTAATATTTGATTATCTAAAATACCATAAGAAATATTAAATTTTATTTTTTGATTGTTTTTAAATTCAACGACCATTTTTTCATCTTCTTTATAATAATTTATAATATTTTTTAAACTAATCCAATTACATTTTACTAAACGATTTGAATGTGTAGGAAAAAATATTATTTCTTTTGTTTCTTCTATTATTATTGGAACCTTATGTGTTACTCCTATGAGATTATATGTTCCTTTTTGTCTTCCTTTTAAACTACTACCAAAATATTGGCAACTATCTTCCATAATTTTATTAGCAGATTTATTTATTTCAAAAGTATTATTTAATTCATAAACCATGCTATTTTTTTCATCGATTGGAATTATTGCTAATGTTTCTTCATTTATTTCATAATCAACCAAAAAACCCATCCTCCTTTCAAAAAAAGTATAGTATTCTTATAACACTATACTTTTAAAAAAATTGTCGAAAAAAATTAATAAGTTTTAATTGGTAACAAAAGTTGAATTAAAGTTTCATCTTTAACAGATTTAATAATAATAGGTTTATTATCAGCATTCATCATAATTAAAATATCTTTATCTTTTATTGTTTTAAGTGCTTCTAACATATATTTAGCACTATATGAAATATCCATTGTTTCACTATTATTTTTATTAATATATAAAGTTTCTTCAACTTTTCCTATTTCTACTGAAAATGAACTTATTTTTAAACTTTTTTCTAATACTTCCATTTTAATTATATTACGATCTTTATTTTGAGTAAGTAATGCAGCTCTATCAATTGCATTATAAAATTCATCTTTTGTAGTATTAATAATAAAATTAAAATCTTTTGGAATTAAAGTAGAAGTATTTGGATAAGTTCCAGACAACAAATTTGTTTGAAATAATATATTTTCATATTTAAATAATATTTTATTATTAAATATATGTAATTCTACTTTTTTATCATTATCACCTAAAATATGTTCAAATTCTATAATATTTTTACCTGGTATTACTATATTAACTTCCTCATTAATAGATTCTTTTAATGTTAATACTTTTTTCGCTAAACGATAAGAATCAGTAGCAACACATTCTAATATATTTCCATTTATTTTTATATTTATTCCAGTTAATAATGGTCTAGATTCTTGATTTGAAACAGCAAAGCTAGTTTGATTTATTAATTGTTTTATTAACTTACTTTCAAGTATTATAGGCTTTTTACTTTCTTCTAATTTTAAATTTGGGTAATCTTTTACTTCTAAACAATTTAAATCATAAAAATTATTTTCGGTAAATATTCTAATTTTTATATTATCAATTAATTCTATATTAATTATATCATTAGGCATTTTTCTAATAATATCTAAAATATATTTGCTTTGTATTACACAATTTCCTTCTTTTTCAATATTTTTAATTTTTTTATTTTCAATTATTGCTTTAATTGTTAATTCAGAATCACTAGCTGTTAAAAATAAACCTTCTTTTGTTAATTCAAGTTTTATACCATTTAATATAGGTATGATATTTTTAGTAGATATTGCCTTTAATACATAGTTTAAACTTTCTAATAAAATATTTTTTTCAATTGTAAATTTCATATTATTTCCTTCTTTCTTAATTTATAATAATAACAATGTTAATAGTTGTTAATAACTTTATTTTTTCTAATATTAACTTAATAAATTTATTCTTTTTATTAACATTTATTTAACTTTAATTACCTATCCTAAATTGTTTTTAATATTTTGAATATTTTCTTTTAATTGTTTATTATTTATTAAATCTTGTTTAATTTTTTCATAAGCATATATAACAGTTGAATGATCTCTACCTCCAAACTCTAATCCAATCTTAATTAATGATTCTTCAGTTAATAGCCGACATAAATACATAGCTATTTGACGTGGATAATTAATATTATTTGTCCTTTTCTTACTTTTTAAATCATTTATAGTAATATTATAATAATCTGCAACACATTTTTGGATTTTGGTAATATTATTTTGTTGATACATATTAGTAGAAGTATAATCTCTTAAAGCTTCATTTGCAAATTCTAAATTTATATTTGAAATTCCCATAATAGCAGCATAAGCATATAATCTAGTAATAGCACCCTCTAAGTGGCGAACATCATTTTGACAAGAATTTGCAATAAAATCTATAACATCTTGATCAATATTTTTGGCTACTTCGTGTCCTTTTATTTTATTTTTGATAATTTTAGTTTTAAGTTCAACATCTGGAGGTAAGATATCAACACTTAGACCCCAAGCAAATCTTGTACGTAATCGATCTTCTAATAATTTTAAATCATCAGGGGATCTATCAGAACTTATAATAATTTGTCTATCACTGGAATGTAAAATATTAAAAGTATTAAAAAATTCTTGTTGAGTTTTTTCTGCACCCGCTAAAAATTGAATATCATCAATAATTAAAACATCTACATTTCTATATTTATTCTTAAAAAAATTAACATAATCACTATTATTACCAACAACATTTCTGATACCAATAAAGTCAGTAGTAAATTCATCACTGGTAACATATAAAACATTTTTATTACTATTTTTATTAATATAATTTCCAATAGCATGCATTAAATGAGTTTTACCAACACCACTTTTACCATATATAAATAATGGATTATATATTTTACCAGGATTTTCTGCTACAGCTAACGCAGCAGTCTGAGCAAAACGATTAGAAGTTCCTACTAAAAAATTTTCGAAAGTATATTTAGGATTTAAATTAGTATTAAACTTTTTTATATCAGTATCATTTTCAATAATATTATTTTGAATATTATCATTTTTTAATACAAATTCTATATCATAATTATTACCTGTTAAATTAACAAGTGTTTCTTCGATTAAATCATAATAATTTTTAGCAAGTAAATTTTTTTGTAATACCATCGGAACTTCTATAGTAGCTTTATTATTTTCGAGATTTATAAGTGATGTATCTTTAAACCAAGTATTAAAAGAAATAGGATTAACTTTGTTATTAATAATATTTAAAAAATTATTCCAAAGATCACTTAAGTTCAAAACCATCACCACCTTATTTTCTAACTAATATAATTTTAACTTAATATTTTTTAAATTTAAAGTAAAAAATATTAGTGTTAGGATTTATTAACAAAAATTGTTAATAAATTTTTAAATTTAAATACTATAATAACTTAAATTTATCAAGTTATCAACATTTTCAACAAATTTAGTTAATTTAGTTTTCACAAATGTTAAAAAAAATATTAACAATTAACAAAAAATGTTAATATTATAAAACATATAAATTGATTAAAATCTATTTTCTTGACTTTTAATAACATATATAATATAATGAAAAAGCTTAACAAATGGAGGTGTATTATGAGTAAAAGAACATATCAACCAAATAAACTAAAGAAAAAAAAGAAGCATGGATTTTTTGCTAGAAAAAATTCTAAAATTTTAAAATTAAGAATGAAAAAAGGAAGAAAAAATTTATCTAAATAAACCACAATTTTGTGGTTTTTATTCTAGAGGTGCCAAAATGAAAAAAAAATATGTTGTTAAAGAAAAATTAGAATTTAATAAAATAATAAAAAATGGAAAAAAAATTCAAAATGAAATATTTATAATTTTTTGTCAAGATAACAAGAATAATTTTTCTCGTTTTGGTATAGCAGTTTCAAAAAAACTTGGAAATGCAGTAATTAGAAATAAAATAAAAAGAAGGATACGTAATATTATAGATAATAACAAATTTTTATTTAAAAAAAACAAAAATTATATTATAATGATTAAAAGAAGTGTTGCATCTTTTGATTATAATATATTAAATGAAAAATTAATAGAATTAATAAAAAAGGAGAAAAAATGAAAAATAAAAGAAAAATCTTAATAATAGTCTTACTTTTCATGATTTTTTTTACAACAGGTTGTACAAAATACATGCGAAAAGAAGATAAAAGTGGAAAAAAGAGTGTAGTAATAAATGAAAAAACAGGGCAAAGTTTAACAGCTAATATTTTATGTAAGCCTACTGAAAAAGAAGTAACAAAATTATATGAAAAAAATGAAAAATTGATGATGGTTAAATTAAAAAATTTACCAACATGTAACAAATTTAAACCTAGTGATTTAAAGTATACAAGTTTATGGGAATCGTTCTTTATTAAGCCTTTAGCATTTATCATATTAAAAATTGGAAATTTAGTAAAAAGCTACGGTATAGCAGTAATGATTGTTGGTTTATTAATAAGAGTACTTTTAATGCCACTTTCTAAGAAAGCAATTTTACAATCTGAGAATATGAAAAAAGCACAGCCAGAACTGAATCGAATTGAAAAAAAATATAAAAATAAAACAGATAATGAGTCCATGATGGCAAAAAGTCAAGAAATGATGATAGTATATAAAAAATATGGAATGAATCCTATCTCTGGTTGTTTAGTTTCTTTTTTGCAACTTCCATTGTTCTTTGCATTTTTAGAAACAATTAATAGAATTCCAGCTGTTTTTGAAGAAACATTATTAGGATTACAACTAGGAACTACTCCATTAAAAGGAATTTCTGGACATAATTATCTATATTTGATATTAATTATATTAATAATTTTAACAACATATTTTTCTTTTAAAACATCAATGGGTACTGTAGCAGATGATAAAGATAATCCAGCAATTAAACAAACACAATTTATGACTAAATTTATGCTTGTATTTATCGCTATAGCTTCATTAAGTTTACCAGCTGCTATAGCATTATATTGGATTGTGACTAATGCATTTGCAGTCATTCAAACTAAAATATTAAAAAGAAAGAAGAAGTAAAAAATGAAACATTTAGAATATATTGATAAAAGTCTTGATAAAGCATTAAATCAAGCAATAGATAACTTAGAAATTGAAAAAGAAAATTTATTGTATACCAAAGAAGAAATAAGGGGAGGATTATTTAAAGGAAATAATATTAAAATAAAGGTTTATAAAATAGAAGATATTTTAGATTTTTGTATTAATTATTTACAAAATTTAATATCTAATTTAGGATTAGAAGTAAAATTCGAAAAAAAGATAAGAACAAATGAAATTTTTATTAAAATGTTTTCTAATAATAATTCAGTCCTAATTGGAAAAAATGGCGAAATGTTAAAATCTTTACAAAATATTTTAAGACAAGTTATAAAAAAACAATCAAATTTAAATATCAAAGTTATTCTAGATGTTGAAAATTATAAAGATAAACAAAAATATTATATTGAAAAGTTAGCTAAAAAAGTTGCAAAAGAAGTACAAAAAACAAATATGGCAATAGAACTTGATAATATGAATTCATATGAAAGAAGAATAGTACATAATATTTTATCTAATTTTAATGGAATTAAAACTGAAAGTACTGGACAAGAACCTAATCGTCACGTTGTAATTAAACCTAACAAATAAGAAGATTTAATATTTAAATCTTTTTATTTTTGTAGTATAATACCGCAAGAAGGAGAATTTCTATGGAAGATACAATTTGCGCTTTGGCTACAACTTTAGGTGAAAGCAGTATTAATATTATAAGGATTAGTGGTAGTGATGCTATTAGTATTGTTTCAACTATTTTTACAGGGAAAGATTTAAAAAAAGTTTCTAGTCACACAATCAATTATGGCCATATAAAATTTAATGATGAAATAATCGATGAAGTATTAGTATCTGTCATGAGAGCTCCAAAAACATTTACTAAAGAAGATATTGTAGAAATTAATTGTCATGGTGGATATTTATCAGCAAAAAAAATAATTGAAATTTTAAATCGATTAAATATTCGTAGCGCATATAATGGTGAATTTACAAAAAGAGCTTTTTTAAATGGAAGAATTGATTTAACAAAATCGGAGGCAATAAATGATATAATTACTTCAAAAACTGAGCAAGAAAGAATTGTAGCTTTAAAACAATTAAATGGTTCATTATTCGAAGAAATTGAAAGATTGCGTAGTTATATTATGGAAATTATGGCTAATATTGAAGTAAATATAGATTATCCAGAATATGAAGATGAACTAGTAGTAACTCATAAATTATTAAAAGATAGAATAAATAAAATAAAAGAAAAATTAACAGAAATATTAAAAAATAGTGAAAATGGAAAAATTTTAAAAAACGGAATTAATGTATTACTTTTAGGGCGTCCAAATGTAGGAAAAAGTAGTATTTTAAATCATTTAATAGAAGAAAATAAAGCAATTGTAACAAAGGTCGCAGGGACAACTAGAGATATTGTGGAAGGATCTTTTATTTTAAATGGAGTAGTTTTTAATTTATTAGATACAGCGGGAATTCATAACACAAATAATATAGTTGAAAAAATAGGAATTGAAAAATCTTTAAATTTAATAAATAAAGCAGACATAATTATTCTTGTATTAAATAACAATGAATGTCTTAATGAAGAAGATAAAAATATTTTAGAAAAAATAAAAGAAAAAAAACATATAATTTTTGTTAATAAAAATGATTTAAATAAAAAAATTACTATTGATAGAGATGTAGTTTATGGTAATACATTAAAAAAAGATGGACTAGATGCTTTAAAACAAAAATTACTAGATGTTTTTAATTTAGAAAATAATGAAATATTTAATAGTTCTTATTTAGCAAATGATAGACATATAACTATTTTAAAAAAAAGTTTAGATATTATTATGTCAATAGAAAAACAAATTAGTGAAGAAGTACCAATAGATATTATTAGTATAGATTTAAAAGAATGTTATGAAGCTTTAGGAGAAATAATAGGAAAAACTTATAAAAATGATTTAATTAACGAAATTTTTAGTAAATTTTGTTTAGGAAAATAGGTGTTTAAAATATGAATTATGATGTAATTGTAGTTGGAGCTGGGCATGCAGGATGCGAAGCTGCTTATGCAACCAGCAAACTTGGCAAAAAAACATTATTAATTACTATAAATATGAATAATATAGCTGATATGCCTTGTAATCCATCAATTGGAGGAACAGCAAAAGGAATAGTTGTTAGAGAAATTGATGCATTAGGTGGCTTAATGGGAAAAGTAGCTGATAAATCCCATTTTCAAATAAAAATGTTAAACAATGCTAAAGGCCCAGCTGTGAGATCGTTAAGAGCGCAAGCAGATAAGAAAATATATCCAAAAGTAATGTTGGAATACTTAACAAAAGAGAAAAATTTAACAATAAAAGAAGGAATTGTAAGTAATCTAATTGTTGAAAACAATTATGTAAAAGGAGTTATCTTAGAAAATAAAGAAGAGTATTATTCTAAAGTAGTAATTTTAACTACAGGAACGTATTTAAAATCAAATATTTTAATTGGATCAACAAAAAAACAAGAAGGTCCACATGGAGAAAAAACATCTTTATTTTTAAGTAAAAATTTAAAAGATTTAGGATTTAATATTCAAAGATTAAAAACGGGAACTCCCCCTAGAATAAAAAAAGATTCAATAGAATTTTCCAAAATGCAAGAAGAAGATGGAGATAGAAAACTTTATACTTTCAGTTTTGATTTAGAACCATCATATAAAATAGATAATCAAGAAAAATGCTATTTACTTTATACAAATGAAAATACACATAATATTATTAAAAATAATTTAGATAAATCTAGTATGTATGGTGGATTTGTAGAAGGAATAGGTCCACGCTATTGTCCATCTATTGAAGATAAAATTGTAAGATTTAGTGATAAAAAACGTCATCAGTTATTTTTAGAACCAGAAAGTAAATATTATGATGAATGGTATTTACAAGGATTTTCTACAAGTATGCCAACTTTTATTCAAGAACAAATGGTTCACTCGCTAAAAGGTTTAGAAAAAGCAAAAATTACTAAATATGCTTATGCTATAGAATATGATGCAATCGATCCTTTGCAAATCAACAATAATTTAGAAACAAAAATAATTAATAACTTATTTACTGCTGGGCAAATTAATGGAACAAGTGGCTATGAAGAAGCAGCCGCTCAGGGATTAATTGCTGGAATTAATGCTAGTTTAAAACTAGATAAAAAAAATCCGCTTGTTTTAAAAAGAAGTGAAGCATATATTGGCGTTTTAATAGACGATTTAATAACCAAAGGAACTAATGAGCCATATCGCTTATTAACTTCTAGAGCAGAGTTTAGATTAATTCTCCGTCATGATAATGCGGATTTAAGATTAAGAAAAATTGGATATAAAGTAGGCTTGATAAATGAGCAGCAATATCAAAAAGTATTAAAAAAAGAACAAGATATTAACAATTTATTAATTTATTTAAAAAATAATACAACTGAAAATATAAATAAAAAAATAAATTCTAAAAGTGGAAAAAATTCATTATATCAAGTTTTGAAAAGACCAGAAATCAATATATATGAATTAATACCTAACGATTTGTATGAAAACGATGTGATAGAACAAGTTTCTCTTTATGTAAAATATGAAGGATACATAAATAAAATGTTAAAAGAGGTAGAAAAATTAAACAAATTAGAAAAAAAACAAATACCTAGCGATATTGATTATGATAATGTTTTAAATCTGGCTTCAGAAGCAAGAGAAAAACTGAAAAAAATAAGACCTTCAACAATTGCTCAAGCTTCAAGAATAAGTGGTGTTAATCCAACTGATATTTCTATTTTGGCAATTTATTTAAAAAAGGAATATAACAAATGACAAAAGAAGAATTTTATGAAAAAATAAGAATATTTAATATAAATATAACTGAAGAACAAAAAGAACAATTAGAAAAATATGCAAAATTGTTAATTGCAGAAAATAAATTATATAATTTAACAGCAATAGTTAATTTAGAAGATATATATTTAAAACATTTTTATGATTCTTTAACAATTTTAAATAGTATAGATTTAAAAGATGTAAAAAATCTTTTAGATATTGGTAGTGGAGCGGGGTTTCCTGGCTTAGTATTAAAAATATTTTTCCCCCATTTAAAGGTTTTTCTATTAGATGCAAATAATAAAAAGATAAAATTTCTTAGTAAAGTTATAAATGAATTACATTTAAAAGATGTTAGTTTAATTTATCAAAGAGCAGAAACTTTTGCTAAAAATGCTTATCAAAAGTTTGATGTTGTAACAAATAGAGCAGTTGCATCTTTTGATATCTTACTTGAAATTTCTTTGCCAATGGTTAAAAAAAATGGGTTTTACATAGCCCTTAAAGGAAAAAATATTTCTGAATTAAATGAAAACATTGAAGTTATAAAATATTTGGGCGGAGAAATAATTCAAAAGATTAATTTCACTTTGAATGATGATTATGGAGAAAGAAACATAATTAAAATTCAAAAAATAAAAAATACCGATAAAAAATATCCAAGAAACTATGAAAAAATATTAAAATGTCCCTTGAAAAATATAATAAAATAAGTTAAAATTATGATAGAATAGAAAAAGGGGCTGTAAGCATGAATCTTGAAAGCGAAATTTATCAAGTAAATATTAATGATATAATTCCTAATCGTTTTCAACCACGATTAACATTTGATGAAGCTGCTTTAAATGAGTTAGCTTCTTCAATCAAAGAACATGGGATAATTCAACCTTTAGTTTTAAGAAAACTTGGTGATAAATATGAAATAATTGCTGGCGAAAGACGATATAAAGCATCAATAATTGCCGGCTTAACTACAGTTCCAGCTATTATATCAAATATGGATGATAATAAAAGTGCTGAAATAGCTATTGTAGAAAACGTTCAGAGAAAAGATTTAACTGCTATAGAAGAAGCGCGTTCTTATAAAAAATTATTAGATAAAGGCTACTTAACACAAGAACAACTTGCAGAAAAAATGGGAGTTTCTCAATCTTCTGTTGCAAATAAATTAAGACTTTTAAATCTTGATGAAAAAGTGCAAGATGCCTTATTAAATGGGAAGATATCAGAGCGTCATGCTAGAAGCTTATTATCCTTAAAAGAAAAAGAAGAACAAGTAAAAATGCTTGATCGAATTCTTAATGAAAGATTAACTGTAAGACAACTTGATTCAGAAATAAAAAAACTTCTTCCTGATTCAGAAGAAGATTCTGAAGATATTCCAATTATTGATCCTATTCCATCAATTGATGAAATAAAAAATAAAGCAGTGGATATTAATCCACAAGAAACAAAACCAAAATTATCATTGGAAGAATTATTAAAACCTCAAACAACTGAAACCCAAGAAAAAGAACAAACTAACGAAAAACCATTGATTGAACCTTCAAAAAACAAATTTTTTAATTTTTTGGAAGATGAAGAAGTTAATATGAATGTTACAGAAGAAACTCCTTCTTTATCACCTTTTAATCAACCATTATCAATACCAAAAACAGAAAGTAATGATTCAGATGTAGAAGTTTTAGATATTAATCCAACTAACATAACATCTATAGAAGAAGCGCCTTCACCAACTGAAGATAATATTTTTGATATTCCAAATATATTTGATAATCCTTCTGCTTCTACAAAAGAAGAACCTGTTGAGCAATTATTTATTTCTCAAAGTCCTACTCCAACGAATAATAATATTTTTGATCCAATTTCTATTATTGATAAAGTAGCTCAACAAAAGGAAGAAGAAAAAAATCAAAAAACAATAGAATTAAAAGATGCAATAAATGATATTAGAAATTTAACTAGTAGTTTAGAACAAAAAGGTTTTGTGATAAATTTAGAAGAACTTGATTTGGATAAATCTTATCAAATAAATATTAAAATTGATAAATAATAATTAATTAGCAATGTTATTATTAGCATTTTCACTACCTTTAATAAAATAAAATAAAACATTGCTTGTATTACTTTCTTTGCCTGTTATAGGATCTAATTGTTTTCCAATAACATTATCTGGTACTTCATACCAGTTTTTTTCTTTATCTTTAACATAACCTTCCGAAGTTTCAGCCCAAATTTTTTTAGAAATTGTTGCATATTTTGTATCAACAACTTTAGAATTATCAAGACCATTCCAAACTATTGTTAAAACATTAGGATTATAACCCACAATCCAAAAATCTGTTCCAGTAGAACCACTTTTAACCGAATATTTTCTAGAAATAAGCGGAGCAATAGATAATGCAGTTGGCTTATTATAATTTACAAATGAATAATTATAAGTTGATGTTAGTAGTTCGTTTAAGATAAAAACATTGTCAGGATTTAAAACTAAGTTATTTTCATTTTTACTTTTATATAAAATATTCCCTTTTTCATCTTCTATTTTTTTAATAAATTTTAAATTTCTTTTATAGCCTCCGCTAGCAAGAGTATTATACATTCTAGCAAAGTCATACATGCTTATTTCGCTTGTGCCTAAAGCTAAAGATGCATTTGGTTCTAACTTTCCTTTTAATCCCATTTTTTTTGCCATATTAACTAATGCTTCTTCGCCTAAAAATAGATGTGTTTTAACAGCATAAATATTATCTGAATATGCTATAGCTGCTGCCATAGTTATGGGCTTATTCCCATAAATATTATTATAATTATTTGGCTCATATGTTTGATTTTTGCCAAAAACAAATGTTGTTTTTTCACTAGTAAAAGTTGATGACGAAGTAAATCCATTTTCTAATGCGGCATAGTATAAAATAGGCTTCATAGTAGATCCAACTTGTCTTTTAGCTTGAGTGACACGATTAAACTGACTAGCAGCATAATTTTTTCCACCACTTAAAGCTAAAACACCTCCATTTTTAGGATTTACGACGATACTTGCAACTTGAGTATCATCGTTAAGCATATTGGCTTTAATTGAGTTTTCCATAGCTGTTTGAGTTTCTAAATCTAAGTATGTATAAATTTTAAGACTACCGGTTTCTATTAAAGAAGCAGGAATTTTTTTAATAGACTCTAATTCTTTGATAACACTATCTTGATAATACATTAGAGTATCTAAATTATTTGAAGTTCTTTTTCCATAAATTTTTACTTTATCAAAATTTAATTTATTATAATCTTTTTGAGATATGACTTTGTTTTTTAACATACCTTTAGCAACTATTTTTGCCCTTTTTTTAGCAATTGATAAATTAGAAACCGGATTATAATTGGATGGACTTTTGGGAATCCCAGTAAGCATAATTGCCTCTTCGGTAGTTAAATCTTTAGCTTTTTTATTAAAATAGTATAAACTAGCATCTTCAACACCATAATTTCCTTGCCCAAAATTAATTGTATTTAGGTAACCTTCTAAAATATCATCTTTATCATAATGTACTTCTAAATTTAAAGTCAACAAAGCTTCCTCAATTTTTCTAGACCAAGTTTTATCAAAATCTAAATATAAATTTTTAATGTATTGCTGTGAAATTGTTGAAGCTCCTTGAACAATTTTTCCATTTTTGACATTTAAAAATAATGCTTTAATAATTCTTTTGAAATCAAAGCCTTGATGATTATAAAAATTTTTATCTTCAGTACTTAAAATCGCATTTATCAAATCAGAAGAAATATTTTTAAGATCAACCCATTTGCTACTCCCTGACCCTTGATATATAATATTTTCTTTATTATCATAAATATATAATTGATTAGTCTTTTTTAGCCCAATCTTAGGAGTGAAATAAGCATAAGTATATAATCCAATTATAATAATAGATACAAAAATTATAAAAAATATAAAAGCTTTTGCTGTAAAAGTTAACTTTTTCATATTTACACCCAAATTTAGTATGAATCAATTTATTAAAAATATAAGTGCAAATCTATATATCTTATGTTATAATGAACTATAAGTTTTGGAAGTGATGTTTTGAAGTTAAAAATCAATACTAAATTATATCTTGGAAAAGAACAAGTAAGTCATTTTGAAAACCTTAAAGCCATCTATAATGAAAAACATGAATTAATATTTAATGAAAATAAAAATAAAATGAAAATACGAATTAATGGAAGACAATTGAGAAGGGAAAACCAAGAATTTATTTTTACAATTAATGAAAATGAAGTATCTCTTTATATAAAAGAATTACAAAATTATGTAAATATAAAATTAGAAAAGTTTAAATTTATAAAAGAAGGAAGAAAAATAAGTATAGCTTATAAAATTAACACTGAAAATAAGATGTTTAAATACTTAATAATGATGGAGGAATATAATGAAAGAAAAAATTGCTAAATTAATTAGTGAAATACTAAATATAGATGAAAAAGAAATAAAAATAGAAATTCCTAAAAATAACAAGTTTGGAGATTATTCTACTAATATTGCTATGCAAATGTGCAAAATTTATCATAAAAACCCAATGGAAATAGCTAGTGATTTACAATCAAAAATAAAAGATAGTGATATAGTAAAAATAGAAGTAGTAAACCCTGGATTTATAAATTTTTTTGTTAATAAAAATTATTTGTTAGATAATATTAATAAAGTCATAAAAGAACAAGAAAATTATGGAAGAAGTACTATCGGGAATGGCCAAAAAATAAATTTAGAGTTTGTTAGTGCAAATCCTACAGGTATATTACATTTAGGAAATGCTCGAGGTGGTGCATATGGAGACAATATGGCTCGAATATATAAATTTGCTGGATATAAGGTAAATAAAGAATATTATATTAATGATGCAGGAATGCAAATCAATAATTTAGGGTTATCATTACAAGCAAGGTATTTAAATTTATGTGGAATAAAAAAAGAAATTCCTTTGAATGGTTATCATGGGGATGAAATTGTAAAAATTGCTAAAGATCTCTATGAAGAAGTTGGAAGTCAACAAAAAGATGCTAATGTAGATTTTTTTAAAAATCTTGGTATAGAAAAATTACTTGATTCAATATTTAATGATCTAAAAGAATTTAGAGTAACTTATGATACTTACACTAGTGAAAAAAAATTATATGACGAAGGTTTGCCACAAAAAACACTTGAATTTTTAATTAAAAATTCACACATTTATGAACAAGATGGTGCTTTATGGTTTAAAGCTACACAATTTGGGGGAACAAGAGATATTGTATTAGTAAAAAAAGATAAAGAATATACTTATACTTTGCCAGATATAGCGCATCATATAAAAACTATGGATCAAGGATATACAAAATTGATCAATGTATTAGGAGCGGACCACCACGGGTATATTTCAAATATTAAATCAGGGATCAGCGCAATGGGTTATGATAGTAATAAATTAGAAATTAAGTTATTACAATTAGTTAAATTGATACAAAATGGACAAGAAGTTAAAATGAGTAAAAGAACTGGAAAGTCTGTATCTCTTCATGAACTAATTGAAAAAGTTGGTGTTAATGCGGCTAGATATTTTTTTGCGATGAGAAGCTTAGATACTCAAATGGATTTTGATATTGATTTAGCTACAAAAAAATCTAGTGAAAATCCTGTTTATTATATTTCTTATGCATATGCAAGAATTTGTAGTATTTTAAAAGATAATGAGAGTACAAATGTAACAAAGTATGTTACAATTAATAATAATGATGCATATAATGTTTTGAAAAAGGTATTTGAATTTAAATCCGTCGTAGAAAATGCTGCAAAAAAAGAACTGCCACATTTAGTCGCGACATATGCATATGATTTAGCTAATTTATTCCATATTTATTATTCTAAAAATCGTATTATTACAGATAATAGAGAGGAAACTAATGAAAATCTAAACATGATAAATAGTGTAAAAATTACACTAGCAAATGCTTTAAATTTAATTGGTGTTATACCACCAGAAAGGATGTAAGATAATATGAATAAATATACTAAAGAAGAATTAGAATTAATGAACTATGATGATATAGCTTTTCTTATTTTAAAAGATAAAAAAAAGAAAATGAAATTACAAGATTTATTTAATGAAATATGTACTTTACTAGAATTAAATAATAAAGTGGTAGAGGATAAAATTGTTGATTTCTTTGAATTACTTTCTACGGATAAAAGATTTATAATGTTAGAAAATGGTTATTGGGATCTTATTGATAATCATAGTCATAAAATTAGTTTAAATGATGAAGATGAAATTATAGATGAAGAAGTTGAAGATGAAGAAAATAGTTTAGAGGACGATGAAGAGTCAACTGATGAGGATGATTATGATGATGAAGATACAGAAGAAGACATGGAAAGTGAAGATTTAAAAGAATTAGTAATAATAGATGAAGAAGATATGGAAAGTGAAATCTAAAACCTACGATTGTAGGTTTTATTACATTTTTTAATATGATATACTTATAAAAGAAAAAGGAGAATTTGAGATGATTGAACGCTTAGAAAACATCGAAAAAAAATATAATGAGCTAAATGAATTATTAACTAATCCCGATATCTTAGGAGATATAAAAAAAACAAAAGAACTTTCACAAGAAGCCGCTGCATTGAGCGAATTAGTTAGTTGTTACGAAAATTATAAAAAAATTCTTTCCAATATAAAAGATACTAAAGAAATGATGAACGATCCAGAATTAGGATCAATGGCAAAAGAAGAATATGAAATATTATTAAAAGATAAAGAAGACATTGAAAAAAAATTAGAAATTTTACTTATACCTAAAGATCCTAATGATGGGAAAGATGTTATAATGGAAATTCGTGGTGCCGCTGGCGGAGATGAAGCAAATATTTTTGCTGGAGATTTATTCAGAATGTACACTCATTATGCAGAAAAAAATAATTGGAAAATTGAAATAATAGATGCAGTTGAAGGTAGTTCTGGGGGATTTTCTCAAATTGAATTTATTATTAAGGGTGAGAATGTATATTCAAAATTAAAATACGAGAGTGGATCACATCGTGTTCAAAGAGTTCCCGAAACAGAAACTCAAGGACGAGTGCATACTTCGACCGCTACGGTCGCTGTAATGCCTGAGGTAGAAACAGATGATATTTTAGTTAAAGAAAGCGATCTTAAAATTGATGTATATCATAGTAGTGGAGCAGGAGGTCAAAGTGTAAATACTTCTAATTCTGCTGTCAGAATCACCCATATTCCAACCGGAGTAGTTGTTACTTGCCAAACAGAACGTAGTCAATTAAAAAATAAACAAAGGGCGCTAAATGTTTTAAAAACAAAATTGCATGATGAACAAATGCGAAAACAAGAAGAACTTACTTCTGCTGATCGTAAAAATAAAATCGGAACTGGAGATCGTTCTGAAAAAATTAGAACATACAATTATCCTCAAAATCGAATTACTGATCATCGAATAGGATATAGTGTTATGGATTTAGATAAAGTTATGAATGGACATTTGGATTCTATAATTGAAGCTTTAATAAATGAAGATCAAAGATTAAAGTTAGAAGGAATAAATAATTAATTTATGACTATAGAAAATTTAATAGTTGAGGGGCAAAAATATATTCATAAAGATGAGGTAAAAATGCTTTTATCTATTGATTTAAATATCAATCAATTAGAAATATTTAATCATTTAGATAAAAAGGTAGACAATGAATTTGTAGAAAAATTTTTATCACAAGTAAAACTTTTAAAAGAAGGTTACCCTATTCAATATGTTGTTGGAAATGTAAATTTTTGTGGCTTTAAATTTAAGATAAGCCAAGACACTTTGATTCCTAGATTTGAAACAGAAGAATTAGTAGAGCAAACTATCAAATTAATAGAACAATATTTTTCAAATAAGGATTTAAGTATTATTGATTTAGGCACAGGATCAGGAGTAATAGGGTTAACTTTAAAAAAATTTTTCCCCGAAAGCGAAGTAACATTATTAGATATTTCTGATAATGCATTAGAAATTGCTAAAGAAAATGCTAAAAATTTAAGTTGTGAAATTAATTTTATAAATAATGATATGCTAGATGGAATAAACTTTAAGTACGATGTTATTATATCTAACCCGCCATATATTAAAGTTAATGAACGAATTGCAGATTCAGTGTATGATTATGAGCCACATTTAGCGTTGTATGGGGGAATAGATGGTTTATATTTTTACAAAAAAATTTTAAAAAACATACGTAATAATTTAAAAAAGAAATATTTAATTGCTTTTGAAATTGGAGAAACTCAAAAGATAGATATAACAAAGCTAGTTGAGTTGTATTTACCAGAATCAAAAATAATAACAAAAAAAGATTTACAAAATAGAGATAGATTTATTTTTATAACTAATTGTGAATAAAATAATTAAATATTACCCAATATTAATTTAGAAAGGGTAATTTTTTTATGAAAAAAATAATTATATTTATGCTATTAATAGTTAGTGCATATATACTACCAACAGTACATGCTATAACTATTCCAAAAGAAGCAATTAGAATTAGAGTTATTGCAGATAATAATAGCATTGAAAGTCAAAATGAAAAAAAATATGTTAGCAAACAATTAGAAATTTATTTAAGTAAGTTGTTAAAAGATATAAAAAAAATAGAAAAAGCTCGAGCAATTTTAAACCAAAATATAAAAAATATAAATAAAAATATTCAAAAATCTTTAGATGAAATAAATTCTAAAACATCTTTTAAAGTAAATTTTGGAATTAACAACTTTCCTCAAAAAAAATTTAAAGGAGTAGTTTATAAAAGTGGTGAATATGAATCATTAGTAGTTACATTAGGTAAGGGAAAAGGAGATAACTGGTGGTGTGTTTTGTTCCCTCCACTTTGCTTAATAGATGAAAAAAATGAAAATAAAAACAACATTGAATATGAATTTTATATAAAAAAAATAATAGATAAGATATTTAAATAATTCATTAAAATAAGCCCTTCTAAATATAATTGTTTAGGAGGTTTTAATATGGGAGAAATTATCTCTTTAATAATCATTGGAATTTCTTTAAGCATGGATACATTTTCTTTGTCATTAAGTTACGGAACAAATAATTTATCTAACAATAAACAATTTATTTTATCTTTTGTAGTAGGAATTTTTCATTTTCTAATGCCTTTGTTAGGCTTGTTTATAGGAAAACAGATTTTTACTATTTTTAATTTTAATCCTAATTTTGTAATAGGTGTTATTTTAATTTTAATAAGTATAACAATGTTTAAAGAGATAATTTTTCCAGAAAAAAATAAAATACTTCTAACGTTTACTGGTATTATTTTATTTGCTTTTAGTGTAAGTTTAGATAGTTTTACAACGGGGATAGGTTTATATGCAATTACAAAAAACATATTTGTTTCATGTTTTCTTTTTTCATTTTTAAGCTTCTCTTTTACATATCTAGGATTAATTATTGGTAAATATGCAACAAAGCTTTTAGGAACGTATGCTAATGTTATGGGTTCTATTTTGCTTTTAATAGTAGGATTTGTATATTTGTGTAAATAATTGATAAAAAAAAGTATACATGATATAGTAAAAAGAGAAAAAGATTACATTAAAACTTGAGGGGAGATGTTAATATTAAAACTATTGTTATTGAGGGTGGAAAAACTCTTTCTGGAACAATTAATATAAGTGGTGCAAAAAATAGTGCAGTTGCTTTAATTCCAGCAGCAATATTATCTGATGAAGAAGTAATAATTGATAATTTACCAAATATATCTGATACAAAAAATTTAGTCGAAATACTTAATATATTGAATTGTGATTCGAAAATAGAAAATTCATCTATCAAAATAAATACGAAAAATATTAAAAATGTATTAATACCCGAAATACTTTCGAAAAAATTAAGAGCGTCATATTATTTTATGGGAGCGTTACTTAGCAAATTTAATTATGTTGAAATGTACTTTCCAGGAGGATGCAATATAGGTAGTAGACCAATTGATTTGCATTTAAAAGGCTTTATGAAGATGGGAGCAAAAATTACTATTAAAAAAGATAAATATACATTACAAGCTAAAAATTTAAAAGGAGCCAACATCTATTTAGATATACCAAGCGTTGGGGCAACAATTAATTTAATGTTAGCGGCTACTAAAGCAAATGGTATTACAATTATTGAAAATGCGGCTAAAGAACCAGAAATAGTAAATGTTGCTTCGCTATTAAATAATATGGGAGCAAAAATACATGGTGCAGGAACAGCTACTATAAAAATAGAAGGAGTATCGAAATTATCTAAAGCTAGAGTTGAAGTGATTCCTGATCGAATTGAAGCTGGAACATATGCAATTATAGGAGCTTTATGCGGGAAAAATTTAAAAATAAGTAATATAATTTGTGAACATATTGAACCTCTTTTATCTAAACTTACAGAAGCAGGGGCGGAAATAAAATATGATGAAAATTCTATAATAATTAATAAGAAAACAAATTATAAAGCTGTAAATATTAAAACATTGGTCTATCCTGGATTTCCTACAGATTTAGGACAACCTTTTACAGTCTTTTTAACCCAATGTAAGGGCATTTCACATTTTGAAGAAACTTTATATGAAAACAGAATGGGACATGTAAGTTATTTAAATAAAATGGGTAGTTTAATTAAATCTCATGCACAATGTCTTGAAATTAAAGGTCCAACTTCTTTAAACGGGCAAATAGTTACAGCAACTGATTTAAGAGCAGGAGCTGCAATGGTTGTTGCTGCTTTATTAGCAAAAGGAAAATCAATAATTTTAGATGCTGAACATGTTTTAAGAGGATATGAAAATATTACTGAGAAATTATCCAATGTTGGTGCTAAAATAGAAATTAGAGAAATAGAATAATAGAGAGATCTATTATTTTTTTATGGCATGGGGTGATTTATGAAGAAAAAACTACTATTTATTTTTATTTCATGTATTATTATAACATTAGTAATATATGCAACGATAAATACTACTAAAATAAATTATCTTTCTTTAGGCGATGGAATCGCATTGGGTATAAATCCCTATGATCAAAAAGACTATGGATATAGTGATTATTTGAAAGATTATTTAAAATCTTCTAAGAAATTAAAAAATTACTATAATTTTAGCAAAGAAGATTTAAGAATAATCGATTTGATAGATATGTTAGAGGATAATTCGACAATAAAAAATAATAAAAAAAGTATTTCAATCAACGAAGCAATTAATAATGCTGATATAATAACAATTGCTTTAGGTAGTACTGACATATATAATAAATTAAAATTAAACAATATAAAATATTTATATACAGAAACAAGTGATATTTTTGAATTTATTGATAAAACAATTAAAGAATACGAAATTTGTATTAAAAATATAAAAAAAATATATCATAAAGACAATCTGATTTTAATTGGATTATACAATCCAATTGTAAATAATGAATATATAAATAATAAAAAAATAGAAGAAATTTTTAATTATATAGATCAAAAATTACAGCAAGTTACTGATAAATATAATTTAAAATATATAAATACTAATAAACTTATTAATAGAAATAGTATTTATTTTCCTAATCCAAATAGTATTCATATTAATAAAAAAGGGTATAATTTGATTTACAAAGAGATTTTAAAAAAGCTTGAACTATGAACAATTTATGATATAATACTTAAGAAACACGTTACTATAACTTGTAAATAGTTATGGGAAAGGAGAGTAATTTATGAAAAAAGGTATACACCCAGAAATGAAAGAAGCAAATGTAGAATGTGCATGTGGTGCAAAATTTAAAGTTATGTCAACTAAAGAAAATATACATTTAGAAGTTTGTAGTGAATGTCACCCATTATATACAGGAAAACAAGGGCAACATAAAAAAACAGGTGCTGTAGATAAATTTAATCGTAAATATGGTATAAAAGATAATGCATAATTGCATTATCTTTTTACAAATAAAAAAATTAATGATACAATTTTAATGGTGAATAAAAATGAAAAATAAAAGTCTAGTTATAGCAATTGCAAGTGACCATCGAGGTGTAGAAAGTAAAAAAGCTATTATTAAATATTTAGAAAATATGAATTATCAAATTATAGATTGTAGTAAAGAAAATACACCAACAGATGATTATCCTGATATTGCATTTAAACTTTGTAATAAAATAGTAAACAAAAAAGCTGATATTGGTATATTAGTATGTAGAACAGGAATAGGTATGTCTATTGCGGCAAATAAAGTTAAAGGAATAAGATGTGCTAAAATAAACTCAGTAGAAGATGCTATTTTAAGTAGAAATGATAATGGAGCAAATGTAATGACCTTTAATTATACTGATGATATCGAAAAAACAAAGAAATATATAGATGCCTTTATTAATGCTGAAGTTATAAATGATGAAAGACATAAAAGAAGAGTGGAAAAAATTCTAAAATATGAAAATGGAGAATATAATGAATTATAAAATATATTTTTATGTTTTCTTTATATTATTGTCAGCTTTTGCTATAAGTGGAATTAATTTTGATAAAATAATAAAAAAAAATAGGGTTTTGGAAGCAAAAATATTAGTAATAATTTTAAGTTTTATGAGTGGATATTTATTAACAAACTTTATATTTGAATTTTTAACTTTTACAAAATAATTAAATAGGGGAATATTTATGATAAACAGAAGATTATTAATTATAATTGCTTTTTTATTGCCGATAGCTATTTTTAGTGTATTCATAAAGGATAGTAATTCTTTTGTTTTGAATAAAAAAGAAAAAAATGGATATTTAAAACCATTAGAAAATATAACAGCAAATATTTTAAATATGAATTTAAGTGAGAAGACAGATAATGATATAAAAGTTAACTTAACTTTAAGTGAAACCAATGAAACAATAACAATAGATTTAGAGGATTATGTTATTGGAGTCGTCGCAGCAGAAATGCCTGTTTCATTTCAAGAGGAGGCATTAAAATGTGGAGCTATCGCAGCAAGAACATACGTAATGAAAAAAATCGTCAAAGGGAATTATACTTTAGATGATACCATAGCAAATCAAGTTTATGTTTCAAAAGAAAAAATGAAAAATAACTGGAAAGAAAAATTTGAGGAGAATTATTCAAAAATAAGCAAAGCAGTTAAAGATACAAAAGGCTTAGTAATGAAATATAATAACAATATTATAGTTGCTTATTATTATTCAATGAGTAATGGAAAAACTGAAAATGTTGAAGAAGTTTTTGGCTATAATTATCCTTATTTAAAATCAGTAGATTCTTCATTAGATAAAAATGTTAAAAATTTTGAAATGAGCGTTGCTTATACAAAGGATGAATTTTGTAACGGATTGGGAATAGATTGTACTCAAGGAATAGAAATAAATAGTATTAATAAAAATTCGTCCGGGAGAGTTAGCACTATTATTATTAATGGAACAGAATTTACTGGAGTTCAAGTAAGAAAACTTTTAAAACTTAGATCTACAGACTTTAATATTGAAATAAAAGACCAAGTATATATTTCAACACGTGGTTATGGGCATGGAGTTGGTATGAGCCAATATGGGGCGAATGAAATGGCCAAAATAGGAAAAACTTATGATGAAATATTAAAGCATTATTATCAAAATATAGAAATATCTAAAATATAGGTATAAAAATCAAAAAAATGTTAACACTTTCTATTAGGAAGGTGAAAACAATGGTTAAAAGAAAATTAAAAAAATGGGTTGTTCCATGTATTTACATAATGTCAGTTACAGCCATAGTATTAAGCATTACCTTATCTGCTTCTTCTTTTCGTAAAGATTATAATGATGATTTTTCTTACAATTATGTAGTTGGAGCATTTAAAAACAATATAGCTACAGTAGTACAAATCGAAAATCAAGAAATAATTAAGCCCGTTACTGATGAAGCGATAACAATCAGCAAAAAATTCTATAATAAAGATTCTGATGAGGCAACACAAGAAAACGCATTAATATATTATGAAAATACTTACATGCAAAATACTGGAATTATGTATAGTAATGCAAATGAATTTGATGTTGTTGCAACTTTAGATGGTACTATTTCTGATGTTAAAGAAGATGAAATTTTAGGAAATGTAGTTGAAATAAAGCATTCTAATGATTTGCTAACAGTTTATCAAAGTCTTAGTACAGTAAATGTAAAAAAAGGGGACGAAGTTAAACAAGGAGATGTTATAGGTAAAAGTGGAACTAATAAAATAGATACTAAAAATCAAAGTTTATTATTTGAGGTATATAATAAAGGAAATTTACTTGATCCAGAAAAATTTTTTGAAATGAACATAGAAGAATTAAATAAATAAAATAAAAACTCTTTATAAAACATATTATTTTATAGGGGGTTTTTTTATGCAAAAAACAATTGAAAATAGAGTAATTAAAGAAGCAAAATATATTATTGACACTAAAAATACTATTAGACAAGCAGCAACAAAATTTAATATTAGTAAAAGTACTATCCATAAAGATTTAAATGAAAGATTAAAAAAAATTGATCCTATATTGTATAAAAAAATAAAAATAATCTTTAAAAATCATATTGAAACTAGACATATTAGGGGCGGAATTAAAACAAAGTTAAAATTTTTAATAAAAGATTAAAAAGAAGAAAAAAATGTGGTATAATAAGTAAGCTAATAGTAAACGGGAGTAAAAGGAATGAAAAAAGATAAAGAGAAAATAA
>CANQYE010000003.1 GCA_947627995.1 uncultured Bacilli bacterium
ATTTAGTGTGGTTAAATCTTGATAATGAAATAATAAAAGAAGAGTTAGTATATACAATAACATGTACAAATAATTGTACAGGGCTTACTGAAAGAGCAGTACCAGAAGCAGGAGAGAACTTAGGAATAATAAAAGGACAAACAATAAAAAGTAAAGAAACTCAAACATATACAATAAGTTTTCAATTAAAAGAAACAAAAGAAAACCAAGATTATAATCAAGGAATGAGTATAGAAGGAACAATAGGAATAAAAGAAAGTGGAAGCTATGAAGAAAAAGACAAAAGTATAGTAAGAGAAGGATTAGAGCTTTTATATAATAAAAGAAGTTTAGAAAATGCAAGTGATATATTAATAGATAAATCAGGGAATAGATATAATGGAAAAGTAGAAGGTGCAACAAGTACAAATGAAGGTCTTTCATTTGATGGAACAAATGATGGCGTGATAATAGGTGAGCTTAATTATGATTATGTAACAGTTGAAGCGGAGTTTATTTCAAATAATATATCTAAATTAAGTTATATAATGTCAAATTTTGAAAGTGGTGGGTATGGACTTTCTATACATAATAATGCACTTATTTTAGGAATTCGTATAAATAATGAATATAAAAATAAAGCATCAGCAATTAGTTCTAAAACTAAATATCATGCAGTTGGGGTATACAATGGTTTTGATTTAAAATTATATATAAATGGAAAAGAACAAACACCAAGTTTACATGTTACAGATACATCAATAAAAATTGGAAAACCATTAAATAATACGTATTTAATATTAGGATGCAATCCAAATGGTTCAAAATGCAGTGGTGATTATTTTGATGGAACAATATCTAATATAAAAGTATATAATAGAGCATTAACAGCCGATGAAGTATTAAAAAATTATAATGCTTTACAAAATTAAAAGAAGATGAGTCTTCTTTTTATTATTCTTTGAAAAAAAAAGAAAATAATATATAATAATATAAAAGTTAGAAGGTGAATATATGTTTAAAGAAAAACTTTCCTTAATTCCACATTTACCTGGTTCATATCAAATGAAAAACAAAGATGGGGTAATTATATATGTTGGTAAAGCTAAGGATTTACATAATCGTGTAAAATCATATTTTATGGGAACACATAATGGTAAAACTGAAAAATTAGTTAGTGAAATTAATGATTTTGAATATATAGTAACTTCTTCTGAGTTAGAAGCCTTTATATTAGAATTAAATCTTATAAAAAAATATGATCCAAAATATAATATTTTACTTAAAGATGATAAAAGTTATCCATATATTGAATTTATTACAAAGCCATATCCAATGTTAAAAATATCTAGATATTTAAAAATTAAAAAGACTGATGGTAAACATCTTTTCGGTCCTTATCAAAATGCCTATGCTGCTAGAAGAATTGTAAAATTATTAAATCGTTTATATCCGCTTAAAAAATGTAATGGGATTAAAAAAGAATTATGTTTATATTACCATATTCATGAGTGTTTAGGATATTGTGTAAACAAACCTAATAATGAAGAGATAAATAAAATGAATGAAGAAATAATTTCTTTCTTAAAAGGAAATGAAAAGTTAATAAAAAATAAAATAATGGACTCTATTACTAAATATAGTGAATTATTGAATTATGAAGCAGCTTTAGAATTAAAACAAGAGCTTTCTTACATTGAAGTTATTCTAGAAAAACAAAAAATTGAAATTAGTGATTTATTAAATCGTGATATTATTAATTATTATTTTGATAATGGCTATATAAGTATTCAAATATTTTTCTTAAGAAATGGAAAAATGATAGGAAGTTATAATGATATTGTTCCGGTAGTTACTGATTATATTGATGAGGTAGAAACTTATATTGCTAAATTTTATGTAAAACATGAAATTCCTAAAGAAATTTTAGTTGATAATTCATTAAATATAAATTTATTAAAAGAGATTTTAAATACCAATTTAATTGTTCCTAAACGTGGTAATAAAAAGAAATTATTAGATTTAGCTAAAGAAAATGCTAAAATAAACTTTAAAAATAATTTTGAATTAATTAAAAAAGATGAAAAAAGAACTATTGTTGCAAATGATGCGTTAAAAAACATTTTAAAAATGGATAAATTAGATAGAATTGAGGTTTTTGATAATTCCAATTTATTTGGTACTTTTTCAGTATCTGGGATGGTTGTTTTTAAAAATGGCTTACCATCAAAAAAAGATTATCGCAAATATAAGATAGTTATAGATAAAAATGATGATTATCATATGATGAAAGAAGTAATATATAGAAGATATTATAGATTATTAATGGAAAATGAAACAATGCCAGATTTAATTTTAGTAGATGGTGGTATAAATCAAATACATGCTGCTAAAGATGTAATAAATGATTTAAATTTAAAAATTAGAATATGTGGATTATTAAAAAATAAAGATCATAAAACTAACGAATTAATGGATGAAAATGGAAATATTATTTCGATTGAAAAAACCAGTGATGTTTTTCATTATTTAACTAGAATGCAAGATGAAGTTCACAGATATACTATTAACTATCATCGGACAATTAGAAGTAAGGGAAGTATTACAAGCATTTTAGATGAAATTCCAGGAATAGGCAAAACAAGAAAAAAAGAACTTATAAAAAAATATGGAAATATTAAAAATTTAAAGAATATAAGCGTTGAGGAATTAAGTACTATAATTCCTGTGAATGTTGCCAAAAATCTTCATAAATTTTTAAATGGATAAGTATAAAAAAATAAAATATTTATTTTACGTAAATAGCTTATCTTTTTATTTACATTAAAATACTTAACAATTTTATTTTTAATTTTAAAAATATTTACTATGTGCTACAATTATTTTAGGTGATGATAGTTGAAAAAGGTATTAACTATAATTTTAGACGGATTTGGAATTCGGGAAGAAAAAAGCGGGAATGCTATTGCTATAGCCAATACTCCTAATTTTGATACTTTATGGGAAACGTACCCACATTGTTTATTAAAAGCTAGCGAAGATGCTGTAGGTTTACCAATAGGACAATTTGGCAATAGTGAAGTTGGACATTCTACTATAGGAGCTGGTCACATAATAAAACAAGCTGATACTGAAATTGACGAGCTTTTAATGAATGATAATATTGATCAAAATGAAGCTTTTAATGAAATGATAGAATATATAGAAGATAATGAAGCAACTATTCATTTAATAGGATTAGCAAGTGATGGAGGAGTTCATAGTAATATTAAATTTTTTAATGATATATTAATAAAATTAAAAAAAAGAAATATAAAAAAAGTATACTTTCATTTAATAACTGATGGGAGGGATACGTCTCCTGTTTCATCATTAAATTTTATTGAATATATTAAATCTGGAATTAAACAAAATGGTATTGGTAGTATTGCAAGTATTTGCGGTAGATACTATGCTATGGATAGAGATAATAAATGGGATAGGACTAAACTTTATTATGATGCAATTACTAAAGGAATTGGTTATAAGACAAATGATATAAATACCGTTATTGAAAATTGCTATAAAAAAGGAATAACAGATGAATTTTTACCACCTATAATAACTGATTTATCAGGAATTATAAAAGATAATGATGTAATATTCTGGTTAAACTTTCGTTCTGATCGTGCTAAACAAATTCTTCTTAGTTTAACTAATAGTGACTTTAAAAATTTTGCCACATTAAAATATAATTTAAAATTAGTATGTTTTTATAAAGTTAGTAATAATATAAATTCGTTAAATTTATTAAATGATAAAGAAATATCAAACCCTTTAGGAATTTATTTATCAAAATTAGGTCTTTCACAAGCTCGAATAGCTGAAACTGAAAAATATGCACATGTTACTTATTTTTTTGATGGCGGATATAATGGGGACATCGAAGGATGTGATAAATATTTAATCCCATCTCCTAAAGTTAATACATATGATAAAATTCCGGAAATGAGTGCGCTAAAGGTTATGGAACAAACTATTAATGCGATTGAAAAAGATTATGATTTTATATTAGTAAATTTTGCTAATCCAGATATGGTTGGACATACTGGAAATTTGCAAGCAACAATTAAAGCTATTGAATATATAGATTTATGTTTAGGAAAAATTATTGAAGAAGCTAATAGTAATTTTTATAAAATAGTTCTTTTATCAGATCATGGAAATGCGGATTTAATGATTGATGATAAAAATAGACCAGTAACTACTCATACCTTATCTAAAGTTCCATTTATAATAACAGATAAAAAAGTAAAACTTGTTGATGGTGATTTAACTAATGTTGCTCCAACAATATTAAAATATATGGATATTGCTTTGCCAAATGAAATGAAAAAAACAAAGTCATTATTTTATGAAGTTGAAGAATAATTTAAATTAATATATAATAAAAAAAGAAAAGAGGAAATTATGAAAAAATTAAAAAATTACTCATCTTTTATATTATTAGCATTAGCTTTTATTGGGGTAATAATATTATTAGTATATGTTATAATTGGAAATAACAAACAAAATAAAGCAGAAACATCAAAAAAAGAATTAACAGATGCTTTAAAATTTAAAGAAGAATATGAAGGATTAAATGGAAAAAAGAATTCAGCTGATAAAGAATACCCAGAGATTAGTATCAGTGAAAATAATATAATAAAATATAGTTCATATGAAGAAATTTTTGATGTGATTGATAATAAAAAAAGTGCTGTTATTTATTTAGGGTTTGAAACTTGTCCGTGGTGTAGAAATGCTATACCAAAATTGTTGCAAGCTGCTTCAGTAACAACTCTTGATAGCATTTTATATTTAAATATTAAAGATGATCGAAATGAATTAGAACTTAATGATGGAAAAATTGTAACTAAGAAAGAAGGAAATCCTAATTATATTAAATTAGTTGAAAAATTATCAGCGAAATTAAGTACATATAAAGGATTAAATGATGAATCAATTAAAAGAATATATGCACCAAGTGTAGTGTTTATTAAAAATGGTGAAATATTAAATATTCATGTATCTACTGTTGATTCACAAACTGATCCTTATACTCCTTTAGATAGTAATCAATCAAAGGAATTATATGATATTTATAAAGAAAATATTTTAAATGTTATTGGGACATCTTGTGATGAAGCATGTTGAAATTTCATATTTTATTTAATTTTTCTTGCTAAAAATGGCAAAACTAATCGATTTTTGTCATTTTTTCTTGCAAACTTTTAGCACTTTGCTTATAATGAATATTAGAAGGCTATGGCATATAGCTTCATAAAAATAGGGAGGTAAGGAAAAATGAAAAAAGAAGATGCATCTAAAAAAGATGAAAGAACAATGTACATTGTCTTAGCAATAATTCTTATGATTGCAATAGGAATAATTGTAACTTGGTATTTTACTAAAGATCGTTATGAAGATAAAGATTATGAAAAAACACCAAAAGTTACTACGAAAGAAAAAGAAAAAAAGGAAGAAACTAAAACTACAACTGAAACAAATGTTAGTAAGTATGTAGCAACAACTACGAATTGTACACCAGAAGAAAATAACATAGAAGTTAAACCAGTAGTTGTAGAAACAACCGTAGCAGATGAAACTGAACCACAAGTAGTTAAACCAGAAATTATTTTACCAGAAGAATATACATATGATACTAATTGGGTAATAATGCATTCTAATGAAATTGATTTTAATAGTGATATTTTTCTAGCTTCAGCTAAAGATATTAATGGAAATGTTTTACCGGTTGAAATGAAAGTTAAACTTATTAAAGAATCAGATGGCGTTGTTACTGAAGAAAAAGAATTAGAAAAAAATGAAGAAGGAAAATATGATTTAATTACTTTAGATAATACTTATACTCATGTTTTATTAATTTATTCTGTTGTTAATAATATTAGTGGGGAGACTAATACTAAGGAAATTAAATTAAAAATTATACCTTCTCAAGAAACAGAATTTACTTTATATAATTTAGAAGAAAAAAGCAGGGAAATAAAAGATGTTAATGTAATAGAAGTTACTGCAAAATTATCCGAAGGATCTAATTTTGAAAATATAACAAAAGAAAATATAAATGAATATATTACAGCAAAAAGTTATGGTGCAAAAATTGATTATGAGAGTGTAGATATTAATAAGGAAAATAGAACAATTACATTCACGATATCACCTGAAGCTGATGTGACTCCTGATACAGTAACAATTAAAGTACTAGACAATGATTCTACATTAAAACAACTTACAATCGAAGGAATAGCAGCTGAAAAAATAACATATGAAGAAGCAAATCATACATATACTGTTACCGTAAGCAAATATTTAGATAAACTTGAAATAACTGGAGAAACATCAAGTAATAAAGCTACAATTGGCAGTAAAGAATTAATATTAAATCCTGAAGAAGATGAAGAAAAATTTACAATTATAGTTACAGCAGAAGATAGTACATCAACAGAATATAGTATTATTGTTAAAAAAGAAGCAGAATAAAGAACTGATATTAATTGGAAATTAAACACTTTTAAAAGTGTTTTTTTCTTGTTTTAAATCTTTAATTATTTTATAATAAAAATATATATAAAAGGAAGTGAGATTATGCAAAATATAACTTTGTTACCTGCTGATTTGTATAAAGTAGTAAATAAAACTATTTTAACAAATAATGATAAAAATAATCTTATCAGTTTATATGAACCAATTATCGGTTCTCTTCCTATTAGCTTATATTTAACATTATGGCGAGAGTTAGACAGCTTAGAAAAAAGTTCTATAGATTTTACTCATCATCATTTAATGACATTAATGAAAGAAAATTTAGAAAATATTAAACGAGCACGTGAAATATTAGAAGCTTGTGGACTCATTAAAACATATTATTATGAGGGTAGTGTAAATAAATATATATATGAACTATATTCACCAATGAATCCATATGAATTTTTTAATCATCCTATTTTTAATGTAATACTATATAGTAATATTGGTAAAAATGAATATGAACATTTAAAAAACATGTATAAACAATTTAAAATTGATATGAAAGATTATACAGATATCAGTAAATCTATGGATGAAGTTTTTCAATCTGTTTCACCTTTAAATATTGATAATAGTAATATTGTAGACGCTAATAAAAATAATATTAAATTTAAAAATAATATTGATTTTGATTTAATTATATCATCTTTACCTAAAGGTATTATTAATGAAAGAACTTTTAATAAAAAAACTAGAGAATTAATAAATAATCTTGCATTTATTTATAATTTAGATTCATTAAAGATTGTTGAATTAATACGTAGTGTTTTAAATGATAATGGATATATCGATAAAGAAAATTTACGAAAAAGTGCAAGAGATTTTTATCAATACAACAATGGAAGTTTGCCTACTTTGATTTATCGTACACAGCCTGAATATTTAAAAACACCAAATGGGGATATTTCTAATAAAGGGAAAATATTATTTGTTTTCGAAAATACTTCTCCGTATGATTTTCTAAAAAGTAAATATAAGGGAGCTAGCTTAACTTCTAGAGATAAACGATTATTAGAAACTCTTGTTGTTGATTTAAAATTAAAACCTGCAGTTGTCAATGTTTTAATTGATTATATCTTAAAAATAAATAATAATAAACTAAATCAGGCATATGTGGAAACCATAGCTGGACAATGGAAAAGATTAGGTGTTGAAACAGCTAGTGAAGCTATGGAAGTTGCTGAAAAAGAACATAAAAAAATTAATAAAAAATTAAAAACTAATAGCAAAAAAATTACTGAAGATAAAAAACCTGTATGGTTTAATGAAAATATAGAAAAGGAAGAAGCAACAAACGAAGAAATAAAAGAGATGGAAGAATTGCTTAAAGAATTCAGGTGATTAAATGCAAAATATAAAAAAAACTTATAAAAATAATTATTCTAAAATAAACGCAAATTTAATGAATGATTATGCAATTGCATTAAAAAATAATGATTTTTTTGAATTAATAAAAAAATTAAAATTAAATGATAAAGTTGGGTGCAAGTTTACTTCAAAATTAGAAACTACTTGTGAAGAATTGAATAATTGCTCAAATTGTAGAGGACTTCCTGAGTGTAAAAACAAAGTCAATGGATACATTTATTTTCCTGAGAAAAAAGATGATACTTTATTATTTTCTTATATTGCTTGCAAGTATCAAAAGAAATATATAAATGAAAAAATACAAAAAAACAAAAATAAATACGATTTACCAATAGAAATTAAAAAAGCTTCTTTTAAAAATATTGATTTATCCGATCGAAAACGAAATAAAGTAATTAGATGGTTAAAAACTTTTATTGATAATTATGGCAAAAAAGAAAATTTAAAGGGTTTATATTTGTATGGTAACTTTGGGTGTGGTAAAACATATTTAATAGCTGCTACTTTAAATGAACTTAAGAAAAAGGGTGTTGATTCATTATTAATTTATTTTTCTACTTTGCTTAGAAATTTAAAAGAGGCAATGGAAAATAATAATTTTTCTATTATGATGGATGATATATTAAATATTGATATTTTAGTAATTGATGATATTGGAGCTGAGAGCTTAACTAATTGGGGAAGAGATGAAATACTTGGAAGCATTTTACAATATCGTATGGATAACAAACTTATTACTTTCTTTACTTCTAATTTATCACTAGAGGATTTAGAAAGTCATTTAAGTGAAACAGGCTATAAAACTGATGTAATCAAAGGGCGTAGAATAATTGAAAGAATTAAACAATTAACAGAACCTATTGAAATGGTTAGTGAAAACAGAAGAAAATAGATTTTTCTTGTTAATTTGATATTAATATGTTATATTAATATAGAAATCGATGATGAAAGACAAGATTTTTAATTATAGTTAAAAAGAGACTTAGTGGTTGGTGAAAACTAAGAGCAAGATTAAAAATTACTACTTTCTATGATGGGTTAATAAACTCCGGCTAAACCGTTATCTAAATTAAGTAATAAATTAGGATGGTACCGCGATAACGCTCCTTAATAGGAGTGTTTATTTTTTTATTTTATTATTAGAAAGAAGGATTAAAATGGAAAATATTAAAGAAAATAAAGAATTAAGTGTTTTAAATCATTCATGTGCTCATTTACTTGCCCAAGCTGTTAAACATTTATACCCACATGCTAAATTTTGGGTTGGACCAGTTATTGAAGAAGGCTTTTATTATGACATCGACTTAGGAGATGACGTAATAAAAGAAGAAGATTTAGCTAAAATAGAAAAAGAAATGAAAAAAATTTCTAAAGATGGTAAAAAAATAATTCGTCATGAGCTTTCAAAAAAAGAAGCATTAGAAATATTTAAAAATGATGAATATAAAATAGATTTAATATCACGAATGGATGATAGTGAAGAAGTTATTTCATGTTATACACAAGGCGATTTTACAGATTTATGTCGTGGACCACATGTTGAAACAGTAAAACTTTTAAAAAATTTTAAACTTCTTAAAGTATCAGGTGCTTATTGGAAAGGTGATTCTAATAATAAAATGCTTCAAAGAATCTATGGTGTTTGTTTTAGCAATCCTGAAGATTTAGAAAATCACTTAGCTTTACTTGAAGAAGCTAAAAAAAGAGATCATAAAAAATTAGGCAAAGAATTAGAATTATTTATGATGAGTGAATATGGGCCTGGATTTCCTTTCTTTTTAAATAAAGGAATGATATTAAGAAATATTTTAGAAAATTTTTGGTATGATGAACATACAAAAGAAGGATATGAATTTATAAAAACACCTATTATGTTAAACAAAGAATTATGGGAATTATCTGGGCATTGGTATAATTATCGTGAAAATATGTATACAAGCGAAATTGATGATAAAACATTTGCCATTAAACCAATGAATTGTCCAGGAGGTATGTTAGTTTATAAAAATAGTTTACATTCTTATAAAGATCTTCCACTTCGTATTGGAGAATTAGGCCAAGTTCATCGTCATGAAGCCAGCGGTGCATTAAATGGTTTATTTAGAGTTCGAACATTTACACAAGATGATGCTCATATTTTTATGCGAGCTGATCAAATAGAAAGTGAAGTAGTAAAGTTAATTAATTTTATTGATCGTATGTATGCAATATTTGGGCTTACTTATGAAATTGAACTTTCTACAAGACCAGAGGAGAAATATATAGGCGAATTAGAAATTTGGGAAAAATCAGAAAAAGCATTAGAAGATGCATGTCATAAAGCTGGACATAAATGTAAAATTAATCCAGGGGATGGTGCATTTTATGGACCAAAATTGGATTTTCATATTAAGGATTCTTTAGGAAGAGTATGGCAATGTGGAACAATACAATTGGATATGAATTTGCCAGAAAGATTTGATTTAACTTATATTGATGCTGATGGAACCAAAAAAAGACCAGTTATGTTGCATCGAGTAATTTATGGTTCAATTGAAAGGTTTATTGGTATTTTAATCGAACATTTTGCAGGTGCCTTTCCTCTTTGGCTTTCTCCAGTTCAAATAAATATAATTCCTGTCAATAATGAATATCATTATAAATATGCTAAAGAAATATATGATATATTGAAAAAAAATAATATACGGGTAGAAATTGATAATCGTAATGAAAAGTTAAGTTATAAAATGCGTGAAAGTCAAACGAAAAAAATGCCTATTACTTTAATTCTTGGTGATAAAGAGAAAGAGAATAATTTGATAAGTTTTAGATTATTTGGTAGTAATGAAACAACTACTTTAAAATTTGATGATTTTATTTCAATATTAAATCATAATATCAAAAATAAAACATTAAAATTTAATATAAAGGACTAAGTAAATGGCATTTAGATATACTGATGAAGAATGTAATTTAATTTTAGATAAATCTGTTTTTTTCTATAATATATTTTTTAATATTATGCATAGATATAAGGATATTTTATGCGAAAAAGGTATTTATAATAAATATTTGCAAATATTTAATTCAATATATTTTGTTTATGACAAAGATTATATAAATGAAATAGTAAATAATCTTTATTTTTTAACGTATGCTTTAGAAAGTTTGCCAATAGAAATTAAAATTGATTATGCCCAAAAATATCTTGAATTAATTGATGAAAATTTTGATGGAAAGTTTATTACTTTATGTAATCTTAATTTTGAAAAATGGCAACTAAAAAATGAAAAACAAATATTGAATGAAACAATTTTAAAGAAACTGGAAGATAGCTATTTATTTTCTTAATAAATTTTATTAAATAGGCGAGAAATATTTTTATCTCGCTTTTTTTATTAATTAATGATATTATAAAATTAATTAAATAATAAGAAGATTAGGATGTAGAAGTATGAGAAAAAAACTATTATTAATATTAATTTTTTTAATAATTATTTTAATTCTTTTATTATTATTTTTAGAAATTAAATTAAAAAATAGTAATCAAAATATGAACATGAAATTATTTCAAAATTTAGAAATACAAACTAAAAATACTACTCAAACAATATTTGATGAATATAATAAAACACAAAAAGAAAAATTAGAAGCTATTGCTAAAATATATAAAGAAGATATTTTAAATGGGGCTGATCCAGAAGTAATTGAAGGAATGATTCCAATATATTATGAAAATGGTCAATGGAAAAAAGCAGATACTAATTCATCATGGTATAGTTATAAAGATTTAAATTGGGCTAATGTTGCTATACCTGCAAATGAAAAAAAGAATTACTATGAATCTGCAAGTCCTGGTACAATAATTAATGAGGATGAGATTATTGGTTATTTTGTTTGGGTACCTCGTTTTGAATATAAATTATTTAATGTTAACTTTGAGAAAATAGCTGAGCAAATGATTGAGGTAAATTTTGTTTCTTCAATAGCAGATAAAAAAACCAAAATTGAAAATGGCATTTTTTTCACTCACCCAGCTTTTACAGCAAATTTTAACGATAAAACTATTGAACTAAATGGCTTTTGGATTGCAAAATTTGAACCATCTATTAATAATGATCATATTGAAATAAAACCTAATAAACATACATTAGTTAATATTAATACCGGTAAGATGATTGAATATGCAAATAGTATCAGTACATATAATAATTTACAATACGATTCAAGAATTATTACAAATATGGAGTGGGGTGCTATAGCTTATTTATCTCAATCTAATTATGGAAAAGAAAACAATAGTGATTATAAAGGTATATCAAAAAAGATATTTTTAAATACTGCTATGGGAAATTCAGAAACTTGGGATAATGTTACAACTGGATGTTCATCTGGCGTTACAGCTAGTGGTGGAACTTTAAATTGTCCATATTCTTATGATAAAAAATATTATGGAACAGGAGCTTCTTCAACGGGAAACATATATGGAATATATGATTTAGCAGGCGGATCTTGGGAATGTGTCATGGGCATAATAAGTGATTATCCTGTAAAAGATGATATTGGCGGTTTTGTAGGTAAACTTCCTATTGATAAAAGATATTATACACTTTATAAAAATGGTAATATGTATGATTATAGCCGAGGATTAATTGGAGATGCAACAAGAGAAACATTATCAAGTACAATTGAAAATAAAAGCTGGAATGGTAATCTTGCTTATTTTGCTACAAAATCATATCCTTGGATTAAGCGTGGTGGAACTTTTAGAGGTGGAACATTTTCAGGTATTTTTGATTATGGCATAACAGATGCTCTACCAAGAGGGGATAAAACATTTAGAACAATATTGTCAAAATATTAAATAAAAAATATTATGTATTTTCTTTTTTATTAATACCTATCATTGCTCCGATAATACTTGAAGTAAGTAAAATTAGGTAATATAAAATCATAGAAATGTTTATTTTTATTTGAAAAAATAGAATGCTTATAATAAACATTAATCCAATTCCTATTAGACCAACTTTAATGCCGGTTAAAAATCCTTTTTTTATAGTTTTTTTACCAAAATAAATCCCTAAATATAAATATAAAAATATAGTATTAAGCATAATTAAAATAGATGAAACACTATTATTTAATAAATTAATTAAGTTTAGTAAACTTATAATTAAATTAATACCAAAAATATCAATTAAAATAATAAATATTATTTTGTATTTTTTTAATATTTTTTTCAAATTTATCACCTAATAAATATTATGATATGTTTAAAATTTTATGATATAAACCATAATAAAATTAAGGTGATGATATGCAAATATTTAGTATTATTTTTAGAACAATATTTTTTTATTTTTTTATAACAGCAAGTTATAGAATCATGGGTAAAAGGGAAATTGGTCAACTAGGAATAATTGATCTAATTGTTTCAATACTAATTGCGGAATTAGTTGCTATTAGTATTGAAAATATTAATGATTCTATATTTAATACAATATTACCTATAGTAGCTTTAGTTTTAATAGAAGTTGTTTTTGGGTTTATATCAATAAAATCTAGAAAATTTCGTAACATTTTTTCTGAAAAGCCATCTATAATTATAACTAATGGTAAAATCAATTTTAAAGAAATGGTGAAACAAAGATATACTTTAGATGATCTTTTATTAGAACTTAGACAAAAAAATATAAAAAATATTGAAGATGTTGAATATGCGGTACTAGAGCCAAATGGAAAATTATCAATATTTAAATATAATTTTTTTAAAACAAAAACTAATTTTCCACTTCCTGTAATAATTGATGGTAAAATTCAAAAAAAGACTTTAAAATATATTGATAAAACAGAAAGTTTTATTCGTTATAATTTAAAGAAAAATCATTTAACATTAGATAATATTTTTTATGGATTTTATAAAACTAATAAATTATATATAATTAAGCGATCTGATTTATTATGAAAAAAATGATTATATTGATTATATGCTTTATTTTTATCCTAACTATAGGTTATAACATATATAGCAAAAAAAATTTATCGGTTTTCAAAGAAGAAAAACAAAAAAACATCGCTTTAACATTCGATGATGGGCCTAAAAAAAGTACTACTAATAGACTTTTAGATGAATTAAAAAAGCGAAATATTAAAGCGAATTTTTTTGTTTTAGGCATGTATGCTGAAGAAAATCCTGATATAATTTTACGTATGATAAACGAAGGACATTTAATTGGAAATCATACATACGATCATAAAAGTTTATATAAAATAAAAGATGATGAAATAAAAGAAGAAGTAAATAAAACAAATGAAATAATATATAATATCACAGGAAGGATACCTGAATATTTTCGCCCAAGTTATGGAAACATAAATGAAAAAATACGAAAATTAATACCACTTAAAGTTGTTAAGTGGACAGTAGATTCAAAAGATTGGGCCTTCCAGAATGTAGATAGAATTTATAATCATGTTATTAATAAAATAAAAGAAAATGACATTATTTTAATGCATGATATTTATGATACATCAGTTGATGCAGCCTTGAAAATTATAGATAAACTAGAAAAAGAAAATTATAAATTTGTAACTATCGATAAATTAATTTAATTAATACTAGAAGCTTTTTCTATTTTTTTTTGATATAATAAACAAGGTGGTAACATGGAACAATTAGTTGATAGTATTAGTAATGATTTAAAAATTAAAAGTTATCAAGTAAAAGCAGTTTTAGATCTTTTAGAAAATGGAAATACTATTCCTTTCATTGCAAGATATCGTAAAGAAAAAACTGGGTCACTTGATGAAGAAACAATTCGTAAAATTCACGATATATACAAATATCAAGTTAATTTATTAAATAAAAAAGAGAGCGTTATTCGTTTAATTGATGAAAAAAATCTTTTAACAGAAGAGCTTAAAAATAATATTATGAATGCTCAAAAACTTATTGAGGTAGAAGATTTATATCGCCCGTATAAAGAAAAAAAGAAAACAAAAGCAACAGAAGCAATAAAAAATGGATTAGAGCCACTTGCAAAAATAATTATGTCTTTTCCAAAAGAAGGTAATGAAAATTCGTTGTGTAAAAGATTTATTAATAAGAATGTTGCTACTATAGAAGATGCTATTTCTGGGGCTAAAAATATTATTGCAGAATGGGTTTCTGATAATGCATATTATCGAAAATACATTAGAAATAAAATTTATCAAGAGGGAATAATTACTATTAAAAAAAGAAAAGAAAAAGAAGATAAAAATAATACATACGAAATGTATTACAATTATCAAGAACAAATAAATAAAATAAAACCCCATCGAATATTAGCTATTAATCGTGGCGAAAAAGAAAAAATTTTATCTGTTTCTATTGAAATTAATAACGAAAATATATTAAAATTTTTAGAAAGCAAAATAATTAAAGAAAAATCATATATTAATCATATTATACTAGATGCGATTTCCGATAGCTATAAAAGACTAATATTTCCTAGTGTAGAAAGAGAAGTAAGAGCAGAATTAAAAGAAAAAGCTGAAGAAGTTGCTATAGATAATTTTGCAAAAAATGTAGAAGCATTACTTTTAACCCCGCCTATTAAAAATAGTGTAGTTATGGGTTTTGATCCGGCTTATAAAACAGGTTGTAAACTAGCAATTTTAGATCCATTTGGTAAAGTTTTAAAAATAAGTGTTATCTATCCTACAAAACCACATGAAAAAATAGCTGAAAGTAAAAAAATAATATTAGATTTAATTGATAAATATAATGTTGATATCATTGCTATTGGAAATGGTACTGCTTCTAGAGAAAGTGAAAAATTTATCGCTGATACTATTAAAGACGCAAAAAGAAAAGTTGAATATGCAATTGTTTCAGAAGCTGGTGCAAGCGTTTATTCTGCATCTCCATTAGCAATAAATGAATTTCCTAATTTAACAGTCGAAAAAAGAAGTGCAATAAGTATTGGTAGACGATTACAAGATGCTTTATCCGAATTAGTTAAAATTGATCCTAAAAGTATTGGAGTAGGTTTATATCAGCATGATGTTCAAGAAAAAAAACTTGATGAAAGTCTAAATTTTGTTGTTACAAAAACGGTAAATAGAGTAGGAGTAAATATAAATACTGCTTCCTCATCTCTTTTAAGCTATGTTTCAGGCTTAACAAAAAATGCTATAAAAGCAATAACAGATTATAAAAACTCTCATGGTCATATAAATTCTCGAGACGAAATAAAAAATATTAAAGGGATAACTCCTAAAATATATGAACAATCTATTGGTTTTATGCGTATTATAGATGGTATTAATCCTTTAGATAAAACATCTATTCACCCAGAAAATTATGATGCTGTAAATATTTTGCTTAAAAGTTTGGATTTAAAAAGTGAAGATCTAGGTAGTAAAAAGTTTATTGAAAAGCTAAGTTCTATAGATAAAAATAAATTAAACTTAGGTTTAGATAGTTATACATTAGATGATATTATATCTTCGTTAATAAAGCCAAATCGTGACCCTCGTGATAATATACCTAAGCCTATATTAAAAAGCGATATTTTAAATATAGATGATTTACATATTGGAGATAAATTACAAGGGACTATCAGAAATATTGTGGATTTTGGTTTATTTATCGATATTGGATTGCATAACGATGGACTTGCTCATATTACAAATTTAACTAAAAAATATATTAAGCATCCATCTGAATTATTTAGTGTTGGAGATATTGTTGATTGTTATGTTATAAATATAAATAAAGATAATGAAAAAGTATCATTAAGTTTAATTCAATAGTTTTTTAATTGATTAAAACAATTATTTTTGATAAAATTTTATTTGGAAGGAGTATTTATGAAAAGCGGTTTTGTTAGTATTATTGGTCGACCAAACGTTGGAAAAAGTACTTTACTTGATCATATTATAAAAATGCATGTAGCAATTACTTCGAATAAACCAGGTACTACTAGAAATGTAATTCAGGGAATATATAATGATAATGATTCACAAATTGTTTTTGTTGATACTCCAGGTTTTACTAAAGAAAAAAATAAATTGGGAAAATTATTAAATAAACAAGCCCAAGCAATGCTTTTAGATGTAGATTTAATTTTGTTTTTAGTTGATGGAAGTACAAATCTTGGTGAAGGCGATAAAGCAATTATGAAAAGTTTAGAAAAGACTGAATCACCAGTAATTCTTGTTATTAATAAAATAGATAAAATAAAACAAGAAGAAATTCTTTTAAAAATTAGCGAATACAAAGATATGTTTCCATTCGTTGCAATTATTCCAATTTCAGCTTTAAATGAAAATAATATTTCTACCTTAATTGAAGAAATTAAAAAGTACTTGACAGATGATATGAAATACTTTGATGAATCAACATATACAACTAGCAGCGTCCAATTTATGGCTAGTGAATATGTAAGAGAAAAATTACTTGAAGAATTGGAACAAGAAATACCACATAGAATAACTTGTGTTACCGAAAAATTTGAAGAAACAGAAGATCTCGCTAAAATATTTATAAACATAATAGTAGATAAAGATAGCTTAAAAAAAATTATTATCGGTAAAAAAGGAGAACGAATTAAAAGAGTTGGTATTAAAGCCCGTAACGATATAGAAAAGTTAATTGGGAAAAAAGTATATTTAGAATTGTTTGTGAAAACTATTCCAAATTGGTTAGATAAAGAAAAATATTTACTAGATTTAGGTTTTAAAGATTTTGAATAAAAAATATTTATTTATCACAATATATAATTAAGAAAGGGTATTGTGATAAAATGAAGAAAGAAGAAGCTTGGAAAAAATTTAAAGAAACCGGTAAAATAGAATATTATCTAAAATACAAAAAATCGAAGTGAAGTGATTTTATTTGATTAAAAAAGTAGAAGGAATAATAATAAAAGAAACACCATATAGTGAAACTTCTAAAATTTTAAATGTTTTAACCTCTGATGGCATAGTAATTGGGTTGATGGCTAAAGGAGCTAGAAATATAAAAAGCAAATTAAGAAGTTACACAAATTTATTTACATATGGTGTTTTTAATATATATTATAAAGAAAATAAATTATCTACATTAGTATCTGTAGATATTATTAATGATTTAAAAGTAATAAAAAGTGATATTATACTTATTAGTTATTTAAATTATTTAACAGAACTTACTACTCAAGTTTTAAAACAATTAAAAGATAAAGAAATTTATAATCTCTATATTAATGCAATTTTAAAAATTAATGAATTATTTGATCCATTAGTAATTACTAATATTTTAGAAATAAAATATTTAGATTATTTGGGTGTTTCCCTTAATTTAGAAAGTTGTGTTAAATGTGGTAATATGAGTAATATTGTAACTATTGACGGCGATGCAGGGGGATATATATGTAAAAATTGTTATACGAATGAATTAATCATATCACCAAAAACGATTAAAATGCTTAGAATGTATTATTATGTAGATATAAAAAGTATTACAAAACTGAATATAAAAAAAGAAGTTATTAATGAAATAAATTATTTTTTAGATAAATATTATGAAAGATATACTGGATTATATTTACATAGCAAAGAATTTTTAAAAAATGTTATTAATTTGTAATAAATCCTTGTTTTAAATTCAATTGTCATATATAATAAATGTATAAAGCAAAGATGGATGTGGAAAATCTGGAGCTATATAAATTTAAGAGATCTCAAAAAAGAGATAAGTAAGGTGGAACCGCGGGATTTACTCGTCCTTACAATATCTTTTTTGAGTTTTTTAATTTTAGGAGGTAAATTTTATGAATGTATTTATTGCTAGTTCGGCAAGTAAAACTATTGATTCTAAGTATTTAAATTTAGCAAAAGAAACTGCTACTTATTTAGCAAAAGAAGGCCTAGATTTAGTTTTTGGTGGGGCTAATTTTTCAATGATGGGAGAATGCTTTAAAGCTTTTGTATCTGAAAAAAGAAAAATAGAAGCATTTACAGTTGATTTTTATAAAAATGATTTAGAAGAATTAAATGAAGCGAATTGTCATTTAGTAAGCGATACTTTAATTAGATTTAAAAAAATGTATGAAATGTCTGATATTATAGTTATTTTACCAGGAGGAATTGGAACCTTAGCAGAATTTTGTAGTGCCCTAGAAGAATTTAGAAGTAATATCGAAAAGAAACTTATTATAATTTATAATATAGATGGATATTATTCTAAAATATTTGAATGGATGAATCAAAATATTAATGAAGGTTTTTTAAATCAAACAATTAATAATGATTTTAAAGTTGTCGAAGATATTGATACTTTAAAGTTATATGTAAAAGATTTTATGGAGGCGAAAAATGGAAAAAATTAAAATGGATGATTTAGTAAATTATTGTAAAAATTATGGCTTTATTTTTCAAGGAAGCAGTATTTATGGCGGATTATCTAATTCGTGGGATTATGGGCCATTAGGTAGAGAATTGAAAGAAAATATAAAAAAATGCTGGTGGCAAAAATTTATTCAAGAAAATCCATATAATTTTGGAATAGATAGTGCAATACTAATGAACCCAAATGTTTGGATATCAAGTGGCCATGTTACAAACTTTAACGATCCGTTAATTGATTGTAAAAATTGTAAAAAACGTTATCGAGCAGATAATTTAATAGAAGAATTTGCTAAATCAAACAATGTTACAATCCCAGTTGAAGGAAAAAGTGGAGAAGAATTAGTTAATATAATAAAAAGTTATAATATTACTTGCCCTAGTTGTCATAAAAATGATTTTACTGATATACGTAAATTTAATCTTTTATTTGAAACCAATATGGGTGTTACCGAAGATACTAAAAATAAAGTCTATTTAAGAGGAGAAACTGCTCAAGGAATTTTTATCAATTTCTTAAATGTTCAACGAAGCATGCGTTTAAAATTGCCATTTGGAATTGGACAAATTGGTAAAAGTTTTCGTAACGAGATAACTCCTGGTAACTTTATATTTAGAATGCGAGAATTTGAACAAATGGAATTAGAGTTTTTTTGTAAGCCCGGAACAGATTTAGAATGGTTTGGTTATTACAAAAATTTTTGCTTAGAATTTTTAAAAGAATTAGGAATTAAAAAAGAAAATCTTAGATTTAGAGATCATGCAAAAGAAGAGTTATCATTTTATTCCAAAGCAACAACGGATATCGAATATAAATTTCCATTTGGTTGGGGAGAATTATGGGGAATAGCTGATAGAACTGATTATGATTTAAGTGTACATGAAAAAGGATCAAAAACAGATTTAAAATATTTAGATCCTATAACTAATGAAAAGTATTTACCATATGTAATTGAACCATCATTAGGATTAGATAGAACTTTTTTAACTATCATATGTGATGCATACAATAAAGAAGTGTTAGAAGATAACAGTGAAAGAGAAGTATTAAAAATACATCCTTATTTAGCCCCTATTAAAGTAACAATTTTACCTTTAGTAAAAAAATATCATACAAATAAGGCATTAGAAATATATGAAGAATTATGTAAATTTTATAACATTTCTTTTGATGATGCTGGTTCAATAGGTAAAAGATATAGAAGAGCTGATGCAGTTGGGACGCCATATTGTATAACTGTTGATGATGATACATTAAAATATAATACTATTACTATAAGAAATAGGGATACCATGGAACAAGAAAAACTTAATATAAAAGAAATCATTAATTATTTAAACAAAAATATAAAATTTTAATTGACACAAAAGCTAAAAAGATTATATAATTATTTTAGTATAAAGGAGAGTATTTAAATGAGAAAATTAAATAAAAAAGGTTTTACATTAATTGAATTATTAGCAGTAATAGTAATTTTAGCTGTCTTAATACTTCTTGCCTTACCAAATGTTTTAAGACTTATGAATAATGCTAAAATTGATTCATTTAAAGTTGAAGCACAAACTATATTAAGTGCAGCTGAACAAGCGTATACAGCAAATTTAGTAAGTGGAACTGCAGGCTCCACTAAATGTTGGGTATATAATGATACCTCTTTAGGAGATTATGTAGATATTAAAACATCTTATGAAGGAAAAGTAGTAAGAGAAGGCGAAGGAACTTTTAAAATATATTTACACGATAAATCAAATAAGTATTATATAAATGGTAAAGATAAAAATGAAATATCATCATTAAATAGAACCGATATATATATTAATACTGATGAAGCACCTTCTGGTTTTAGTACAACTTGTAGTTGATAATATCAAAAACAAACTTAATGCATATAATAAAGTAGAAAATAAAATTTTTACTTTATTTTTTTTTAATTATCTGTTATACTTAATAAGTAATTGATTTCCGGGAAGTAGCACAGCTTGGTAGTGCACTTGGTTTGGGACCAAGGGGTCGCAGGTTCGAATCCTGTCTTCCCGACCATTTTATTAAAACATAAGCATAATTTTTATAAATTGTGCTTTTTTTATTCAAAATTAAAGTTTAATTTAATTAAAAAAGTGTAAATTAAAAATAGGTGATCACATGATTTTTTTTAAAAAGAATAAAAATAAAATCATATTTATTATTTTATTATTTATGATTTGTAGTGTTATAGGTTATATTTATGAAGAAATTTTATTTTTAATTACTAAGCATAAATTTGTAGATCGTGGTTATTTGTACGGTCCTTATTTACCTATATATGGTTATGGAGGAGTTTTAGTATATTTATTATTTAATAAATTTAAAAGAAATCCATTAATTATTTTTCTTTTTTCATCTTTAACATGTGGGGGATTGGAATTAATTGTAGGATTTTTATTAAAAACATTACAAAATAAAAGATTATGGAATTATAAAGGTCATTTTTTAAATATTGGTGGTTTTGTTTGTTTAAGTTCCGTAATTGCTTTTGGAGTTGGTGGTCTTTGTTTAATTTATATTTTAATACCACTTCTAAAAAAATTAATGTTTAATGTAAATAAAAATATATTAAAAATAATTTGTTTAATGTTTATATTTGTTTTTATTATAGATCATATATTTTGTATAATATATAAATAATTTACAAAAAAATGTAAATTATTTTTTTGTATCTAATTTTTATTTAAACTTTTTAAAAAAGTGGTTATAATTAAAATAAGAGGTAGATCATAAATGAAAAGTTTAAATAGTAAAGAATTAAAAGCACTTGATGGTTACTTTAGAGCTGCAAATTATTTAACGGTAGGTGAACTCTATTTGCTAGATAATCCTTTATTAAAGCGTCCTTTAAAAATAGAGGATATTAAAAAAAAATTAGTTGGACATTGGGGAACAACTCCGGGACAAAATTTTATTTACACTCACTTAAATCGTATAATATGTAAATATAATTTAGATATGATTTATATATCAGGCCCTGGACATGGCGGAGGATGCGTTTTATCTAATAGTTATCTAGAGGGTACATATAGTGAAATTTATCCAAATATTACTCAAGATGAAGAAGGACTAAAAAAATTATTTAAACGCTTTTCTTTTCCAGGTGGTACATCATCACATGCGGAAGCTGGGATTCCTGGATCAATTAATGAAGGTGGAGAATTAGGTTATTCTTTAGCTCATGCATTTGGGGCAGTACTTGATAATCCTAATTTAATTGCAGCTTGTGTTATTGGGGACGGAGAGGCAGAAACTGGTCCGCTTGCTGCAAGTTGGCATTGTAATAAATTTTTAAATCCTAAAACTGATGGATACGTACTTCCAATATTGCATCTAAATGGATATAAAATAGCTAACCCAACGATTTTAGCAAGAATGAGTGAAAAAAAGTTAATATCTTATTTTAAAGGATTAGGTTGGGATCCTATTATTGTTTCCCAGGATAATATAAAAGTAATGCATGAAAATATGGCAACCTCATTAGACAAAATAGTAAAACAAATTAAAAAAAATAAAACATTAAATAATAAAATAAAATTTCCAATGCTAATTTTACGTACGTTAAAGGGTTGGACTGGTCCAAAAAAAATTGCAAATAAAAAAATTGAAGGTAATTTTCGATCACATCAAATTCCATTTGAAGTAAGAGAAGATGATCAAAAAAATTTACATTTATTAGAATCATGGTTAAAAAGTTATAAAGCAAATGAGTTATTTGACGAAAAAGGAAAATTAAAAAAAGAATATTGTTTATTTATTCCAAAAGGAACAAAAAGAATGAGCGCATCGCTATATGCTAATGGTGGTAAAATTCTAAAAGAACTAAAAATTCCAGATTTTCGAGATTATATGATTGATATAAAAAAGCCTGGAACTATTGTTGCATCTGATATGATGGAATTAGGGAAATTTGTTAAAGATATTATAAAATATAATGAAAGCAATAAAAATTTTCGAATTTTTGCTCCAGATGAAACATTATCTAATCGTTTAAATTATGTATTTGAAGCAACTGATAAAAAATGGAATAGTAAAGTAATTAATCAAGATGAGCATTTAAATAAAAATGGCAGAGTAATTGATAGTATTCTTTCCGAACATTTATGTGAAGGATGGTTAGAAGGATATTTACTTACTGGAAGACATGGTTTTATTACAAGCTATGAAGCTTTTACAAGAATAATAGACTCAATGACAAGTCAACATGCTAAATGGTTAAAAATATGTAATGAACTTTCTTGGCGTGCTTCTATTTCATCATTAAATTATGTTCTAACTTCTCATGTATGGCAACAAGATCATAATGGTTATACGCACCAAGATCCTGGTTTTTTAAATCATGTTATAACTAAAAAAGCAAATATAGTAAGAGCATACCTTCCTCCAGATGCTAATTGTTTAATTTCTTGTTTTGATCATTGTATTAAAAGTAAAAACTATATTAATGTCATAATTGCATCTAAACATCCAAGACAACAATGGTTAAATAAAAAACAGGCAATAAAACATTGTACTTCAGGAATTGGTATTTGGTCTTGGGCTTCTACAGATAATTTAGAAAGCCCAGATGTTGTATTAGCGTGTGCAGGAGATACTCCGACACTTGAAGTATTAGCTGCTACAACTATACTTAAAAAGTATTTACCTACTTTAAAAATTAGAGTAGTAAACGTTGTTGATTTAATGCGTCTTGTATCTCATGATAAACATCCGCATGGTTTAAAAGATGAAGAATATGATATGATTTTTACAAAAGATAAACCTATAATTTTCGCTTTTCATGGCTACCCAAATTTAATTCATGAATTAACATATAAAAGACATAATCAAAACCTTCATGTTAAAGGATATATAGAAGAAGGTACTATAACAACACCATTTGATATGAGAGTTTTAAATGAAATAGATAGATATCATTTGGTAATGAGTGTTATTAAAAATGTACCATCTTTACAAAAAAAATCTGAAAATTTAATAAAATATTGTCAAGATAAGCTAATAGAACATAAAAAATATATTTATGAAAATGGTATTGATATGCCAGAAATTATCAATTGGAAATGGGAATAGACTTTTATGGTCTATTTTTTAAATTATCAATTTCTTTTTGCATTACTTGAACAACTTGACTTAAAAATTCAAATTCTTCACGAACGTTTTGATTACTTTTTTTTCTTGGACCAGTATATGGGCTGCCACCACTTTTAGCTTGTTTACTATTTATATTTATATTTGTATTATCAATTCTTCCTTCGATGAGTTGCTGTTGGGCTGAAACGGTTTCTAAATATTGTGCAACCAAAAATATCCAGTTAGAAATGCTATTTAATTCATTTGTATTAAAATCTCCAACTAATGCAACGCCAACAGCTACAGCACTTAATGAAAATGCTTGCGGATCAATATTAGGTGGAAAGTTTTCACTCATAAAAACTCTCCTTTCCAAATACCTTTATTTAAATTTATGTAAAAATAATATCTTTAATGTAAATTAAAATTAAAAAAAATATATTCTACCTTAAATTATGTGTTATTCTAATAATAGGTGGTTATATGTTTAACGAAAATATTTTAAGAGAGTATGATATACGTGGAAAATATAAAATAGATTTTGATGAAAATTTTGCTTATGTTTTAGGCCAAGCATATGGTACTTTTTTGCAAAATAATAAATTTAAAACATGTGTTGTTGGCAGAGATATTAGAAACTCATCTGATATATTACAAGAATATCTTTGTAGGGGATTAATTAGCACTGGTATTAAAATTTTTGATATTGGTAAAGTAACTACTCCGATGACTGCTTTTTCAACAATTAAATTTAATTCGCCTGCAATAATGGTAACAGCATCACATAATCCAAAAGATGAAAATGGCTTTAAATTATTTTTGAATAATAATTACTCCCTATGTGGAGATGAAATAAAAAAATTTTATGATTATTTAAAAAAAACTAATTTTAAAATTGGAAAAGGTAAAATTAAAAAAGTAAATATATTTAAATCATACCTTAAATCGATGTTTAAAGGATTATCTTTTGGTAAGAAAAAAATCAAAGTTATTATTGATCCTGGTAATGGCTCAGGAGCTTTATTTATAAAAAAAATTATGAAAAAAGTAAATGCTTATTATGAAATAATATGTTCAAAACCTGATGGAAATTTTCCTTATCATCATCCAGATCCTAGCGTTTTAGAAAATATGAAAATGCTTCAAGAAAAAGTATTAGAAACAAAAGCGGATTTAGGAATAGCTTATGATGGTGATGCTGATAGAGTTGGAATTGTTTCTGAAAAAGGGGAAGTTATCACTCCCGATCTTTTAATGCTTATCGTTTGGAAAAATATTATTAATAATACTGCAAAAAAAGAATGTTTATTTGATGTAAAATGTTCAATGGCATTAAAAAATGGATTAAAAAAAATTGGAGTTAAGCCTATATTATATAAAACCGGTGCAAGTTTAGTTAAAAATAAAATAAATGCAGATAAAATTTTGTTTGGTGGAGAATATTCTGGACATCTAGTATTTAATGATAAATATTTGGGTATTGATGATGGCATATATTCAGGATTAAGATTTATTGAAATATTAAGTAATTCTGATAAACCTATAAGTTCCTATTTACTTGATTGTCCAAAATATTATGAAGTTCCAGAAACAAAATTTAAAACAAATGATAATCTTAAACATGAAATTATAAATAATATAAAAAAAGAATTAGAAAAAGAAAATTTAAATATTATCCAAATAGATGGTATAAGAATTGAAACAGATGATTATATGATTAGTTTAAGAGCTTCTAATACTGGCCCAAATCTAACTCTAAGAATTGAAGCAACTTCAATTGAACTTAAAGAAGAATTATTAAAAAAATATTCAAATTTAATTAATAAATATAACACATAAAACTTATAATAATAAGTTTTTTTTCATATTATATATAGGTGATATTGTGAAACTAATTGCTCATCGAGGATTTTATAATAAAGAAATACAAGAAAATACATTATTATCATTTAAAAATGCCTATAAATGTGATGAATTTGTAGGTTTTGAGTTTGATATTAGAGAAACAAAAGATAAAAAATTTGTAGTATGTCATGATGCAACCATTGATCGAGTAAGTAATGGTTTTGGTTTAATTGAAAAATATACATTAAAGGAATTACAAAAATTTAATTTTGGTACTAAAAAAAATCCATGCAAAATAACTACTTTAGAGGAAGTTTTAAATACATTCCCAAATAAAATTAAATTAATTGAAATAAAAAAAATTCAATCTTATAAAAAATTTGTAAACATTTTAAATAAATATAATAATATTTGGGTTTGTAGTTTTAGTAATAAAACAATGAATGAAGTTTGTAAATACAAAAGAAATTTCAAAATTGGTATTTTAAATAATATTATTAATTCAAGCTCTACATATAATCAATACGATTTTGTAGCACTATACTATAGAATTGCTACTGAAGCATTAATAAATTATTTTAATGGTCGCAATATTAATGTATTATTATTTGGAATAGGCAATATTTTAAATAAAAAAAATATTAGTGATTTTTTCATAAAAAAATGTTACTTAGTTATAAATAAAGAATATTATTAAAGGATATTTATAAAAATATTGAAAAAAAAGGAAAATAAGATATAATTATAATAGTAGGTGGTATGTGTGAGAAAACTAAAAAAAATATGGAATAAACATAATAAAAAGAGGAAAATTGCTATAATAATTATTGGAATTTTAGATCTATTACTTATAATTTTTGCAATTATTAGATTATTTAATATTAATGAAGATGACAAAAAAGTAATAATCGAAAAAGAAAATTTTATTTATGATAATGGTACATTAAAATTGCTAGATGAAAAAGGAAAAATTATTGGAAATTATCAATGCAAAAATAAAAATCAAAATAATTGTTTTGTAGCTTATGAAACTAATGATGATAATTTTGATACAGATAAAAATGTTTATGAGAATAATAAAAATATAAAACAAAGAAGTAAAATATATAATAATCGTTTTGTTTTTATTAGTGATAATGCCGAAGGAAAAAATGAAAATATAAAATTATATGATATTAAAAAGAAAGAAATTCTTGAGACATATTATAGTATAAAATCATATAACGACAAAAATAATTTTATTGTTGTTAGCGATAAAAACAATAAATATAATTTAATTACCTTAGACAAAAAAATAAATAATATTTTAAAAAATAATTATGATTATATTGGGAAAATTTTAGATAATAGTGATATGACTATTGTAAAAACAAATAAAACATATGAAATACTTGATGAAAATAACAATTCAATATTTAGTACTAATGAAGAAATAAAATATTTCGATAAAAATAGTATTGTAATTAAAGATGATAATGGATATAAAGTTTTAAACTATAATAATGAAATATTATTAGAAAAATCTAAATTTATAACTTTAAAAAATAATTATATAATATATATTAATGATGAGAAATTAAATATAATGGATATAGACAAAAATAGCATTATACCGGAAAGTCTTGAATTAAAAAACAATAATTATATTCCAAAATATATTTTTACTAAAGAATTGAAACAAAGATCCGTAAAAAGAGCTTTTGATTTAGATCAAGATAATGAAAATTTAACGATAACAATTTTTGAAGAAAATAATAAACATTTATATAAATATAATTTAAATGATATCAAAAATAATAAGGAACTCGTTTATTATAGTTATTATGACGGACGTTTATATTTTTATAGCGATTTGCAAAAAACAAAATTATCAGGAATATATAATTGTACTAATAAATCTTTAAATAAATGTTATATAGCTAAAGATGCGTCTAATACTGATTTATCTACTCCAATTTTTTCTAATCGTTTTGTTTTTGTATACGATTCTGCATCAAATGGTAATGGAGATATAAAAGTTAATTTAATTGATTTAAAAACAAATAAAAAACTTGGAAATTACATTGAAGTTACAACTAATAGTTCACAATATGAAAATAATAAAACAAACACTTTTATAGTTAATGATATCGCTTATGTTTCAGCTAAAAATAAAAATTCAAAAATAGGCATGTTAAAAATAATTAAAGGTAGTGTTACAAAAAATGTTTCTTTTGATTACGATGATTTAGAAATAATAAATAGTAATTATATAAAAGGAATTAAGGATAACAAAAATGTATTATTAGATTTTAGTGGCAATGATTTAAAAGATTTTTATTCTAAAACTTATTATGTTATTAAAAATAATAATAGCAATTATGAGATTTATAATTTCGAAAACAATAATAAAGTAATAGATGGCTCATTTGCATATGTAAAATTTTATCAAGACTATTTAGCTGCAGTAAATCAGGCAAATGTTTTATATATATATAATTATAATGCTCAAAAACTTATCGATGGAATTGGAGTTACAAATAATAAAGATTTTACAATTAAAGTTAGCAGTGATACAGCTACTATTACTACTAGTTTGCAAACATTGATATATAATACTAAAACTATCCCATGGACACAAGAAATAGAAAAGACTGCTGAGGAATAAGATGAATAAAAAAATATTTTTAGTAATTACTACAATATTATTATTTATTTTTCTATCATTATCCGGTATTGCTTTATATCAAAAGTTTATAATAAAATTGGATATTAAAATAAAAAATAAAAATAATATTGATAATAAAAAAACAATCACTTTAACTGATTCAAATAATAATATTATAGGGGCATATGTATGTAAGTATAAAAATTGTGATTATGCGAAATATACTACAGATGATGAAAATTATGAATTTGAGTATCCAATTACTACCCCAAATATTTATAAAAATGTCATTAATAATCGATATGCCTTTCTATATGATTATCCAAATAAAGAGGGTAAAGCAATAATTTTATATGATATTTTAGAAAAAAAAGAAATCACAACATTTAAAAATTTTAAAAATTATTATACTGATTTAGAAAATAATAAATTTATAGTTCAAAATCAAGATAATTTATGGGGAATTATTTCCTTAATAGATGATTATAAAATATTATGTGATTTAAAATTCAATTATATTTCTGTAAAAGATACATTAGATAGCGAAAGTAATAATTTAATTGCAGATAGATTTGTAGCAAAAAAAGATAATAAATGGATGATTATTGATGAAAATGGAAATAGTATATCTAAAACGTTTGATAGTATGATAACATCGTATAATGGTCTTTATATTTCTATAATAAATGGCAGCAAATATTTAGTGTATGATTATGAAGGAAACTTAATGGATAACTATGAATATGATTATATTAATTTCATTTCTAAATATGGTATTTTTGTTAATAATAATATTTTGACTATTAAAGACATAGAAAAAAACATAAAAATAAGTGAAGATATACCACTTATAATAAATAATTATAAAAATAATAATAGTTTTGAAATTAATATAGAAAATGAACAATTAATTATTAAAATTAAAAAAGATAATTTGATTATTGAAAAAACTTATACTTATAATTTAAAACAAGAATAAATAAAAATCTTGTTTTTTTAATGAAAGTATCCTATAATATTTTTTTGTTTGAAGGGGATAGGATGAATTTAAAAAATTTTTATTTAGGATTAGTTGAAAGCAATGATATAAATGATTATTTTGAATTAATTAAATACGGCCTAGATTTTGATGAAATAACAAATGTTTGCTTAAAAATAAATGAGAATAAATTCCATATTCTTTCGTTGTTTTATAAAAAAGATAATGTATTTTATAATGTTTTCAACCAAAAAATTTATAAACCTAAAAAAATTGAGCGATTCGATAAATATTTTAATGCTAAATATCAAAAATATTATGTTTCTTTTAATAATATTATAAATTTTTATATTAAAATTTTTCTAAAAAAAAGATCTATTGAAATTGCAAAACTTTTAAATAATCGAAACTATAAAACAAATAATATATATACTGCTGATTATTATTTAAAGGTGTATAATAAAGCCAAAAACATTTTTGATAATTATTTTGAGTTTGCGTTATATTATCAACTCGATTTACCTAAAGAAATGATTTTATTGCAAAACAAAGAACCATACTTTTATTTTGTATATAAAAGCTTACTGGTTAAAGAAAATGGTGTTTTTGTTAATCCTTTTAATCATGAAAAAGCTTTATTAAATTCAAAAATAGGTGATAGTTTTTATAAAGAAATAAAACATATTAATCCAGGACAAAAAGATTTTTTAACAGTTTATAAATCGTTAAAATTAATCAAATAATTATTTTTTGCATATTTTTTATGACCTACGCATAACTTTTTTTAGGTGATGCTATGGGAAATATGAATAAACGTCGTAAAAAAAAAGAAAATAATTATATAAAAAGATTATTTACTAGGATTTTGTTAAGCGTTATATTACTTTTATTAAGTATTATCTTTATTAAATATTCTGATAAAAATGCTAGCTTTTATAAAAAAACAATTTTTACGAAAAATATATCATTTACTAAAATAAACAAATTATATCAAAAATATTTAGGCAATATTTTACCTTTTGACAAAATAGTTAAAGAAGAAACAAAAATTGTTTTTAATGAAACGCTTAAATATAGTAAAAAGAATAATTATAAAAATGGGGTAGAATTGACTGTCAAAAACAATTATTTAACCCCTGTAATCGAAAGTGGTATTGTAGTTTTTATTGGTGAAAAAGATGATTATGGTAAAACTATAATAATACAAGGAATTAATGGAATAGATTATTGGTATGGAAATATTACTAATGAGAGCGTCAAATTATATGATTATGTCGAAAAAAAATCACTTTTAGGCGAAAGTAAAACAGATAAACTTTATATCGTATTACAAAAAGATGGGCAATATGTTAAATTTGATGACTACATTAAATAAAATAAAAATTAATAATATAACATACTTTTTTATTATATCTGCATTAATTACAGGAATGTTTAAAGAACTTATTATAATTATTTCCATTTTATTAGTGCATGAACTTGGACATATATTTGTAATTAAACTATTAAAATATGAAATTTCATATATTGAATTTTTACCTTTTGGTGGAAGAATACATTTAAAAAAAGATGTTAACTCTAAATTGATTCATGATTTTTTGATAGCAATTTTCGGTTTATTATTTCAACTATTATTTTATTACATCGTTTTCATATTTTATATAAAAGGATTAATTAGAAATATTGATTTCAATAATTTTGCTTCTTATAATTTAAGTATTTTTATTTTTAATTTGCTCCCTATAATACCATTAGATGGTTATTATATTTGTAAAAGTATATGGGAAAAATTTTTATGTATTAAAAAATCGTTCATAATATGTTTAATAATTTCATTTATAACTTTATTAATATTTTTTTATATCAATTTATATTATAAATTTAATAACTATATAATAGTTCTTTTTCTTGGATATAAATTTATTGATGAAATAAGTAATTATAAATATATTTATAATAGATTTCTATTAGAAAGATATCTAAAAAATTATCGTTTTAAAAAAATAAAAGTTATTAATAAGATAACTAATATGTCTAAAGAAAGAACACATTTTTTTATCAAAAATGGAACTTTATTAAAAGAAAAAGAATATTTAAATAATTGGTTTGACAAAAGAATTTAGATTTGATAAAATTTATTATGTATTTAAAGAGCTTTCTTTAAAACCGCACTAAAAAGGTTTAAAAACATTTAATGTACCTTAAGGGCGCGTCTTATATAAAAGGAGGTATGAAAATGAAAGCAATTTTTGTTACAGGTGGAAAACAATATTATGTTGGCGTTGGTGATGAAATATATGTAGAAAAAATAAATGCAGAAGTTTCTACTAAAGTTGAATTTACTGATGTATTATATGTTGATGGAATAACAGGAAAACCAAATGTAAAAAACGCTAAAGTCGTTTGTGAAGTTCTTAAACATGGAAAAAACAAAAAAATAATTGTTTTTAAATATAGACCTAAGAAAAAATATCGTAACAAACAAGGGCATCGACAACCATATACAAAATTAAAAGTTGTAGATATAATTACTAAATAATGATAAGAATATATATAAAAGAATCTAATAATTTAATTAAATATGTTTCTATTAAAGGGCATGCTAATTATGATATATTTGGTAAAGACATAGTATGTTCAAGCGTATCATCTATAGTAATTACGACAATCAATGCAATATTACGTATTGATAAAAAAGCTTGTGAATATTCAAATAAATCTGGTTTTTTAGAAATTAAAAATATAAAAGAAAATAAAATTACAAATCTTCTTTTAGAAAATATGTATGATTTATTATTAGATTTACAAAAGCAATATAAAAAAAATATATTAGTTGAAAGGGAAGTGAATTAAATGAAGTTACTAAAATTGAACATTCAATTATTCGCTCATAAAAAAGGACAATCTTCAACTCAAAACGGTAGAGATTCTCGCGGTAGAAGATTAGGTGCTAAAGCAGCTGATGGTCAAAAAGTTCCAGCAGGATCTATTATTTATCGTCAAAGAGGTACTAAAATATATCCTGGCAAAAATGTAGGTATGGGGAAAGATCATACTTTATTTGCTAAAATTAATGGAATTGTAAAATATGAGAGAATGGGCAGAGATAAAAAGAAAGTTTCTGTTTATGAATAATAAAGAAGGGATTTAATAATCCCTTTTTTATTGACATAATTATTTTAAAATTGCAATTTTTATGTTAAAATTATATTTGAAAATATAGTGGTGATACAATGGAAAATTTGAATATTAATACTTTAAATGATTTATATGAGCGTTTAATACCGGCATTAAATGTTAAAGTAAATGAAATAAAAAGATTAGGAATTAAATATATTAAAAAAGAAGATGTTTGGAATTATTTATTTGAGAAAGTATGGGCATTAAAAAGCAATCTGACACTATCTGAAATGGTAGATGATATTATAAATGTCGATACTAATTGTTTAGACAAATATCTTAAATATAAATTTCAAAATACAAAAAGAGAAATTAATTTTGATAATAATAATATTTTATAGGAGTGATTATAATGGAAAAAAATACTATAACATATGAAAGTTTTTTTAATATAATCAGTAATAAATTTAATGAAGAAGAAATAAAACAAATTAAAAGGGCTTATGAATTTGCTGAAAAACATCATTTAGGCAAAAAAAGAAAAACAGGGGATGATTACATTACACATCCTTTAAATGTTGCCTATATTCTGCTAGAATTAAATGTAGATTATATTACTATAATTTCAGCATTAATACATGAAACAGTTAATAATGGTGATGCAACCTTTGAAGAAATTGAAGAAAATTTTGGGAAAGAGATAACAAATATTGTTAAAATAATAAGTAAAATAAATAAAATGAATTATAATGAGGATACTGAATCCAATAACTTGTATTTTCGCAAAATTGTTGTTGGATTAGCTGAAGACGTTCGAGTATTATTTATAAAATTAGCAGATCGACTTCATAATATGAGAACTGTTTGGGCACTAACACCTGAAAAACAAAAACAAAGAGCAACGGAAACAATGAATGTATTAATTCCAATTGCCCATAGACTAGGAATAAATGCAATTAAAAGTGAATTAGAAGATTTATGCTTAAAATATTTGAAACCAGAAGTTTACGACTCAATTATAGAAAAACTTGATGAATCAAGAGAACACATGAACAAAGTATTACAAGAAATGCAACAAAATATTTGTGATATTCTTTTAGAAAACGATATTAAGTTTCAAATAAAAAGTCGCGTAAAAAGTATTCATAGTATATATAATAAATTACAAAATGGGAAAAAATTTAGTGATATTTATGATATATTAGCTCTTAGAGTAATACTGGATAAAGTTAGTGATTGTTATTTAGCCGTAGGTTTAATACATGCTAAATATCGACCAATGCCAAAAAGATTTAAAGATTATATTTCAATGCCAAAAGAAAATATGTATCAATCTCTACATACAACTGTTTTTGGAATAGATGGTTATTTATTTGAAATTCAATTACGCACTCATGAAATGAATGAAATTGCTGAGCATGGAATTGCTTCTCATTGGTCATATAAAGAACATGGAAGCGTAAAAATTCAAAATATGATGGAACAAAAATTAGAATTTTTCCGAAATATAATAGATTCTAAAGAGGAAATGGATCATGATATTGAAGAATCAATTAATCAAGAATTATTAAAACAACAAATATATGTTTTTACACCTAAAGGTGATATTATAGAACTACCAAAAGGTGCAACTCCTATAGATTTTGCATATAAAATACATTCTAAAGTTGGAGATACTACTATAGGTGCTATTGTTAATGACAAAATTGTTCCTTTAAGTGAACCTTTAAATGATGGAGATATAGTTAAAATTCAAACAAATAAAAATAGCATACCTAAAAATGAGTGGCTAAAATTTGTAAAAACAAGTCAAGCTAAAAATAAAATTAAAGCATATTTTAGTAAACAAGATCGTATTATTTATGAAAATAAAGGTAAAGAATTGCTTGAAAAAGAGCTTAGAAAAAGGCATATTGCCTTTAATGATATTTTTAATCAAGAAAATATAAATAAACTTCTAGCTTTAACTAAAGTTCATGAAATAGAAGATATTTATTTTGGAATTGGTTCTTTAAGGTATACTTCGGCTTATATTATTAATTTAATAATAGAGCATGAATCAAGTAAAGAAAACTTAACTAATAAACTAATTAATAATCATACAGATTTCAACGAAGACTATAATAGTGATATTATTGTTGAAGGTATTGGAGATATTAAAGTAAATCTTGCAAATTGTTGCAAGCCAATTAAAGGTGATGATATTATTGGTTATGTAACAAAAGGGAATGGAATCTCTATTCATAAAAGCGATTGTTATAATATTAATAATATAAAAGATCGTATTATTGATGTATATTGGAACGAATCAGTATTAAAAGAATATTTAACTGATATTATAATAGAAACTACATCTAATGATAATCCTTTATTAGAAATTGTTAAAGTAACAAGTTCACTTAAAATAAATGTAATAAATGTTAAAAGTTTTAAAACCGATGGTTTTGATAATTATAATTTATCAATTAAAGTAAAAAATATTCAAGAATTGAATAATTTAATAAAAGAATTAAATAAAATAAATTTTATCAAAAATGTTAGAAGAGGAAATTAATGAAAGTTATAGTTCAAAGAAGCCAAAATAGTAATGTTATTATTAATAATAAAATATATAACAAAATAGATAAAGGGCTTGTATTATTAGTTTCTTTTCATAAAAATGATGATGAAACAATATTTGAGTATATAATAAATAAAATTTTGCATTTGCGAATTTTTAATGATGAAAAAAATATAATGAATAAAAATATTTTAGAGATTAATGGAGAAATATTATCCATTAGTCAATTTACATTATATGCAGATATTAAAAAAGGCAATAGACCATCATACATTAATGCTAAAAATCATGATGATGCAAAAATTCTTTATGATAAGTTTAATAAAGAATTAGCTAAATTTATTCCCGTTAAAATAGGAATTTTTGGGGAAGATATGCTTGTAAATATCCATAATGATGGTCCAGTTACAATTATTATTGAAAAAAACAAAGAAATATAAGATAATATATTTAAGATAGAAATGGGTGAGAGAATGAGAGTACTAGCAATTGGTCATATTTCTTATGATATTAATATACCAATAACAAATATGCCAGTGGAAAATGAAAAATACAAAGTAACTAATAATGTAAACTGTGGTGGGGGAAGTGTTGCTAACGCAGCATGTTTATTAGGCAAATGGGGAATAGAAACGTACATGGCAGGAGTCATTGGCAACGATAATTATGGTAAAAATATTATTCAAGAATTTAAAATGGCGAATGTCAAAACAGATTTAATTGAAACAAATTATGAAAATGATACTTCTTTATCTTTTATTTTAATAAATCAAAATACAGGCAATAAAACCATATATAGTTTAATAAAGGATAATTTATTTTTAAAAAAGCATGATTTTCAATATGCACCAGATATAATAGTAGTAGATGGTTATGATTTTAATGCAGCAATTGCAGCTTTTAATAAATATCCTAATGCGATTAAGATTATGAATGCTAATTACTTTAATGAAGCAACAATCAAATTGTCTAAATATACTAATTATGTAATATGTTCTAAAAATTTTGCAGAAAATTTAGCTAAAATAAAATTCGATATTAATAATCAAACTACCTATGCTAAAATATATCAATATTTAAAAGATTATTATAAAGGTGATATTATAATAACATTAGGAGAAAACGGTGTTCTATATTCATTAAATAATCAAATTAAATTATTACCTTCATACAAAACAAAAGTATTAGATACAACAGGAGCTAAAGATATTTTTCTTGGAGCATTTGCTTATGCTATTTCTACAAGTAAAACAAAAGAAGATGCTATAAAGCTTGCTAATATTGCCGCTGGATTATCAGTGGAAATTATGGGAGGAAGGCTTTCAATTCCTGATTTAATTAAAGTAACATCAATTTTTAATCCTTCAAATAATCAAGTATCTGCAAATCAACCAATATTAAATACAAATATTAATCAAATGCAGCAAAATACAGTTCAATCATCTCAAAATCAAGTTATTAATAATGAACAAAATAATCAAACGAAAAATTGACCCTTTTACAATAAATTTACCAAAATTAGATTTACATGGCGAAACAAGAGATACTATGGTTTTTGTTGTAAATGATTTTATTAATGATAATATAAAACTTAAAAATAAAAAAATAATAATTGTGCATGGAAAAGGAAAATATATTTTAAGAAACAAATTAAAAGAAATGTTAAACAAAAACTTATATGTTAAAAATTTTAGAATTGATCCTTTAAATAGTGGTCAAAGCATAATTGAGCTAAAATTTGACAAATAAGTTTTTTTGTTATATTATATTCACACATAGAAAGGTATAGTATATTGTCACAAATTTGACATAATACGTTGAATATGCTATAATTAAATTACATTAGGGGAAATATTTAGGGGGGTTGATACAATGAAAAACACATATTTTTCTTTAGATTATGTTAACGAAAATGAATTTAGAAAATTAGAAAGATCTTTACGTAAGTATAATATGCTTGCTTATAAAAAATTAAGTTTTACTTATTATCCGGAGCTTAGAAAAGGTAATTTTATTGGAGAAATGATTTCTCAAAACAAAAAAAATGGATCTATGACTTATGAATTAAAATTACCTAGTGATTCTACTTTTGCCCATATTTATGGAGAGGTTAAATTAAAATATATTGTTTATCAAAATGAAAAAACAATATTACTTGAAACAATAACGCCAGAAGAAATATTAATAAAAGGACATAAAGAAGAATTAACTGCTTATAAAGGTATCATGATTGATAAAGAAAACGCTGCTAAAGAAAAATTTAAAATTGATTTACTTAATGCATTACAAGATAAATAATATTATTTATCTTTTTTTATAAAAAAAAAACGTTAGTAAACGTGTATTAATCTAAATGGTGCTGAAGGTAAGGATTAAACTTACGACCTATCGCTTACGAGGCGATTGCTCTATCAACTGAGCTACTTCAGCATTTTTAATTCATTTATATTATATCCAAAATTTATATTTTTATCAATAAAAAACAGCACTAAGCTGTTCTTTTTTACTAAATTGGTGACCCGTACGGGATTTGAACCCATGAATGCATGCGTGAAAGGCATGTGTGTTAAACCACTTCACCAACGGGCCATATAAAATGGTGGGCCTGGGGGGACTTGAACCTCCGACCTCACGCTTATCAGGCGTGCGCTCTAACCAGCTGAGCTACAGGCCCATTTAAGAAAGACCTATTTCATTTTATAACATAAATAAGAAATATGCAAGTATTTTTTTTATTTATTTTAATTTTAACTATTTATTTTTATCATTATTATAATTTATTAGTTGCTGCAAAATATTTTTCATTTATATTATAATCTTTTTTTTAATTCCTCAAAATATCTTTTAAATTTTCTTTATTATAATTTCCTTTTGCAATTTCTTTCTGACATCTTTCCATTAAAGTATACATCTATTATTTTTAATTGTAATAAAAAAAGTCTATAAAATAGACTTTGCATTTAAAATGGTGTCCCCTTAGGGATTCGAACCCTAGACCCACTGATTAAGAGTCAGTTGCTCTACCAACTGAGCTAAGGAGACATCACAAGATGATTATAGCATTTTTTTTAGAAATTTACAAATTATTTTATAAATAATTTTAAGATTATGATATAATTAAATTAAGAATGAAAGGAAGTTAAAAAATCATCAATTATTTATCATGATGACATATCCTTAAGTGTTGGGCCCATATTAATAATTAAAAATTAGAAAGGTTGATAATATGAATTTAGAGGGAAAAATTGCTGTTATTACAGGTGGCGCTATGGGAAATGGAAAAGGTATTGCTGAAGTATTTGGAAATTTAAAAGCAAAAATATTTATTCTAGATGTATCCAAAGAGCTCAAAAATACTATCATTTTTTTAAAAAAACAAGGCTATAATGCTACAGGTTATAATATTGACATAACAAACAAAGAATTAGTAGATAAATGTATAAAAGATATAATTAGTAAAAACAAAAGAATTGATATTTTAGTAAATAATGCTGGAGTTGCTAAGTTAGCTCCCTTTGTAAAAATGAGTGATAAAATTAGAGATTTTCATTTCAATGTAAATATTGTTGGAACATGGAATGTCACTAAATCCGTTCTTCCGTATATGATAAAAAATAACTATGGAAAAATTATTAATTTATCTAGTGTAACGGGATTAATGGTTGCTGATCCTGGCGAAGTAGCTTATGCAACAACTAAAGCTGCTCTAATTGGTTTTACTAAATCATTAGCTGTTGAAGTTGTAAAAAATAATATAACCGTAAATGCCATTTGTCCTGGATATATCAAAACTCCTATGGTAGATGGCATTGCTAAAGAAACCAATGCTAAAAATCCTAGTAATGTTATTAAAGGTATTGCGGATGCTATTCCTATGGGAAGACTTGGAACAATATATGAGCTTGGTAATTTAGCAGCATTTTTAGCAAGTGATGCATCTTCATATATAACTGGAAGAGAATTTGTAATTGATGGCGGTTCAACTCTACCTGAAACAATTAGTGTTGGGGTTAATTAAATCTTATAGGCTTTAAAAGTCTTTTTTAATATAAAAAATTTGTAATATTTGATTAATTATGGTAATATATTAAAAATTTTGTATAATTATTATAAAAATAACAAATGAAAGGATTTTATGAGCTTAATTGAAAATTTACCATATAAAAAGAATATATTATTAATTAGTGGTATTGGAACGCAAGAATATAACCAACAAATTACTTTAGCAAAATATTTTTGTAATACTGATTTAAATGATAGATATTATTTAAGATTAAACATTATAAAAAATGGACAAATTATTAATCAAGGTTATATGTATTTTTATTTAAATAGTAATCTTAATGAAAGTAAATTTATTGGCATTGGAGTAAAAGAAGATTTTAGAAATAATGGCATTGCTTCATTATTAATTTCAAGTTGGATCAGATTTTGTTTAGATGAAGGATTTTATAATTTAAAAACAAATTTAAAACAAAGAAAACCATTTATCTTATATCTTTTAAAAAAATATAATTTTGAATTAGCAGATATAGACAAATATGATATTTCAATTAAAACAATTTATATTTGCCAAAAAGAAGGTTGTTTTAGTAAATATTTGATTTTTAAAGATCCACAAGAAGAAAGAAGATTTAGAAATAGCAATGTTATGAAGTCTGATAATTATAAAATAATATCTTTTGATGATGATGTTAAAATTCTCGATAAAGTTATTTTATCAGAACCATATTTTTTACAAAATAATGAAAAAGCTTATCAAAAATCATTGCAAATTTATAATAAACATAGAATATAAATAAATCCTAATTTTTTCTTGACTAAATTAACTATTTTAGGTTAAAATAAAATTGTAATTTTTACTTAAGGAGTGACGCCCTTAATTAAAAGTAAAACGCAGAAATGTGATAAAGTAAGATTAAGCCAAAAAGTAGGGTGGCACCGTGAATATTTTTTTCACCCCTATGGATTTTGGCTTTTTTATTTTTAAGGAGGATAACGATGATAAGTAAACCCAAAGGTACTGTTGATTTAATTAAAACTGATTCAAAATATTATAAATATATTTCAGATGTATTTGATGCATATTGTGAAAAATATAATTATAAATTTATTAGAACGCCAATATTTGAAGCTAGTGAATTATTCCATAGAGGAGTTGGCGATTCTTCAGATATTGTACGTAAAGAAACATATGATTTTAAAGATAGAGGAGATAGAAATATTACTTTGCGTCCTGAAGGTACTGCGGGAGTAGTTAGAAGTTTTATTGAAAATAAAATGTATGCAGATGTAATCCAACCTGTAAAATTATATTATAATGGTACAATGTATCGTTATGAGCGACCTCAAAGTGGACGTCTTCGCGAATTTACTCAATTAGGAGTAGAAATATTTGGTTCAAATGATCCTTTAATTGATGCAGAAATCATATCTCTTCCTATTAATATTTATAATTCCTTAGGCATAGAAAACACAGTTGTTAAAATCAATTCTCTTGGTGATAATGAATCTCGAGAAAATTATAAAAAAGCATTAAAAGAGTACATAAAACCTCATTTAAATGATTTATGTAGTGATTGTAAAGAAAGATTTGAAAAAAATCCTTTAAGAATACTTGATTGTAAAATAGATAAAGATAGCGATATTTTAAAAAATGCTCCTAAAATATCAAATTATTTAAGTGATAAAAGTAAATCTCATTTTAAAAAAGTAATTGAATATTTAGAATTATTAGAAATAAATTATGAGATAAATGAAAATTTAGTAAGAGGTCTTGATTATTATACAGATACTGTATTTGAAATTGAAACTAACTTAAAGGAACTTGGAACGGCAAACGTACTCGGTGCAGGAGGAAGGTATAATAATTTAGTTCAAGATTTAGGAGGACCAGAAACTCCAGCGGTTGGATTTGCTCTTGGTATTGATAGATTAATAGCTATTCTTAAACTAAAAGAAATAAATATTCCTATAAAAAATGAAATAGATGCATATATAATGTATGTAAATGAAACTGAAAAAGAAAAGGCAATTTATTTAAATCAAAATCTTCGATTAAATGGATTTATTTCTGAGATTAATTCATTAAATAAAACATTAAAAGCTCAATTTAAAGAGGCAGATAGATATAACGCAAAATACTTAATTATATTGAATTCAGAAGATTTTAAAGAAAGTTTAATTACAATAAAAGATAACATAACAAAAGAAGAAGAAAAAATAAAAGAACTAGATTTAATTGAATATCTAGATACACATTTATAGAAAGGAAAAATTAATAATGAAAAAATATAACAATGGTGAATTTAGAATTAAAGATGTAGGAAATAAAATTACAGTTCATGGATGGGTTAATAAAAGACGTGATATGGGTGGCGTAATATTTATTGATTTACGTGATAGAAGTGGATTTTTACAAATAGTATTTAATCGTGAATATTTAAAGGATAATTTTACTAAAGCAGAAAGTTTACGTAATGAATTTTGCATCGAAGTAACAGGTATTTTACAAAAAAGAGATGAAGAAATGATAAACTCTAAAATTCCTACTGGTGAAGTAGAATTAATGGTTGAAAATTTAACTATTTTATCAGAATCAGAACCTGTTCCTTTTAATATTTATGAAGACAATGAAGTAAATGAATCAGTTGGATTAAAATATAGATATTTAGAACTTAGAAAGAGTAAATTACAAAACACAATAATAACTCGCCATAAAATAGCTTCTTCAGTTCGTGAATTTTTAAATAAAAAAGACTTTCTAGAAATTGAAACGCCAATTTTATGTAAATCAACACCAGAAGGTGCAAGAGATTATATTGTACCTTCTAGAATCAATCAAGGATCTTTTTATGCGCTTCCTCAAAGTCCGCAAATTTTTAAACAACTTTTAATGGTTTCAGGATTTGAAAAATATTATCAAATAGCTAAATGTTTTAGAGATGAAGACTTACGTGCCGATCGCCAACCAGAATTTACACAAATTGATATGGAAATAAGTTTTGCAAATGATGAAGACGTAATGAATTTAACCGAAGAAATGTTAAAATATGTAGTTAAAAAGGTTAAAAATATTGAGCTTGATAAATTTCCACGACTTACTTGGCATGAAGCAATGGATAAATACGGTTCAGATAAGCCAGATACTAGATTTGATTTATATTTAAATGATATTACAGATATTTTAAAAGATTCCACAATGCGCGTTTTTTCCGAAAGTATAAAAGATGGTGGAATTGCTAAATGTTTAATCGTTAAAAATAATGGTGATAAATATTCTAGAAGTGACATTGAACACATGATTGAATTTGTTAAAATCTATGGCGCTAAAGGAATGGCTTGGTTAAAATATGATAATGATCGATTTAATGGTGTTATTGCTAAAAATTTAGAAGATGAAAAATTAAAATTAATAAAAGATAGATTTAACATTAATAATAATGATCTTATTTTAATAGTTGTTGCTAAGCCCAAAATTGTTTATGCATCTTTAGGAGCTTTAAGATTAAAAATCGGTAATGAACTTAATTTAATTGATAAAAACAAATTAAATTTCTTATGGGTCACAGATTTTCCAATGTTTGAATATTCCGAATCTGATAAAAGATATAAAGCAATGCATCACCCATTTACTATGCCATCATCAATAGATGATTTAAATGATAAAGAGAAATGTTTAAGTTTATCTTATGATATTGTTTTAAATGGCTATGAACTTGGTGGAGGATCAGTACGTATACATGATCCTAAAATACAAAATATTGTATTTGATGCTCTTGGTTTAACCAAAGAACAAATTAAAGAAAAATTTGGATTCTTTACTGAAGCATTTAAATATGGTGCTCCTCCTCATGCTGGACTTGCAATAGGACTTGAAAGATTTACTATGTTGCTTACCGGCACAGATAATATTAAAGATGTTATTGCATTTCCAAAAACTCAAACAGCAAGTGATCTAATGAGTGAAGCTCCAAGTATAGTAAGTAAAGAACAACTTAATGAACTTGGATTAAAAGTGGAGGCGAAAAATGAATAAATTTACAAAAGAAATGGTTGATGATTATGCTGAAAAGCTTTTAATAGGTCTTACAGATGAAGAAAACAAAATGGTTTTAGATGAATTTGAAATCATAGATAAAAACATTGATTTAGTCAATAAAATTCCTAATATTGAACAAGTAGCACCAATGACTCATGCTCTTGATGATTTTGAATGTGAGTTTAGAGAAGATGTAATTGAAGATTCCGTTCCTATTGATGATTTACTTAAAAATGCTGGCGAAATAGATGGTAATGAAATTCAAGTACCAAAGGTAGTTGGGTAGGTGAAAAATATGAAATATATGAATAAATCTATTGAAGAATTACATGAATTATTAATAAAAGGTGAAGTAAGTAGTGATGAATTGGTAAAAGAATCATTATCTTTATCTCATGAAGTTCAAGAAAAATGTAATGCCTTTGTTACTATTTTAGATGATCAAAAAGGTGGAGAAGTTACCGATAATTTACTTTCAGGAATCCCATATGGTGTTAAAGACAACTATTCAACTAAGGATATTCTATCTACGGGTTCCTCAAATACTTTAAAAAATTATGTTCCCTTCTTTAATGCTACTGCTATTGAAAATTTAAATAAAGCAGGAGCAATAAAAGTAAATAAAACAGCAATGGATGAATTTGGTATGGGTGGAACTGGAACGACTGCTCATACAGGAATTATTAAAAATCCATGGGATACAACACGTATGTGTGCCGGATCTTCAGCTGGTTCTGCTGCAGCTGTTGCTGCCGGAGTTTATCCTTATGCTTTAGGTTCTGATACAGGAGATTCTATTCGCAAACCAGCAGCATTTTGTGGTATTGTTGGTTATAAACCAACATACGGAATGATATCTCGTTATGGTTTATTTCCTTTTGCATCAAGTTTAGATCATTGTGGCGTTTTAACAAGAAGTGTAAAAGATGCTGCAATTGTCGTTGATAACATGAAGGGAATAGATAAAAATGATATGACATCTTTTGACTCTAGCAATATCCATTTATATAAATCAATTAACGGAAATGTAAAAGGTAAAAAATTATGCTATGTTAAGGAAATAGTCGATATTAATAGGTATAAAAATGCTAGTCCGGAATTAAAAGAACATTTAGATAATTTTTATAAAACTTTAGATAAGTTAAAAAAGATTGGTATAGAAGTTGAAGAAGTATCTGTTGATGAAAAACTTTTAAATGCTCAACCATCTGTTTATGTTATTATTTCTTGTGCTGAAGCAACTTCTAATATGAGTAATTTAACCGGAATTATTTTTGGCCCAAGAGGTAAGGGTGATAATTATATTGATATGATGAAAGATCATCGTACTAAAGGATTTTCTCCCCTTATTAAAAGAAGATTTGTAATTGGATCCTATGTTTTACAAAAAGAAAATCAAGAAAGATATTTTAGAAATGCTCAAAGAGTAAGAAGATTACTTGTTGATAGATGGAAAGAATTATTTAAAGAATATGATGGAGTTGTTCTCCCAGTTTCATCTGGACCAGCTAAGAAATTAGATGGAGAAGTTGATATATTGGATGAAAATACTCAAGTTTTAGAAGAACATCTTCAAATAGGAAATTTTGGTGGTTTCCCATCTATTACTATTCCTAATGGGTTTGTAAATAATTTACCAGTAGGAATTAATATAACTGGCAATTGCTATGATGATGCTAATGTATTAAATATTGCCTATGCTTTAGAAAGTACGATGAAATATAAAGGGCAAATTGCAAAGGAGGTAAAATAAATGGGTTACATTGCTAAAATTGGTTTAGAAATGCACTGTGAAGTATCTGAAACAAATACTAAAGTATTTTCAAGTGCAAGAAACTCTTATAGTGACATTCCTAATACTAATGTAAGGCCAGTTGATATGGCTTTTCCAGGAACTTTACCCGTAGTTAATAAAGAAGCAGTTCGAATGGCATTAATGGCTAGTATGATTTTAAATTGCAAACAACCTGAATATATTTATTTTGAAAGAAAAAATTATTATTATCCAGATCTTCCAAAAGGATTTCAACTTACTCAAGAAACAAAACCTATTCCTGTTGGAATTTATGGAAAAGTTGAATTTGAATGTAATAATGAAATTAAAAGTGTTAGAGTAAATAATTTACATTTAGAAGAAGATGCGGCATCATTAGATCATTATTTTTCTAGTAGCAATATAGATTATAATAGAGCAGGGGTTCCCCTTTTAGAACTTGTTACAGAGCCTGATTTACATAGTGCCGATGAAGCAGTTGCTTTTCTTGAACATATGCGAAGTGTATATCAGTATGCTGGCATAAGTGAAGCAGATAGTAAAAAAGGACAAATTAGATGTGATGTTAATGTTTCAATTATGGATGAAAATCTTGATGAAGAAAATCCTAAAAACTGGGGAACTAAAATCGAAATTAAAAATGTTAATTCTTTCGGTGGAGTAAGAGATGCTATTAATTATGAAATTAAAAGACAAACTGAATTAAAAGAAAATGGTAAATATGATGAGATGGAACAACAAACTCGCCGATGGGATGAAGAAAGTGGAACAACTATTTATATGCGTAGTAAAGTAGATGCTATAGATTATAAATATTTTGTTGAACCTAATATTCCTAAAATTAAAATTTCTAAAACTTGGCTAGAAGAAATTAAAAAATCAATTCCTGAACTTGCACTTGATAGAAAGAAAAAATATATTGAGAAATATAATTTATCAGAATATGATGCTACTGTTTTAGTTAAAGAAAAAAATATATCTGATTATTTTGAAAATCTTGTAAATAATAATATCGATGCAAAACTTGCTGCCAATTGGGTAACTGTTCAAGTTTTAGGTTATATTAATAAACATGATATATCTATTAATGATTTTTATTTAAAAGCTGAAATGTTAGGTACTATTTTAAATGCCTTAGATTCTAAAAAAATATCTTCTAAACAAGCAAAAGAACTATTTTTTAAAGCAATAGAAGAAGAAAAAGATCCAAAAGAATTACTAAAATCATCTAATATGAATCAAATAACTGATGAAAATGAAATAAGTTCTATTATCGATAAAGTTATGAAAAATAATCAAACTCAAGTAGATGAATATAAAAATGGTAAAACAAATTTATTTGATTATTTTGTTGGTCAAGTAATGAAAGAAACAAGGGGTCAAGCAAATCCTGTTATAACTAAAAAACTAATATCTAAATATTTAGAAAAATAAAATAATAAAGAAAATAATTATGCTACAAAAATATTAAAATAAGTTGAAATATAATGACAATATTTGATTTATCAAAAATTTATGTATGAAAATAATAAATATTAGTAATTTAAAAATTAAAAGCAAAGTAACACTTTAACTTTGTTTTTTATTATGTTATAATTTTAATATATTAAGATAAAGAGGTGTTGGTATGTTTGGTAAAATATTATATATTGGTAATAACGAAGCACATGTTGAAAATAAAGCAGCCCCTGGAACTAATTCAATGGATTTAATGAATATACATGTCATTTTTGAAAATAATAATCAAAAAATATTAGGGGAAGTAACTGAAGTCGATGAAACCATTATTAAAATTCGTTTTTTAGGAGAATATAGAGATGGTAAATATATTACTGGTTTACTTAGAAAACCATTACTTACTTCAACCTTACGATTAGTTAATAAAGAAGAAATAGAAGAAATATTTGGTAAAAATAATAATAAAAATTTATTAATAGGAAGTAGTCCAATATATGATAAAATGCCAATTTACTTTGATATAAATTCATGTTTATCTAATCATTTAGCTTTTTTTGGGAATACTGGATCTGGAAAAAGTTGCGGAGTAGCTAGATTTATTCAAAATATATTTTTAAATCCTAATTTGATGGCATATAATGCTAATTTATTTATCTTTGATGCTTATGGAGAATACAAAAATGCTTTTAAAAATTTAAATCAAATAAATAAATATTTTAACTATAAATTTATAACAACTAATAAAGTAGATGAAGATGATGAAGAACTTAAAATACCTATTTATTTATTAAATTTAGAAGATTGGGCATTGCTTTTGCAAGTATCTGAACATAGTCAAATACCAATAATTGAAAGAACAATAAAATTATGTAAAATATTTGCTCAAAATGATGAAAATGCACATAAATACAAAAATCATTTAATTGCAAAAGCTTTACTTGCTGTTTTATTTTCAAATCAAACTACCGCAAGTAAAAAAAATGATATATTTAAAATAATTGAATCTTGTCACACAGATGAATTTGATTTTGATACTCCAATTCAAGGGCTTGGATATACTAGAAAGTTTAGTGAGTGTTTTGAAATAGATTCTAATGGATATTTTGCAGAAAGCGTATTAATTAATGAATATGTTTTAAACCATTTAGATGATTCATTAGAGACATTAAAAGAAGCAGACAAAGCCTTCTATAACCTAAATGATTTTGAAAAAGCTTTAGAATTCACTTTAATTTCTGAAGGATTTCAAAATAATACTAAGATTTATGATGATGCAATTATATTAAAGGTAAGGTTACATTCAATTATAAATAGCAAAATAGCTAATTACTTTAATTATGATAAATTTATAAATATTGATAATTTTATTTCATCATTAGTTGTAAAAAATAATGCAAAAGCCCAAATTATAAATATTAATTTAGAAGATGTAGATGATGTTTATGCCAAAGTTATTGTAAAAATATTATCCAGATTATTCTTTGAATTTTCTAAAAAAATGAAAGTTCGTGCTTCAGTACCTTTTCATATATTTTTAGAAGAAGCACATAGATATATTCAAAAAGATAACGATACATTTTTAATTGGATATAATATATTTGATCGTATAGCTAAGGAAGGAAGAAAATATGGAATATTACTAAATATTATATCGCAAAGACCGGTTGAATTATCAGATACAGTTATTTCTCAAATATCAAATTTCTTTATTTTTAAAATGACTCACCCCTTAGACTTAGCTTATATTCAAAAAACTTTACCAAATATTTCCGATGATGTTATAGAAAAACAAAAATCATTACAACCTGGAACATGTGTAGCATTTGGTACAGCTTTTAAAATACCTATGTTAATAAAAATGGAACTACCAAACCCTTTACCATATTCTACAAATTGTGATGTAAGATCAAGATGGAGCCCCAAAACAAATTCTTAATATAAATAGACAAAAATAGTAGAAATTATTTATAATATTTGATATAATTAAAATACCTAAAGATAAATGTTATATTATAAAACCGACAAATGATAAATTGGGAGTCTAATTGAATTGTGGTGTTGAATACTGAACCTTTATTGTTCAGGATCCTAAAACAATTCATGTGATGCCCACCTGCAATAGAGCGGGCTTTTATCAAATAACATGTCTTTAGGTTTTTTAATGGAGTTGATAATATGTTTGATCGTTTTTCTAATCTTATAGGCGAAGATAATTTTAAAATAATAAAAAATTTAAAAATATGTATTATTGGATTAGGTGGAGTAGGAGGAAGTGCTTTTGAATCATTAGTAAGAAGCGGAATTGAAAACTTTACTATAATTGATAACGACATTGTAGATATAACTAATTTAAATCGTCAAATATTAACTGATTTAACAGTTATTAAAAAAGATAAAATAGATATTGCTGTAAAAAAAGCCAAAAGCATTAATCCTGAAGTTAAAATTAAAGCGTATAAAGCATTTTTAAATAAAAATAATATAAATATATATTGCAATGAAAATTTTGATTATATTATTGATTGTTGTGATACTATAGATACTAAATTAGCAATAATTAAATTTTCTATAAAAAATAAAATTAAGTTTATTACATGCTTAGGAACCGCTAAAAAATTTCACCCAGAATTGCTATCTTTAACTACTTTAGATAAAACAACATATGATCCTTTAGCTAGAAAATTAAGAAAAATGGTTAAAAATGAAAATATTAAACAAAAAATACATGTGGTATCTAGTACCGAAAAAGTAAATAAAAACAATATTTTAGGATCAACTAGCTTTGTTCCTAATGCCGCAGGTTTTTTAATAGGTTCATATATCATTAATGATACCTTAAAAAACCTCTAAAATTTGACAAAATTTATCTTTATTGATAATATATACCTTATAAATTTGAAAGGGTATGTTTTTATGAAATTAAATGGTTATTTTAAAGAATTTATTGACTTTTATGAAAAATACAAAAGTGATTTAATTGAGCATAGTGATTTAATTACAGAAAGAAAGAAACTATTGGATTTTTTAAAAAAATCAACAACATTTAAAACTGAAGAATTAGTAAAATTTTTATTGAAATATATTAGCTTAAATGAACAAAGAAAATATATTTCACTTGAATGTGTTTGTACAAATAAATCTCAAAAATCAAAGAAATCAAAAAGTTTTATCTTAATTTTAAGCGAGGAAGATTATTTAGATACTATTAAAATGCCATTTATTAGTATAAAAGATAGATTAGATGATTTTAATTATCCATATATTAAATTAAAATATCAAGATGAATATAGATTGTGTAATATTCCAGAATTTGATCAATTTCCATATTTTAATGGTTTAGCAAATAGAATTATTATTGAAAAGCTTAAAAATCCAGATGAAAAAAACATTAATATTTTAAATGGTGAACTTAATAAAACGAAACTGGCTTATCGTATGTTTAATAGTATTGATAATCAAAAAAATAATAAAAAAACAATGAGTTTAAATTTAACAAAAAAATAATTTCAATTGAAATTATTTTTTTGTTATTAAAAAATTTATTAAACATTCAGGGTCATAATTATTTTCAACAATATTATATATTATATTAATAACAGGAATTTTAATTTTTTTCTTTTTCAATAATTTATAAATCGATTTTATAGTATAGTACCCTTCAACAGTATTCTTTTCTAAAAAATCAGCAATTTTTTTCTTGTTTCTGGAAGCAAGGATTGTACCAAATGTATAATTTCTACTTTTTGTAGAAGTGCAAGTCAATAATAAATCACCAATACCTGCAAAACTATTAATAGTATTTTTGCTACCTCTTACCGCTGCTAAAAGTTCTTTAATATCATGCATTGATTCAGTTATAAAAAATGCTTGAGTACTTTCTTTGTAGCCTAAACCAGAAATTATCCCTGATGCTATTGCTATGACATTTTTAATGCTTCCACAAATTTCTACTCCTAAAATATCAGTTGTTTCTCGAACTTTAACATTCTTACTTTGAATTGCATTTTTTATAACTAAACGCGTATCTTTTGATTTTGAAGCCAATGAAAAGCCGATAGGTTCATTATTTATCAAATCAATAGCAAATGATGGTCCAGAAATAACAGCAATCTTTCTTGTATTAATATATTTTTGTACTAATTGATGACAAAAACAATAATTTTTATTATCTATTCCTTTACTTCCAATACAAATATACATATTATTTTGATAAAATTTACTAATATTTTTTAATGTTTCTTCTAAATATTTTACAGAAACCATTATAAAAATAATAGTACTATTTTTTAAACATAATTCCATATCAGTTGTGAATTTAAAATTTTTATTGATAATATTTTTACCAAAAGATTTTATTTGAAAATCTTTATCATGTACTTTATCAATTGTGTCTTTACTTTCACTCCAAATTAATACATCTAATCCATTATTTATTAAATTATTAGCATTTGCTAAAGCAAACACCCCAGAACCAATAATAGAAACTTTCATTTTTTTACCTCCTTATTATATTCATATAAAGCTTTTTCATATTTATTATTTTTAGGTTTATAATAGTTTTTATTTTTTAAATTATCCGGCATATATTGTTGTTCTACATAATATTTCGGATAATTATGTGGATATTTATAAGTAGGGGAGTTTGTAGTAATATTTTTAGGAATATCACCAATATTACCAGCATTTACATCATTTATAGCATTGTCGATAGCTAATACAGCACTATTGCTTTTAGGACTTCCTGCCATATCAATTACAATACTAGAAAGAATAATTCTTGCTTCTGGGAACCCTAATCTTTCACAAGCTTGAACAGCAGCAACAACCTTTGGTCCCATTGAAGGATTAGCAAGTCCTATATCTTCATATGCAATAACCAAAAGTCGTCTGCAAATTATTTCTAAATCTTCAGCAACAATTAAGCGAGATAAATAATGCAAAGAAGCGTCAATATCACTTCCACGAATAGATTTTTGAAGAGCAGAAATAGTATCATAATAACTAGATGCGTTTTTGTCCATGGATAAAATAGGTTTATTTTTTATACTTTTTAAAAAATCAATATTAATTTCATGACTATTACTACTATAGTAAGCTACTTCCAATAAATTCAATGCATTACGATAATCCCCAGCCGAACAATTTGCAATATATTTCAATTCTTCATTACCTATTTTTATATTTTTTAATTTTTCTTTAGCTTTTTTTAGCCCAGTAGTTATATCATCTATACTAAGATCATGAAGCTCAAATATTTGACATCTACTCCTAATAGCAGGATTAATAGAATGATATGGATTAGATGTAGTAAGACCAATTAAGATTATTAATCCACTTTCAATATATGGTAACAATATATCTTGTTTATCTTTATTCATTCGATGTATCTCATCAACAATTAATATTAATTCGCCATGCATTTTTGCTTCCTCAATTGCTATATCAAAATCAGATTTTTTATTGACAACTGCATTTAAAAATTTATATTTTAGTTCTAATTCATTTACTATAACATTTGCAATACTAGTTTTTCCTGTACCAGGTTTACCATACAATATTATTGAAAATAATTTCTTATTTTTAATTAAATTAAATATAACTTTATTAGGACCTACTAAATGTTTTTGCCCAATAATATCTTCTAATTTTTTCGGTCTTAATTCATTTGCTAAAAGTTTCATATTTTTCACCTATTAAAATTATATCGTATTCTTTCATTTTTTCCAATATTTATGTTATAATTTTAATGGTGGAATCATATGAATAAAACTATTTTGGATAATTATATTGATTATCTAAACTATGAAAGAGTACTTAGTAAAGCAACAATCTCATCATATTTAAATGATATAAAAATATTTACTGAATTTACAAATAATAAAGATTATAAAAAAATTAATCATCAAGATATAGAATCTTTTATAGAACACTTATATAAAGAAAAAAAAAGTATTTTAACGATTATCCATTATATTTCAATAATTAATTTATTTTATAAATTTTTAGAAAGTGAAAAAATAATTACAGAAAATCCATGTAATAAAATATCTATCCCACATAAGCCGAAAACTTTACCAAAATATTTAACTGTAGAAGAAGTAAATAAACTCCTTGATATAGAATTAAACAACGCTTTTAACTACCGTGATAAAGCAATGCTAGAGTTAATGTATGCTACTGGAATTAGGGTTAGTGAACTACTAAATTTAAAATATTATGAAATCGATTTAAATGAAGCTATAATTAGAATTATGGGGAAGGGGAATAAAGAGCGAATTGTCCCTTTCGGGGATGTTGCTTTAAAATATATAAAAATTTATATTGAAAATTATCGAAAAAAAATATTAAAAAATAAAAATAGTGAATACTTATTTATAAACTATCAAGGAAATAAATTATCTAGACAATCATTTTTTAAATTAATTAAAAATTTAGGAATTAAAAAAGGAATAACTAAAAATATCTCACCACATATTTTAAGGCATTCATTTGCTACACATCTAATAAATAATGGAGCAGATTTAAAAATAATTCAGGAATTATTAGGACATAGCGATTTATCTACTACCGAAATATATGCTCATTTAGTTAATGAAAAAATAAAAAAAGACTATGAGAAACACCCTCATAGTCATAACCTATAAATAATATTTAAGAATTATTTACTTTGATTTTTTGAATTTGATTTTGCATTATTTTTTGAATTATTTTTTGAACTATTAGCATTGTTTCTGCTTTGATTTTTTGAATTGCTTCTAGCTTGATTTGAATTTTTACTATTTGCTTTACTCATTGTAATCACCACCCATTATTATTATGGATTTATTTTTATTTTAAATTCATAAGTTTTATGGTAATATTTGGTTTAAAGGAGGAATTTATATAATTAAAAAAACAGAAGTTTTTATAGCAAAAGATAACGATAAACTAATTAATATATTACAAAAATACAAAACAGCTGCTAAAAAGAAAACAATAAAAAACTATATAAATCATAAAAGTATTTTAGTAAATAATAGAATAATTACAAATGCTAATATAATTATTAAAAAAGGTGATACAATTACTATATTACACAATAAAAAAGAAGCACAAATGGACCTAAATATTATATATGAAGATAAAGATTTAATTGCTATTGATAAAAAAGAAGGGTTATTATCAGTAGCTACTGAAAAAGAAAAACAAGAAACAGCTTATAGAAAAGTGAGCGATTATTTAAAATTAAATAACCCGCATGCTAAAATTTTTGTAATACATCGTTTAGATAAAGATACATCAGGCGTTTTAATTTTTGCTAAAAATAAAAGAATTCAAAATCTTTTACAAAAAAATTGGAATAACATTGTCACAAAAAGAGAATATATAGCATTAGTAAAAGGTAAAGTTAATAAAAATATGACTATTGAAACTTTTCTAAAAGAAAATAAGTTTAAAAAAGTATATTCTTCTAATACAGGCAAAAAAGCCATTACGGAAATAAATGTAATTAAAAGTACAAATAATCTATCTTTACTAAAAATCAATATAAAAACTGGTCGAAAAAACCAAATAAGGGCTCATCTTAGTGAAATAGGGCATGCAATTATAGGTGATGTTAAATATGATAAAAAAAGCAAACTAATAAATAGATTATGTTTGCATGCTAGCAAAATAGAGCTAATTGATCCAAGAAACAATAAAAAATTGGTAATAAATTCCAATAATCCAATTAATTTCAAAAATTTAATTAATTAATTTTTAAATAAGCCAACAAGCTTTATATAATATGTAATAAAATTAATTTAAAAATTATATTATATATTAATAAAGAGTGGGGGACTTTTATGAAAATAGTATATCCATTATTAATTTCAACTATTGCAGGATTATCAACTATTTTAGGAAGTTTTTTAGTTTTCTTACATATTAAAAAAAATAATATTCAAAGTTTTATTGCTTTTTGTTTAAGTTTTTCTTTAGGAGTAATGATAAGTGTATCAATCACAGATTTAATACCTAATTCGTATTTTACTATTATAAAAAGATTTAATTTTCTTATAGGAACTATTATTGCAATAATATGTTTTTTAATCGGTTATTATTTAACAAATAAATTAAATAAATCAATTGAAAAAAATAAAAAGAAAAAAGATAGCAGTAATTTATACCGTATAGGAATTTTATCAATGTTAGCACTAATGCTTCATAATTTTCCGGAAGGTATTGCTACATTTATGAGTGCCTATGAGGATTTAAACTTAGGAATAACATTAGGAATAGCTATTATGATGCATAACATACCAGAAGGCATTGCAATAGCAATACCAATATATTATGCTACTAATTCTAAAGCAAAGGCTATAAAACACACTTTAATATCTGGATTATCAGAACCTTTAGGAGCAATAATAGCATATTTATTTTTAAGTAAATATATATCAATGATAACAATTAGTTATGTATTATTGTTTGTTGCAGGAATAATGATAACGTTATCAATAAATGAACTTTTAAAAGAAGCATTATCATATAAAAAAGATAAAATGGTTTTACTAGGAATTTTAGTAGGCGCAATATTAATAATAATTAATCATTTTATATCTTAATTTAAAATTGTATTGGTTAACATAATATATATTATGAGAAGTTGTAAATATAATAAAAAATCAAGAAAATTCTTATTATATATTATACTTTTCTTGATTGAATTTCAGCAATTTTTTCAAATACTTCTATAGCATTTGACTCATTTAATTCAGTGTAATTTAATTCCTTTAAAGCCTGTATTTTAAATGTATTTAATTGTTGAGTTCGGCTAAGGGCTTCTTCTTTTTTTTGTTCTATTTCTTGTACAAAACGTTTATGAGAGTCTATTAACTTACTTTTGCTTGCTCCCCCACTATTATATAATGTTAGAGCAGAGTGGACAATTCCCTCAAATATAAATTGTTTATCTTCATTAAATTTATATTCATTAGGATCAATAAATCCAGTAGTTTTAGAAAGATAACCAAAAATATATTTAATTTCAGGAACATTATCCATAGATTGTAAAATATGATATAAATACAAAAATGCAAAATAATTTTCTTCTCGAATATCATTGTTATCAGATTCTAAAAATTTTTCTTTTAATAAACAAGTTATATCAGTTATAAGAGTCTGTTCTTCACTTTTTAAACCTTTTAAATCAAAATAATTATCTAAATCAGCACTTAGCTTAACTCCTTGATTTAATCTAGATTCCACTTGCATTAAATATTCTGTTGTAATTTTTATTGACGAAATTGTTCCTTCATCATCATCTTCAATATCTAAAAGTTTCAATAATAATAATTTCTTTTCTTTAGGCCATTTATTAAGCGCATCTAATTCTAAATAATTATATACCATTTGGCGCGAAACTCCTAAATATTTTGCTAATCTTACCTTAGATATTCCTAATTCTTGTAATAAATCATTTAATCTTTTCATTATATATTATCTACCTTTCATTTTACAATATAATTATATATTAATACGCAATTACATGTCAAGTAAAAGTAAAAGAACTATAAAATAGTTCTTTTTTTAATATATTATGATAATAAAATTAGTTATTTATATTTCTTTCTTAAAGCTGCTGTTCTTTCATTATTTTCAGCAATTAATTTTTCACGAGTTGTAAACTCATTAATAACATTTGCATTATTATTTAGTGATGATAATATTTCTATTATTTTAATAATACTGTATCCTTGTTTCTTCATTTTTTCTACTTCTCTATTAATTGAAGATGAATAATATTTTTGTTTTTTTACAACATCTATATATGCAGGATCTGGTTGAAATTTACTTTCTCGTTTCTTTAATATATATCGTGGCACTATATTATGATTTATTAAGTAAATTATCATCATACTATCTATATCAAAATTAGCTGTGTACATTAAATAAGTAAAATCAGAAATATTATGAGCCATATTTAATAATTCATTATATTTTGCTTCACCATAAATTTTTTTATATAAATATATAATTGTTGCTGTTTCATTTGCAGCAGATATATTATCACTTTCACAATTATTTAATAGTTTAGAAAATAAATTATTTTCAAAATATTCTACTGCCTCTTTATATTTTTGAACTTCTTGTTTTAATTTTAAATATTTTTTATTACTTCCATATAAACCATAAATAAATTTATCATGTTTTTCAAGTAAATAATTAACTTGTTCATCCGTAGCAGTAATATCTAAAACTCTTACTCTATTGCTTAATCCTGCTTTAGGAATAGAAATTGTTTTAATACAATCAATATTTTCTATTATTTTTTCGTCAATTTCATTTAAATTTTTCTTAGGTATATTAAAAGTTTCAATATTTGGATCTTTATCTGTGCCTATTTTTACAACTAAGTATTTTTTATGATTGTTCGATTTTAATGAAATAAACACTACCTACCCTAATTATCTTTTCTGTTTGTTGACTTATTTCTTTATTCATTTTATCTCCTCTTCTTAACAATTAATTTAATAAAAAATATATTAAACTAATAAAACTTATATGTGCATTAGTTATAATAACATAAGAAAATATTGTTTGCAATTTAAAATTAATTTATATACCATACTTTTTTATTATTTTTTTTAACTTCTTTAATTATACCACTACCTAAACATTCTTGATCATCATATAAAACACAAGCTTGTCCTGGTGTTACAGCTTTAACATTATTATAAGAAACTTTTATTTCATTATCGTTGATATATTTTAATGTTACTGGGTAATCTTCTCCTCTATATCTAAATTTTGCACTACATTTCTCAGGCCTTTTTTCTGATATAAAATTTATATTATCAATAATACATTCATCAGAAAATAAATATTTAGAATCATCTCCAAATGCTACATATAGTTCATTTTTTATTGAATTTTTTCCAACTACATAATGCCTTTTATCGTATCCAGAAATACCAACATTTCTTCGTTGCCCAATAGTATAATTCATAAGACCTTTATGTTTTCCAATAACTTTTCTTGTTTCTATATCAATTATATTACCAGGGTTAGGTTTTAAATAATTTTGAATAAAATTTTGATAATTTCTTTCACCAATAAAACATATACCAGTTGAATCCTTTTTTAATGCCGTTTCTAAATTTAAATTTTTAGCAATATTTCGCACTTCTTCTTTTGTTAATGAACCAACAGGAAATAATACATTTTCAAGTTGTTTTTTGCTTATTTGGGCTAAAAAGTATGATTGGTCCTTATTTTGATCAATTCCTTTAAATAAATGATTATTTATATTTCTAGCATAATGTCCAGTAGCTATCATATCGCACCCTAATTTTTTAGCTTCTTTTTTAAAAAGATCAAATTTTATATATTTATTGCACATTAAATCAGGATTAGGAGTTCGCCCTAATTTTAATTCATTTAAAAAATAAGAAAATACATTGTCCCAATATTCTTTTATAAAATCAACTCTAAATAACGGAATATCTAATTGTTTACAAACTTTTAATGCATCATTATAATCTTGTTCTTGCGGACATATATTATTGTTTATGTTTGGATTACCTAAAATATCATTATTTAAAGCTGAATCCCAATTTCTCATAAACAAAGCAATCACTTCATAACCTTCTTTTTTTAAAAGATAAGCAGCAACCGAAGAGTCAACTCCCCCACTCATTCCAATGCAAATTTTCATATTTCTCACCAGCATTATTATAACAATTATTTTAATAAAAAACTACATAAATCAAGTATTTTACTACCACAAAAATAAATAAATAAGTCATTAATCAATAATATTATAATTAAAATTATTAATTTTTTAAAAGTATTTTTAAATATTGAGTTTAAAGTTTCATTAGATTTGGTTAATAAATTATAAATAATTTTTTTATCTATTTTCAAAGTAAGTGCATAAATGTAAAATAATATTAATATAAAAAATATTTTTGTAGCCATAATATAAATTAAAGAAAAGACTAGACCACTAAATCCATAATTTGTTGTAAAAATTGCGATAATAAATCCAATAGTCATAGATTCATAAAAAAAATAAAATATAGAAAATACAAGCCCTATTAATGTAATAGACAAAGTAAAAATAATTAATATTGTTAAAACATGTACTAAAATAAAATTAATTCGACATTTATTTAGATTTAATGTAAAATCCTTTAAAATATCAGAAATATTATTTTTTATAATATTTTCTTGTTTTATATAAAATATAATTCCAAAAATGACGGCTACTAAAAAAATAGTAAATAAAAACAATACTATTTTTTTATTATTTTTAATGCTTGTCCTAATCATTTTCATTATATCACCAATATAAATATATTTACTTAAATTATAAATTATGATAAATTATTTATGTGGTGACAAATATGAATAAAAAAAGTAAAAAAATTGGAACTTGGGCAATACTTATTATAATGGTATTAGCTACATTAATATCATTTATAGCATACTTAGCCTACTAAAATTTAAAAAAAGTATCTGTAATAAAGATACTTTTTTTAAATTAAATCATTAAGTTTAACAGAAACTAATTTAGATACCCCACTTTCTTGCATAGTTATACCATATAACGTATCAGCATATTCCATAGTTCTTTTCTTATGTGTAATAATAATAAATTGACTATTATTTTTTAACGAATTCAAATATTTGCCAAAAACATCAACATTGGCCTCATCTAATGATTCTTCTACTTCATCTAATATGCAAAAAGGGACTGTTTTGACATTAATAATTGCAAATAATAATGATAGTGCAGTCAATGTTTTTTCTCCTCCAGAAAGCAATGCGATAGAAGAGACTTTTTTGCCAGGAGGTTCTGCAATAATTTCAATTCCCGTTTCCAAAATATTATCTGGATTTGTTAGAATTAAATCCCCTTCTCCACCTTTAAATAATTTTTTGAAAATATTTTTATATTCATTTCGAATCAGTTTAAAAGTATTTTTAAATCTTTCTACCATTATCTCATCCATTTCAGATATTATATTATTTAATTTTTCCAATGAAATAACTAAATCATCTCTTTGTTTATTTAAGAATTCATATCTTGAATTAATTCGTTCATACTCATTTATTGCTGCTAAATTTACTTCACCCAATAATTTAATTTTTTTCTTTAATTCTTGTACTTTTTCTCTTGCTTCTTTAACATCAATTATAAGCAAATAATTGTCTTTAGCTTTTTCATAAGTCATATTATATTCTTCATTTAAATTATTTAAGCAATTATCAAGTCTGATCTCAGTTTTACTAATATTAATTTCTAAATTTTTAAGATTATTTTGTAATTCAAAATATTTAGAATTTCGCATTTTAGAGCTTTTTTCTTCCTCAGTTAACAGCAAAAAATTTTCATCTTTTTCATTTTTTAATGCATTTAATTCAATTTCTTTTGATTCTACTTTTTTCTTAAATTCATAATAATCATTCATTATCTTATCAAGCTCTTTATCTGTATTATTATGTACTAAAGAATTTATTCCTGATAATTCTAAATTTAAACTTTTATTTTCTTCTTCTAAAGAATTAATAAATTGCTCTTTTTGAAAAATAATTTCCTTTTTTATAGATATATTTTTATTTAATTCTACTATTTTTTCATTTAAATCATTATTTTGATTTATAATATTTTTTTCTTCTTCTTCTTGAGATAATTTTTTATTTTGCAATAAAATTTGTTTTTGTTGCAATTCTTGCAATTCTTTTTTATCGTTTATAACACTAGCTGCTTTATTAAATCCTCCTGTTAAAGAGCCACCAGCATTAATTGTATCCCCAGATAAAGTAACAATTTTATTACGATACCCTATAGTCTCAGCAATAATTTTACCATTATATAAGTTATCTACAATAATAACATTACCTAATTGGTTTTTAATAATATTTTCATATATTTTATCAACTTGTACTAAATCTGAAGCAACACTTATAAAACCTGATAAATTATTAATTTTATTTAAAATTTTATCATCAATATAACGTGCTTTTATAATATCAATTGGGAAAAAAGTTGCTTTACCTGCTTTAATCTTTTTAATATATTCAATAGCATTTTTAGCATCATTCATTGTATCAACTATAATAAAATTAGTAGCTACAGATAAAGCAGTATCTAAAGCTATATTATAAATAGGATCAGACTTTATAATATTGCCAATTGTATTATGAATCCCTTTTAAAAATTTATTTTCTAATACAGCTTTAACGGCATACGGAACTCGAGAATTATTTGCTATGTTATTGGAAATAATATCAATTTTATTTTCTATATTAATCATATTTTTATCTAATTCCATATTTTTCTGTTTTAAAATAGCTAAATTATTTATAATAGTATCATTTTCCCCATTCGTTTCATCCAACGAAGATAATAAGTTATCTAATTCTTTATTAACTTTATTAATTTCTAATTTTGTTTTATTTATTTTATTATCATTTTCCAAAACTTTTTCTTTTAACGAAATAATATTGTTTTGTAATTTAATATCATCAACCTTATATTTTTGTCTTTCTAAAGTAAGTTGTTTTTCACTTTTTAATTCTTCAATTACTTTATTTAATTTAATTATCTCTTCACTTTTTTCAGAAATCAATTCATCAATTTTTAAATTTTTAAGTTTTATTTGTTCAATTTTAGTATTGTCTTTTAAATTTTCGTTTTCTATTAATAAAATCTTATCTTTTAAAGTTTCTAGCTGTTCTTTTGCGTTAATATATTCTTCATTTAAATGTTCGATATCATAAATTAATAGACCTATTTCTGTATTTTTTAACTCTTCATAATATTCATTATATTTTTTTGCCTTTTCTGCTTGTGATTTTAATGGAGTAACTTGCATGTTAACTTCATTTATCAATAAATCTAAGCTATCAATGTTATCTTTTGTTTTATCAAGTTTACGTAAAGATTCTTCTTTTTTCTTTTTATATTTCAAAACTCCAGCTGCTGATTCAAAAATTATTCTTCGATCTATAGCTTTAGAATTAATAACGTCCTTAACATTACCTTGAGAAATAATATTAAAGCTTTCTCTACTAGCTCCACTATCAATAAATAAGTCAATTATATCTTTAAGGCGAACTTTAGTGTTATTTAAATAATAATCATTTTCACCTGTTTTATATAAAACTCTTTTAATTTCAATTTCATCAAAATCACTTTTTAAATAATGATCAGAATTATCAAAAGTTAAAGCTACATAACAACGTTTTGCTTCATCCCTTGACTTACTTCCAGAAAATATAACATCACTCATGTTATTATCACCACGTAGTGCTTTAACCGATTGTTCTCCTAAAACCCAACGAACAGCATCAACTATATTACTTTTTCCACTTCCATTTGGACCTACAATCCCAGTTATACCAAAATCAATATTAAGTTCAATTTTATCAGCAAAAGATTTAAAGCCGTTGGCACAAATTTTAATTAACTTCATATTTCATCACCTATTTTGCTTGTTTTTTAAGGGCATTAAAAGCCGCTTGTTGTTCCGCCTCTTTTTTACTTTTTCCCTTTCCTATACCATAAATTAATCCATCAATAATAACTTCTACTTTAAATAATTTATCATGAGCTGGTCCTGTTTCTTTGATTACTTTATAATTAAGCGTTTTTTTTGTAGTTTGAGTCATTTCTTGAAGCAATGATTTATAATCATCAAAAAATAAATAATCTTTTTTTATATAAGGAACAATGATTTTATAAATAAAATCATGAACTTTATCATAGCCACAATCTAAATATATCACAGCAATAATGCTCTCAAAAATATCGGCAATTATTGAATCTTTTTTTTCTTGTCCATTTCCCAACTTTATATATTTATCAAATTCATTTTTTTTAGCATAAAAACACAATGCTTTTTCACATACAAAACTAGCTCTTATTTTACTCATTTTTCCTTCATCTAAATTTTTTTCTTGATAAAAATATTCGCTAATTACAGCTTCTAAAACGGCATCTCCTAAAAACTCTAATCTTTCATAGCTTCGACAATTATGTTCATTTGCAAATGAGCTATGAGTAAGCGCCTCATCGATTAGTTGTTTATTATTAATAATTATTCCAAACTTTTTTAATTTTTCTAACATTTTATTCACCCTTATAGCATCTATTATATCAAAATATAAACTAAATTGCGAAAATAAATTTAAAAATTATTAAAAGTATGTTAAAATTAAAAAGGTGATATAATGAAATATGTTTTAATTGGTTTAATATATATATATCAGATTACACCACTTCACTCACATACAAGATGTAGATACTATCCGACATGTTCTGCATATATGATTGAAGCATTAAATAAATATGGCTTTATAAAAGGAATTATATTAGGAATTAAAAGGATTATAAAATGTAATCCATTAGGTAGCTATGGATATGATCCACTGCCAATCAAGGAGGAAAAATGAAAAAATTTTTTAATATACTGATATTTACTTTAATTTTATTAACAACAGCAGGATGTTTTAAGCGTGATGATTTAGAAGATATTGAAATAGTAACTACTGTTTATCCTATAGAATTTTTAGTAGATAGTTTATATGGCTACAACTCAGAAGTAAAAAGTATCTATCCTAATGAAATTAATGTAGAAAAATATAATTTAACAAGTAAACAAATAAAAGATTTTAGTAAAGCTAAAATATTTGTATATAATGGTTTATCAAACGAAAAAAATATTGCTGCTAAATTAATTAATCAAAATAATGATTTAAAAATTATCGATGTTACCCAAGGACTAGAATATACAAATTCCATTGAAGAATTATGGATCTCACCAGCTAATTATTTAATGATGGCCCAAAATATTAAAAATAGTTTAAAGGAATATATTTCAAATAAATATGTTAAAGAAGAAATAGATAAAAATTACAATAAATTGAAAATATCCTTATCAGAAATAGATGCAGAACTTAAAATTATCGCAGAAACTTCTGATAATAAAACTATAATAACAAGTAATAAAATGTTTAATTATTTAGCAAAATATGGTTTTGAAGTAATTTGTTTAGACGAAACAACAAACGTAGATCAAACAACAATACGAAAAGTAAAAAGACTAATAAACGAAGGTGTTATAAAAATTATTTTTACTAAACAAGGTGAAGAAGATAATAATATAATAAAAGAAATTAAAAATGAAACTAATGTTGAAACTTTTGCTTTTTACACTATGACAAACCTTACAGAAAATGAAAGAAAAAATGAAACTAATTATTTGACATTAGCAAAGCAAAATATTGATGCAATAAAAAAAGAAATGTATGAATAAAAAAGTTTGACTAATAATAATAAATATTGTAAAATTAGTTTGCAAGCTTTTTTGGAGAAGTACTCAAGAGGCTGAAGAGGCGCCCCTGCTAAGGGTGTAGGTCGGGTAACTGGCGCGAGGGTTCAAATCCCTCCTTCTCCGCCATAAAAAAATAACTCTTTTTATAAGAGTTTTTTTATTAATAAATGTTTTTAAAAAACTGATCTTTTAATTATATAATCTTTTAGATATTTAGTATTTCCTGCATCTTTTTCTACAAATTCCAAAAAACAATCTTCGACATCTACATTTCTGGCATAATATTCATATCTAGCAGTTAAATTATCTAAAAATTCATCATAAGAACATGACTTAGAAACAAATGGAACTTGCTCAGATATAATTTGTTTAATTAACGTATATATAGCCCTTCTATTAGCTTTTTTATAAAAAGAACTACTATCCGATTCTACATTTATAAAAGCCCCTGTATCATTAATAAAAATTTCTTTATCGTAAATAATATTATGAGTATCTACATCCATGGATAGAATATTTTTTTCGCTAATTTTATCTATATCTTTTATAAGGCGGAAAATATTATTCATAAAATCAGACATTGCCATATCTATTATATTACCATCCCTATATGTATCTTTTTTATAATCAGTAGCAATCGCACTAAATTTTTCTTTTTCATTATAGAGTATATATTTTGGAACCAATATATTTGTAGTTTTAATTTTAGAAAGTAAGATATTTAAATATTCAATATATTTTATATTTTGACTTCGCAAATATAATTCATAAAATTTTTTTATGGCCAAATCATAATTATTATCTTGATATCTATAGACATTACCTTCATATGAATCATCACTTATTTTAATTCCTAAACTTGAAATAAAAAATTTTTTATCTTTTGTATGTAATAACATAATTCCTCCAATGCATATATAATATATCATGTTATGAAAAATATCAATTTTTTTATATTATCCTTTATAATAAATATTTAAAAAAATTGAATTTTTCTTTTTATTTAATTTAAGATTTTTCAAAAATAATATTTATCCTAAAAGTACTTTACACAAATGATTAAAAAAAGTATAATATACCACAAAGGATTGAAAATTATGTATGATAAATTTTTTTATAGTTTATATAACAACTTTAATTGCGAGATAAATCATGATAATCCTATTGAAACTCTTAAAAAAATAAATAATTTATTTTGTAATTTAGGAATTAGAAAAAACAAAAAAGTAATTAAATTAATAGAAAACGAAATTTTTAAAATGCTTGAGCTTAATAAAAAAGAAATAAATATAGCAAGTATAATTAATGTCATCTCACTTATACAATTATATCAGCCATTTTTTGATGGTAATCACAGAACATCCATTATTTTTTTTAAAATTGTTATGAAAGAATTTGTTCCAAATTTTAAATACTATGCATCTTCTAAAAATGATGAATTCGATAATTTCTTTAGCATGTATTATCATTATAATGATAAACCATCACAAAAAAATATTAAATGTATAAAAAAATATATTAAAAATAGTAAATAATTTATAGTTAAGCTATGTTCATTTTATATTAAATTATTTTATTATCGATTAGACATAGCAAGTCTATCGATTATTATTTTTTCATTTTCTTCATATAAATTATGTTACCTTTAGTTTAGTTATTATATTATTCTACTCTCAAATACATGTTTATTATTTTATTGTTTTCTTACTATTAAAAAATTGTTATTCATATATTACCTACTATTAGATTAAAAGCAATTAAACAAAAAAGACGAAGTCAATTTAACTTCGTCTTTATACTTAATTAATTATTTCTTAATTTCTTAATTAAAGCAATCATTGTTCCAAAACTTAATAATGCAAGTCCCATATAAGACATACCAGCATCATATGTGTTAGGATTTTCTTCTTTAACATCTTTAATTTTTAATCCTGCAACTGCATCATTAATAGCTTTTGTTACTTTATCAACTAAATCTTGATTAGCAATTTTTAAAGCTCTTAAATCTTCATTATCAGCTTTTAAAGCTTCTTCTAATGTCTTAATAGACTCTTTTGTATATTTTTCTTTTTCTTTTAAAGCTTCTTTTGCTTTATTAATAGCTTCATCTAATTTAGTGAAATCAGCTTTTTTATCAACTATAGAATAAGTACCATTTTCATTTTTTACTAATTCCTTATCTTCAGGAATTACAGCATTTTTTAATTGTTCAGTAGGATAAGTACCACCATTTAGCTGCTTCTTTGCAATTATCAAAAATCATATTTTTATCAGTATTTATAATTTTACTTTTAATTGTTTT
>CANQYE010000004.1 GCA_947627995.1 uncultured Bacilli bacterium
TGGCGGAGGAAAAGGGATTCGAACCCCTGCGCCGGTTACCCGACCTCCTGGTTTTCAAGACCAGTCCCTTCAACCAGACTTGGGTATTCCTCCAGTATCATTTTTATAACGACAAGTTGATTATATCACATTGATATTTTAAAAGTCAACCTTAATATAAAAATAAAATTTTTTACATATATTAAAAAAAATATTTGCTAAAAACACTTGTCAAAATTTATTTTTTGCGATATACTTCTAATAGCTTGTCTAATTAAATTAGAAAAGCAGTGCCTGCCCAAGTGGCGGAATAGGTAGACGCACAGGACTTAAAATCCTGCGGGAGTCAAATCCCGTGCCGGTTCAAGTCCGGCCTTGGGCACCATTATGAAAATGAACTCCCATAAATAGGGGGTTTTTATTATACAATAATTTTACTCTCCTTATTTATCGTTTATTTCTTTTTCAGAAATATCGCACATAAATTTTTTAGTGTGGCTTAATTTTCATTTTATTAAAAAATAGCTAGATTCCTTAATATTTAAGAGTCTTAATCAATTTTAAAATCTTATAAAATATAAAACTCATATGTGTTATAATATTAATAGATCTGAGGTGATAAAAAATGATAAAAGTATCAGTTATTGTTCCCGTTTATAACACATCTAAATATTTATCTAAATGCATAGATAGTTTAATTAATCAAACTTTAGAAGATATAGAAATAATAATTATAAATGATTGTAGTCCTGATAATTCAAAATTAATATTAGATAAATATAAAAATATAAAAAAAATAAATATTATTCATAATAAAGTCAATAAAGGAATTGGATACACTAGAAATTTAGGATTGAAAAAAGCTAAAGGAGAATATATTGCTTTTATAGATAGTGATGATTTTGTTGATATAAATATGTTTGAAAAAATGTACAAAAAAGCTAAAAAAGATGATTTAGATTTAGTTGTATGCAGATTTCATAAATTGCTAGAAAAACAAAATGGAGTTTTAGAAGAAATAAATCCTAACTTTACCATCCCCTATTTTAAAAACACTTCGTTAAAAGATTGTCCAAAGCTTTTATTAGAAATAAATTCAGCACCTTGGAATAAACTTTATAAAAGATCTTTATTCTCTAAAGATGTTAGATTTCCAGAAAATTTAAAATATGAAGATGCCATTGTTTGTGTAAAAATACTAGCAAAAGCTAAAAAAATTGGGATGGTAGAAGATAAATTTAATTATTATTTAGTAAGAGATAAAAGTGAATCAACAGCTATGGATATAAGAGTTTTTGATATTATTGAAATTAATAATCAAAAATTACAATTCTTAAAAAAATTAGATTATTATGATTCAATAAAAGAATATGTAGAAATTAAAATAATCCGCAGTTTAACCAATTATATTAAACAGCAAAAATATCAAAAAGATAAAATAATTGCTAATAATTTCAAACAAAAAGCTATTGATTATTTAAATAGCAATTTCCCTAATTGGAAAAGAATCAAAAATATATAAATATAGTTTATTTTAAATTTCTTTTACCAATTTCTTATTCATTATTGAATTGTTTTAATTTTTCCTCAATCCATATTGGTAATTTTTCTGCTAAAGGACTAAAGCCATTTATTGATTCGTCAATGCTATTTTTTTCAAAATCTTTAATTGATAATTTTAATTTTTTTTGTTCATCATCTATTTCAATAATTTTAGCTGTTATTTCTTCATTTAAATTTACGTAATCAGAAACATTTTTAACAAATCCTGATGAAATTTCTGAAATATGTATTAAACCAGTATATTCATTATTTATATTTACAAAAATACCATAATTTTCTATACCTGTTACTATACCTTTTATTACCTCTCCTACTTTATATTTTTTCATAATCCACCTCTATATAATTATATCACTTATATTGATGTAATTAAACATTTTTGGTATAATTTATTTGGTGATAAAATGAAAAATACAGAAAAAATTAAAGCCATAATTGAAGAAATTCGACCATATTTAAATGGAGATGGCGGAGATATTGAGTTTATAAAATATGAAGAGAATTATGTTTACATAAAATTATATGGTCATTGTCAACATTGTATTTACAAAAATGAGACCATAGAAAATGGTATACTTGAAAATATAAAAGAACAAGTACCAGAAGTTAAAGGTATTATCAATGTTGAATTTTAATTTATCCAATCTATTTTAGGAATTGGATTTTTTTTATTTAAAATATTATATATTTTATTTAATAAAATTTCATAATCATCAACTAAATCTGTAATATTAAATAATTCTTCTTCATTTGCTTCATTATTCACAATTTTTTCATAACAATCAAAATAATATGAAGGAAAAAGTAATCTTGCATAAAGCATCCTAGAGGCATAAGTATCCATTGGAAATTTTAATAAAAAACTTTCTACTTCATTCCAAATTAATTCTTTATTAAAAAAACTATACTTAATATACTCAGCAATATCTCGAACATTTAAATCAATAATAAAACTTAATGGATTAAAAAAATTAAGTGCATAATTCGGCGAAAAAATACGCTTATGTGATAATGTTAAGATAGGATTAAAGTCGGCAGGAATTTCATTAACTGTTTCATTTGCATAAGCAATTGCATTTTCTGCTAACCCAATATAATAACTAAAACTATTAGCTATAATTTTCCTTTCTTTACCCATTCTACTAATTTGATATTCAAAATAATCTATCTTTTCACTCCATAGTTTACCCCAGTTATTACGATAAAGTTTACTTTTTTTATTCTCTACTTTTAATTTTGATTCAATTTTAATAATATCAAATAAACTTAACTCTTGTTTTTCGTCAATTAATATTTTAAACAATATATAATTTTTATCATTTACATTTGTTATTAAATAATTTTTATTATTTAAAATAAGGATATGACTAGGGATTTTTTTTAATAATAGTTCATTAGCTATATTATAAATATCTTCTAAATCTTCTATGGGTCTTTTATATGGAACAAAGTAATATTTTTCAAAATTATAAAAAAAATAATATATATCATTTATATTCTCTAAGTTTGTTATTTTTAAATTATAATTAGCCTCAATTATTTTTTTCATATAATCCCTCAATAAATTATATAAAAAAAAACAACTTTTATGATTAAGCTGCTTTTTTAAATGGATTAAATGTATTATCCATATTGATGTTATTATTAATAGCTTCTTGTCCTTTATTATATAGCTCGATTTGACTTTGTTGACGTTCTTTTTGTTCTTTTGCTAGTAATATGTATTTTCCAAGTTCACTACTAACAATATTCATTGTCGGTATTATACATTCTTCTACTAAAGTTTTAGCATCTTCTAAAGTTCTAACTAATTCATCATCTGATAATGCTGCTAAATTATCTGGAATATCTAACGTTTTCATTGTTCCTGTTTGATTAATATTTACATTTTGAGATGTTGATTTAATCATCGATTCAGAATTCTTATTTTCAACCGGTTTATTAACTGAAAAATTAGACTCATCTGGAGTATTTCCAAATGGATTTATTACGGCCGTATCCTCAATTTTATCATTAGATGGTGCTTCAGGTATTATTGGTGTATTAGGAATAAAATTAGGTTCACTAAATTCAGCTGGATTAGGAATTACTGGTTCTTTTTGGGAAACTAAATATAATATTTTTCCTTTTGCATCGATTGGTACAGCTATTGGATTTGTACCACTTATTACATAATTTGAATTTTTTAATTCTATATCTTTATAATTACTATTCATTGTTAACACCATTTATCCAATTTCTCATAAATTGTTTTATTTCTTCCCATTTTGATTGTTCTACATTCACAAGTCTATTCCCATCAACTTGTGATACATATAATTTTAACATATTATTATCTATTTCATTTTTTGTATAAATAATATATGTTTTATTATCAAGTTCAAATGAACGCAATAGTTCAGCTTCAAATGTTCCAGTTGAATCACTTAATTTTAATTTATTGTTCATGAATATATCCCTCTATTCTAATAATATTATATCATATTAAAGATTATTATCAATCTTTTATTTTTTCTAATATAAAATATCTACAATTATAAGCACAATAATTTTTAATATAATCTTTCATTTTTTTAAAATCATTTATTTCATTAAATTGTTTATTATCTTCTTTATTAAATCCTTTCAAACGAATCTTACCATAAGCCCAATCGCCAACTATAAAATCATAATCATAAAAGTAATCAGTTATTTTTTCCAAAACAACTTCTTCATCAAATCCTTCTTTTATATTTTCAATTAACTTATATTTTTGATTATTTATAACTATATTTTTCATTATTTTACCCCAAAATATATACAGATTACTACAATAATCATTATAATTGTTGCAATAATACCAGTAAGGAGTAAAGCATCAACAAAACCACTACCACTAGCATTACCTTCTTGTGGTTTTAAAACTTTTGTAATCATATCGGATATAGTTGTTGTTCTTCCACCATTACTTGCGCTATTATTATCAGTAATTGTTAATATTGTTTCATTTAATTTAGCTAAAGTATCGTCGTCCATATTTTTAACTTCATCTAATTTTAAACCATTATTAATATAATATTCATCAGGTAAAAAATCTGGCTTTTTTCTAATTAATTTTGTTCTATTCATAGAATTTAATAAAAAATTATAATAATTAATTGTTGCATTTTGATCCTTAGAATATGTAATATCTAATGCAGAAAATATTTTTCGTGGATTTGTTAGAACATATAGTTCTTTTTCAAAGCTTTTAAAATAAGTACTATCTAAATTATTATATTTACATTTTAACATTAACATATCTAAAAGTTTTTTTTCAATATCACTTATTATATAAGTTTTATTTTTTACTTTCATCCATTCGCCAAGTTCTTCAAAAGTTAATATAAAATCATTAAATGTTCCTTCTAACAAACCATATTGTTTTACAATTTGTAAAAAACCACTTTTATCTTTTTTTAAAAAAGGACCCAAAAGTTCATTATCATAAATCTTATCTAAAATTTCAATAAAGTGTATACCAAATTCATTAGCATTTACATTCTTTTTATTGCTTTTTATATTAGCATATTTATTTAGACAATCTTCAAAAAAACTACCAAAAAAAATATTAACACTATTCATAGCATCACCCTATCTTAGTAATTATACCATAAAAAAAAGTATACAACAATACTTTTTACTTAATCTCATCTATTATTTTCATAAGTTCTTCTTCGCTATGAAAGCCAACTATACTTTTTACTACTTTCTTGTTTTTAAAAAAAATAATATTTGGAATCGACATTATTCCATATTTAGATGCTAAATCACTATGAGTATCTACATTAACTTTTATTATTTTTAATTTATCTTCGATTTTTTCTAAAACTTTACTCAACATTTTACAAGGACCACACCAATCTGCATAAAAATCTACTAATACTAATTCATCAGTAATTAAATCATCCAAATTTTCATTATTTAAATATATCATTTTCTTTTCCTTTCATTTCATTAATTATTTTATTTATATTATTTATTTTAATGCTACCTCTGTTGACTAATCTTTTAGCATTTTCTTCGCTAATTATATCATATTTTAATAAAATAATAAACGCTTTTTGATTACATGATATTTTATCTTTACAATTCTTTAATTCATATATTTCTGCTACAGCTTTTAATTCCGGTTCTATTATTTTGGAAAAAACCGGTGTTTTTTTCAATATTACATTAGCTATTTTACTTTGATTTATTAAAATATTAGTTGACTTTATAGAATTAATCATAAATAATCCAATAATAATTATCAAAAGCGTTTCTAATAATCCAAAAATCAATCCTAACAATTTTAAAGGCAACGTTAAAACGAGTGTACTTTTTAATATTTTATCTACTATTCCGGTTATTCTTAAAATAATTTTGAAAATAAAATATAAAATGGCAAAAACTATTAAAAAAGAAATAGCTTCATAAATTAAAATATTTAAAATAGTAATCTCATTAAATATTTTAATAATATTTAAAAATGGTAAATAAGTATAAAAAAATACAGAGAGAGGATTTTTTAAAAAAAATGATAATATTACTATAATAATAAGTCCAATAAAAGAAACTGAACTTTTAATTATTCCCTTTTTAAAGCCAATTAATCCACCTATAAATAACATTATCAAAATGATTATATCTAATATATTTAATCCTATCATTTGCGCCTCCAGTTCAATTATATTATAACAATGATGAAATTAAAAGTTATTTATGATAAAATTATATTGAGGTGTATTTATGACTATAGTTTTTAAACCAAGCGAAAATATAAAAAAGAAAATAATTGAATATTATAAGGATTTAAAAAAGAAGAAAACCCCACCTTATGCTATTTTCCAAGCTGTTGAAGCAGATACAGTTATTACATTATATGAATCTGGAAAAGTAATGTTTCAAGGAATTTCGGCAGATATTGATGCTAATATTTGGATTGATTTAGAACGTAGTTTAAATAATAGAATAATAAATATAGAAGAAAAAGAAAATAAAAAAGAAAAAAATAAAAAGTTATTAACTATATCATCCATTGGAAGCGATGAAGTAGGTACAGGGGATTTCTTTGGACCAATTGTAGTTTGTGCTTGCTATATTAATAAAAGTCAAACTGATTTACTACTAAATCTTGGTATAAAAGATTCTAAAAAAATATCAGATGAGAAAATTATTAAACTTGCTCCCCAAATAATAAAATTAGTACCATATTCTTGTTTCATTTTAGATAATAAAACGTATAACTCTCAGTATAATTCCGAGTTTAATATGAACAAAATTAAAGCAATACTTCACAATAAAGTTATTACTACCCTTTTAAAAAAAGATAATTTTGTATTTGATAAAATAGTTATCGATCAATTTGTATATCCTAAAAAATATTTTGAACATTTAAAAGATCAAAAAGAAATTACTAAAAATATAACCTTTTTAACTCATGCTGAAGATCAAGTCTTAAGTGTAGCTTGTTCATCGATTATTAGTAGATATATTTTTTTAAAAGAACTTAAAAAAATTAGTGATGAATTAAGTATTGAGATACCAAAAGGTGCCGGCCCAAAAGTTGATGAAATAGGTTATCAAATTGTTCAAAAATATGGACTTAATAAATTAAAAGAAATTGCTAAATTAAACTTTAAAAATTTAGATAAAATAAAAAATTATTCTACCCATGAATAATTTTTTTACTATTCAGCATAAATAACACCACTAAATGAAGCACCAACATTATCATTTTGATTATTATTTGTTTCTAAAAATTTGAAAGTAATTGTATATGTATGAGTTACACCACTAGCAATAGTTTGGTTATTTATAATTGTTCCCGTGTTAGAAGGAAGAATTGTTTGTGACAATCCCGCACAAGATCCTGAAGAAGAAGAACAAGTTATAGAATAGACCAAATCATTTTTATCAACAAATTTATTAGTTAAACTTTGCCAAAATAAACGATAAGTAATAGAAGAAGTTCCTGTATTTTTAATTTTAATAGTTTTAGTAGTTGTCCACCCTGGCAATAAGTTTATTTCATTGATTGTAGAAGAATCAGTATAATTTAAAATCAAATTTCCACTAGTAACACTGACATTATTTGTCGATGTATTACCAGAAATTAAAGATGAAAAATAAGCATATGACAGACCAATTAATAAAGCTAATAAAAAAATTATTATAATAATACTGGCAATCCTTTTAGTATTACTCATATAAATCACCTAAACACTTCTACTTTTATTATAACATGTATTTTTTTTTCTAAACAATAATATTACAAATACTTTACAAAAAAAAGTTCATTTAGAACTTTTTAAAAGAAAAATATTATAATTAATAAAATACCTACAAGAATCATAGTTATATCAATAGCTATTCTTACTTTTCTATTTTTATGATTCATTATTACCCATTAATTTGATTCATTACTTCACTGGCGAAATCTTCATTTCTTTTTTCGATGCCTTCACCAACTTCATAACGAACCATTAATTTTAGTTCCCCATTATTTTTAGCAATATATTGTGAAACATTCAAACTGGAATCTTTAATAAATTCTTGTTCAGATAAACATACTTCTTTATAAAACTTTTTAATTCTACCTTCAATCATTTTAACAGCGATTTCTTCAGGTTTTCCTTCATTCATTGCATTATTTTTAAATATTTCTCTTTCTCTTTCAATAACATCGTCTGGAATATCAGTTGGTACTAAATATTCAGGACGCATAGCTGCAGCTTGCATTGCAACATCTTTAGCTACTTCTTCATTTCCGCCTTTTAAAACTGTTAAAACTGCTATTTTACCACCTAAATGCAAATAATTTCCAAAACATTCATCATCATTTTTAATTATAATTTCACATCTTCTAAATGATATTTTTTCCCCTATTTTAGCAGTTGCAGCTACTATTAAATCAGAAACTTTTCCATCTTCAGTACAAACTTCTAGTGCTTCTTCATAAGTTTTAGCATCGCTATTTAAAATTGCATTCCCAATTTTATCTAATAAATTAATAAATTCTTTATTTTTGCTTACGAAATCAGTTTCTGAGTTAATTTCAATAATAACGGCTTTATTTCCATTTGTATAAATATTAGCTAATCCTTCCGCAGCAATTCTTGATTCTTTTTTGGTAGCTTTAGCAATACCTTTTTCTTTAAGGTAATCAATAGCTTTTTCCATATCTCCATTAGTTTCTGCTAATGCTTTTTTACAATCCATCATTCCAGCGCCAGATTTTTCACGTAACTCTTTTACTAAACTTGCACTTATCATAAAATCTCTCCTATTTTTCTAAATTTTCAATTAATTCAGCTTTTTTCATTGTTGAATAACCTTTAATGCCTTGCTCTTTAGCTATAGTTTTTAATTCTACTAAAGTCATTTTACTATAATCTTTTGTTGTTTTAGTATCAACCTTATTTTCACTTATTTCTTCTTTAACTGCTTTTTCTTTTGATTCTTTTTTTATTTCGTCTTTTTCTTTTGTTTCTTCTTTAATAACACTTTTTTTGCTTTTTTCTTCTTCTGTTACATAATCAACTAATTCTAACCCTTTTGCTTCGCAAATTGCATTATTTAAAACTCCTAGTACTACTTTAACACTTCTAACCGCATCATCATTTCCAGGAATAACATAATCAACATCATCTGGATCACAATTTGTATCTACTATACCAAATACAGGAATATTTAGTTTACGTGCTTCTCTTATAGCACTATATTCTTTTTTAGGATCAGTAATTATCATAGCATTTGGTAACTTATCCATTTTTCGAATACCACATAATAATTTATTTAATTTTTCGTACTCTTTTTTTATTCCGACAACTTCTTTTTTAGGAAGGACTTCAAAAACTCCTTCTTTTTCCATTGTTTCTATTTCTTCTAATCTTTTAATTCTTCTTCTAATTGTTCTAAAATTAGTAAGTGTTCCTCCTAGCCAACGTTCAGTAACATAAAAGCTTTCAGAACGAATAGCTTCATCACGTGATGCATCTTGAGCTTGTTTTTTTGTTCCAACAAAAATAAAACTTCCTCCATTTTCTGCAATTTCACGTATTTTTTCGTATGCTATTTCCATACATTTTTGTGTTTTTTGTAAATCAATAATATATATGTCATCTCTTGATGTGTAAATAAATTCTTTCATTTTAGGATTCCATCTTTTTGTTTGATGCCCAAAATGAACTCCAGCTTCAAGTAAATTACTCATTGAAACTATATTCATAATATTTCCTCCTTCGTTTTTTCTTCCATATGTTTCAAATAACCATCACCAATTTGGCACTAGATAATTAAATTCACATATGTGTTTTTTGACTTTTTAAGTCCATTTTATTTTAACAAAAAAAAAGAATAATAACAAGCTATTTTTTATTATTAATTTTAAAAATTAATAACTTTATAGTTGCTACTATAAAATATGCAAAATAAGCATAAATAAATAACCAAATATAAGTATATTTTAATTTACTTGTTAAGAAATAAAATAAAAATGGCAAAGATATTAAACATAATATAATTACATACGTAAATTTATCTGTCTTTATTGTGTTACTAATAGATTCTATTTTGTTATTAATTGCAAAATCAATACTAAGATAAAAACAAATTGTAAAAAATAACATTTTATTAACTAAAGTATTTTGAAAAAAAGAGAATATAATAAATATTAATATTAAAAAAGTAGGAAAAATTTTAAAAACTTTTTTATAATTTTGCTTAAATAAAGTTTTCAAAGTTGTTTTTTTATTAATTTTATTATTTTTAATAGCATCTTTTATGACACAATAAAAATAAACTAACCAAATACAAAAAGTAAAAATACTAATAATTTTATTCAAAAACATCACTTCCTTAAAATTTATTTAATAATTAATTTACCATTATATTTTTTATGATATTTATCACTAAATTTATTAAATATATCATTATTTGATTGATGATTTAATACATTAATAACAATATTTGATATGTCATAATTTTCTAATATTTTAAAAACTCTATCATCCATTTTGTCTACTAAATGTCCATTTACTTCATCTAATAAATCTACATATAATGTTTTATTTGTATAATATATATCCATTCCTATCACCAATTGTAATGTAACAGATATTAATTTAATTTTCTATAACTTCGACAAAAGATCCTAAATTATTCTTTAAAAATAAATATATTATCACATATAGATATTTCATCGCCTTTTTTAGCACCCAATTTTTCTAACTCTTCTTCTACCCCCATTTGACGAAGTTTACGACCAAATCTAATTACTGCATCATCTAAGTCAAAACGAGTCATTTTAAATAATCTTTCTATTTCATTACCAGAAACAATCCATAAATCATTTTCTTTTTTTATTTTAAATGGTTCTTTTTTTTCGAATTTAAATACCACTTCATCATTTTGATTTTTAATTGATGGCTTTAATTTTTCATCTTCTAAAGCATCTGCTAATTTAATTAATAATTCATCAATTCCGGCTCCAGTCATCGCACTTATTTCACAAATTTCAATGTCTGGATATTTATTTTTAAATTTTATTAAATTATCTTTAGCATTTTCCAAATCCATTTTATTAGCTATTACTATTTGCCTTTTTTGTACTAAACTTAAACTATATTGAGAAAGCTCAGTATTTATTTTTTCATAATCTTCAATAGGATCACGATAATCAACTCCGGCCATATCAATAACATGGCCTATAACTTTTGTCCTTTTTGTATGTCTTAAAAATTGATGACCTAATCCTGCCCCTGATGCTGCTCCTTCAATTAAACCAGGTAAATCCGCCATTACAAATTTACGATGATCTTTTAATTGAACTACACCTAAATTGGGACTTAATGTTGTAAAATGATAAGCTGCAATTTTGGGTTTGGATGCACTTATTAAACTTAAAATAGAACTTTTCCCAACACTAGGAAAGCCTACCAAGCCAACATCGGCTAATACCTTTAATTCTAATTTTACAAATAACTCTTCTCCAGGCTCTCCTAATTCACAAATTTTTGGAGCAGGATTATCATGAGTTGCATAATATTTATTTCCATGTCCCCCTCTTCCACCATGGGCAACTATAAATTCTTGCTCATCATTTACTAAATCTACTATTATTTTATTACTATCAATATTCGTAATAGTAGTTCCTTCCGGTACTTTTATAATTAAATCATCTGCATTTTTTCCGTGCCGATTAGATCCTTTACCATTTTCTCCTTTTTTACCTTTAATTATTTTTTGATATTTCAAATCAAATAAAGTAGTTAAATTTCTATCCACTTTAAAAATAATATTGCTTCCTCGTCCACCATTTCCTCCGTCTGGTCCGCCCATAGGCACATATTTTTCACGTCGAAAAGATGAACAACCATCTCCACCTTTTCCAGCAATTAATTTTATATTTATTTCATCAACGAACATACTCTCACCTAAATTTAAATTTATGTATTCATTATATTACAAAATGAATATATTTTAAAGAGGTATAATATGAAAAAAAACTTATTTGTAAAATCAACTATTATTTTAATTATAGGTAGCATGATTACTAAAGTATTAGGTTTTGTAATTAAAATAGCATACACAAGAATTATTGGAGAAAATGCAGTTTCTTTATACATGCTTTTAATGCCTACTTATTCGTTATTAGTGACCTTTTCATCTTTAGGATTACCGATTGCTATATCAAAGTTAGTAGCCGAAAAAAAAGCTCGATCATCAAAAATATTTTTTTCTATTTTTCCTATTATGATTTTTCTAAATTTAGCTATTATAATACTTATAATTTTTTTAAGTCCATTTATCGCAAATACATTACTAAATGAACCCAAAACCCATTATTTAATTATAGCAATGAGTTTAGTTTTACCTTTTATATCCTTATCCAGCTTAATAAGAGGGTATTTTTTTGGAAAACAAAAAATGTTTCCTCATACTCTTTCAAACATCGTAGAACAAATTGTAAGAATTTTATTAATACTAATTATAATTCCTCGACTAATTAAAATTAGTGATGTTGCAGGGGTATTAGGTTTAATTCTGCTAAATATAATTTCTGAAACAGTATCAATTATTATTTTTTTAATTTTTTTACCTAAAAATTTTAAAATAACAAAAAAAGATTTAACTCCTGATATTGCTACCATTAAAGATGTTTTTAAAATTAGTCTTCCCTCAGTTTCTTCAAGAATAATAGGAAATATTGGTTATTTTTTTGAGCCCATTATTTTAACAAACTTAATGCTTTTTTCTGGGTATACTTCTACTTTTATAATTAAAGAATATGGAATATATAATGCTTATTCTTTACCTTTACTATTAGTCCCATCTTTTTTTATAACTTCCATTAATACAGCTTTAGTCCCAGAAATATCTAAATATCATGCCAAAAATAATAACTATATGGTTAAAAAAAGATTAAAACAAGGTCTATTTTATTCATTTTTAATTGGATTAATATTTACTATTATATTATTTATTTTTGCCAAAAATATTTTACAAATATTATATAATACCACTAGTGGTTTAATTTATTTTAAAGTATTAGCTCCATTTTTCTTATTATTTTATCTCGAAGGACCACTAATAAGTGTATTACAAGCACTAAATAAAGCCGCCACTTCAATGAAAATAACAATTTATGGTGTAATAATAAAAATTATTACTTTATCAATTTTTAGTTTATGTCATATCGGTTTATATGGTTTAGTTATATCTGAAATAACAAATATCATTTTTGTTGTATTATATAATTTTAAAGAAGTAAAAAAAGAAATAAAATAATTTATTTCTGAAATGCCTTTAAATCATATACTTTAGCTTTTTTCAAATTAGCGGGATTTTCAAAATCAGAATTTATACCCATTCTTTGAGCTAAAGTAAAATCATAATTTTTATTATCATATATACCATTTAGAAAATCTTGTAAATTAGCTTCCTGAATATCTTTATATGCTAAATATGCAAAACAATTTGCCAATATATTTATTGAAGAATCAGGATTTTGAAGTACTTGAAATTGATTTTTAATAATACGTTTACTTAATTTAATTATATAAGTTAATAATTTATCCATTTCGGCAAAAGACATATTTATTTTTATATTAAATTCATTTTTATATATATAATCTTGTAATATTTGTTTTAAAACATCTTGATTAGGCTCTTTTATTTCTAATAAATTAAATCTTCGAGAAAATGCTTTATCCGTAGAAAAAAATTTCATATACTCTTCTTTCGTAGTACATCCGATAACTTTTATATTATTTTCAGAAATATATGGTTTTAAAATATTAGCAATGTCATTATTACTATCAATTGTCGTCCCATTACCAATAACACTATGTATTTCATCTAAAAATAATATAACATCTTTTTTATTTTGAAGTGCAACACATAAGTTTTTAATTTTCTCTTCTAATGATCCTCGAAAATGTGTATCTGCTATAAGGCTAGAAATATTTACACTTAAAATTCCCTTATTTCTTAAAAATTTAGAAACTTCTCCTTTTCTAATTAAATATGCTAATCCTTTAACTAAAGCGGTTTTACCTACGCCAGCCTCACCAATTAAAACTACCCCTTTATTAGGAATTAATATTAATTTTTGTAATTCATTAAGTTCTTCTTCCCTACCAATAGCTGGATTCGTTTTATATTCATTATCAGTTAAATAAAATCCGTTATCAATTTTATCTTTTAAATGCACTTCTGTATACTTATAATTATTTTGATTATCACATATTTCTTTATTAACCTGATTTTCATTTTTTTGCACTTCTTCTGCACGCTTATAGTTATCTTGAATATCACATATTTCTTTATTAAACCATTCTCCATTTTCTAGCACTTCTATCGAAGTAACATCAAAATTTTCAAGTAATTTTAGTGAATCTGAAAACATTATCCCTCCATGTGTATGAGCACGCATAATTTTTGAAGCATAATTTTCATTATTGAAATAACAATCTAAATTTTTAGATCTTTTATAATAAATAATTAAATAAATATCAACAATACCTTTAAGATATTTTAGTGCTTTACCTTTAAATAATTCAACAAACTTAATAATTATTTCTTGTAAACAAAGTTTTTCTTCTTTAAGATTTTTAGGAAAATAAATATCTTTTACTTCAAGCAATTTTGCTTGATTTATAATATCGTATTTAATAAAATAAATCCCTTTATTATTTTCAACTAGTTCAATATTTTTCAACGCTGGATGTTTAAAAAAAATTATATTTTCATTAAAAATATTTTCATCTAAAATACAATCTTGATCAGAAAAATGATAATCAGATCTTCCAAATAATCTTTTTTTAATATCATTAATTGTATAATCTTGGCCTTGATAAACAATTAAAAATCCATTCATACTTCTTTCTCCTTTTAGAGTATTATTCTATTATAAAATTTTAAAAATAGCAATAAAAATAGATTTATAAAATTTATTTTAACAATTAATGAATTAATGAGGGTGAAACAATATGACCATCTAAGCTAAAACTTTTTACTTCTGTTATTTTGACATCAATAATTTTGCCAATATATTTTTTATCCGCTTTCACATTTACTAGTTTCATGGTATCTGTATATCCATATAGTTTTGTATCATCTTTTTCACTTATTCCTTGAATTAACACCTTAACCGTTTGATTTAATAATTTTTGATTATTTAATAATGAATATTTATTAACTACTAAATTTAATTGAGCAAGCCTTTTTTCTTTTTCTTCTTGGGATACTTTATCATCTATTAAAGCAGCAGGAGTTCCTTCTCTTTTAGAATAAATAAATGTAAAAGCCCCATCAAATTGACATTTATTTACTATATCAATTGTTTCTTTAAAATCATCATTAGTTTCATTAGGAAAACCTACAATTATGTCAGTAGTAATAGCAACATTATGAACTTTTTCTTTAATTTTATTAAATAAAATAAGATAATCTTCTTTAGTATAACGTCTTCCCATTAATTTCAAAATTCTATTACTTCCAGATTGAATTGGTAAATGTATATATGGCATTATATTTGCATTTCTTGCAATTACATTAATCATTTCATCAGTAAAATCCCAAGGATGACTAGTTACAAACCGAATACGAGGAATACCTGTTTGGCTAACTAAATCTAATAACTCAGCAAATGATATTTCATTTTCACTATCTTTTCCATATGCATTAACATTTTGTCCAAGTAAGGTTACTTCTTGATAATTTTTATCTATTAAATCATTTATTTCTTTTAAAATATCCTCATGTTTTCTACTTCTTTGTTTCCCTCTAGTATATGGAACTATACAATAAGTACAAAATTTATCACAACCATACATAATATTAACCCAAGCTGTATACTTAGAATCTCTTTTATAAATATAATTTTCAAATACTCTACCCTCTTTGCTAAAAACATTTATATTAAGTTTATTATCATGTTCAATTAGCATTCGTGGTAAATCACTTATATTATGGGTTCCAAATACAATATCAATATATTTGTGTTTATTTAATATTTCTTTACATACTCCCTCTTCTTGAGCCATACATCCGCATAAGCCTATAATAACATCTTTGTTTTGTTTTAAATGTTTACATCTGCCTAAAAATCCAAATACTTTGTCATGTACATTTTCCCTTATTGCACATGTATTTAATAAAATCAAATATGCATCATTCATATCATTTGTTTCAATGAAACCTAATTCTTCCAAATATCCTTTAATAATTTCAGAATCATGAACATTCATTTGACAACCATATGTTTTTAAAAAATATTTTTTGTTTTTGAAATAATTTTTTGGATATTCTACTTTATCATAAATATATTCGGTTTCTTCAGCATTTCTTTGCTTAGCTTCTAAATAGTTTGGTAATTTCATATATCCTCCTATATTTTATCTTCTCTTGGTTTATTTGTTTGTCTTTCCCTTGCAATAGCAAAAGTGTTTTCTGGTAATTCTTTATTTATAGTACTACCTGCTGCAATAAAAGAATTTTTACCTATTTTTATTGGAGCAATTAAAGTTGTATTACTACCAATAAATGAATTATCTTCAATTATAGTTTTATTTTTATTAATACCATCATAATTAGCTACAATTGTTCCTGCCCCTATATTGATATTGCTTCCTAAATCTGCATCTCCTACATAAGCTAAATGCGGAATTTTTGTATTCTCTTTAACTTTTACATTTTTTACTTCTACAAAACTGCCAATTTTAACATTATCTTCAGTTATTGTATTTTCCCTAATATTGGAAAATGGCCCAATAATATTATTTCTGCCAATCTTACTTTTATTAATATAAGAACAAGAAATTTTTGTATTTTCTTTAATAATAGAATCTTTAATAAAAGAATTAGATTCTATTATTACCCCAGCTTCAATCGTAGAATTTATAATTACTACATTCGGATATATTTTTGCATTTTTATCTATTTTATTATTACTAATATTATTATCTATATTCATTTATTTCACCTGCCAATATAATAACATATTTTATGCCTAGGCAAAAGAAATAAATACACATATATTATAAATGAGGTGTAAAAAATGTTATATTTATCTAAAATTCCTTATCCATTGTTAGCTTTTTTTGCAGCAATTTTTACTTGGGGAATCACTGCCTTAGGGGCTTGTGTAGTATTTTTATTTAAAAAAATCAATAAAAATGTTATGGATGCAATGTTAGGATTTGCAGCCGGGGTTATGATTGCAGCCAGTTTTTTTTCTTTAATTTCTCCAGCTATTGAAATGAGCGAAAATTTAAAATTAATTCCATGGATAGTCTGTTTTATCGGATTTATTTTAGGTGGGATTCTTTTATTTTCAGGAGATAAATTTTATGATTTTTGGACTAAAAAAATAAAAAGAAAAACAACAGAAGCAAATTTAAAAAGAGTATGGCTTTTAGTTTTTTCAATAACCTTACATAATATTCCTGAAGGATTAGCAATCGGTGTTGCCTTTGGTTCGTTAGCTTATCATATTGATGGGGCAACTTTGGCTAGTGCTTGTGCTTTAGCTCTTGGTATTGGAATCCAAAATTTTCCTGAAGGAAGTGCTGTTAGTGTTCCTCTCTTAAGAGAAGGATTTTCACGTCAAAAAGCCTTTTTTATTGGGCAATTAAGCGGAATAGTCGAACCAATTAGTGCTTTAATCGGAGCCCTTTTGGTTATAAAAGCAAGAGTTCTATTACCATTTCTACTAGCTTTTGCAGCTGGAGCAATGATTTATGTTGTCGTAGAAGAATTAATCCCAGAAAGTCAAACTAATAAGAAAAAAGATTTAATGGCTCTATTCACATTAATTGGTTTTAGTATTATGATGATATTAGATTTAGCCTTAGGCTAGATTTTTTTTAAGCTGTTTTTTTTCAAAATAAAAATTCATTTTAATAATGAATTTATTTAATTAATCTCTTTCTTTAAAAGAATGAATTATCTCACCATTTACAGCATCTATATAATATTCATATTCGAATTCCATATAATTAAAATCTATTTCATAAACTGTTTGATTATATTTATAATCTAGTTCAACACTTAAATCATGAATATCGCTTTGATTTATTTTTTCATTATTTAAAGCAATATTTAAAGCCTCTTCTTTAGATAAATAATTGTTATTATTTGTATTATTATCAATACGAAAATTATTTTCGTAAGGTTTAGTATTTAAATTTGTTTTCATTATTAAAATGACAATAATAAATACTAATAAAGCAATAACAACTAATAAAATTGGTAAGATAATATTATTTTTATTTTTTTCTTTCATTTAAAATTTCCTTTCTAATTAACAATCGCTACTATATTTATTTAATAAATTTTATAATTTTTATTTTTAGCTAGTCTTAATAAATTAAAATTTAAATGTTTATTTTTCTTCATCTATTTAGTTTTGATTTTTCAATAAAATCTATGTCAATATCATTTTTCTCACACAACCCTTCGATTTGCAGTCTTATATCTTCTTTAGTAGTAAGTCCATAAATATTTAATATGACATTTGAACTATAATCTTCAAAATGATTTATATAAAGCTCTTTAAAGTATTTATCTCTTGTCTTCTCTCGCGTTTCAATTTCAGATAAACTACTCCCTCGATTAATTAAAGATTCTTTCCAACTATCTAATTCAGAATCATCATATCCACGATAAATAAAAAATATAACAACACATTCAGGATAATCTTTTAGTATTTGCAAATAATTTTTATAATTAGGACAGACAACCATAGGTGATTTACCACAAGCTAAAGCATCATCTAATTTAGATTTTTCTATTCCATACCATCTACCAGTTTCTGCTCCCTCATAATAATAATCTGTTTTTTTATATCATCTATAGGTACAGAAAAGATAGAAGAAATAGAAGTATCCTCATTTCTTCTAGGATCACTAGAAATCAATCTTTTTATTATTTCGATATTATCATACTCATTAGCAACTGATAAGACAAAGTCTTTTCCAGAGCCACTATCTCCTACTAGCAAAATAATCTTGTTCATAATTGATCTTCCTTTTCTTGCAATTTCAATTTTAAAAGAATCACAATATATTTAATATTTATTTTTACAATCATTTAATAAAAATTTTATCCATTTACCTCTATTTTTTCTTTGCCACCCATGTATGGTTGTAATACTTTAGGAATTTTGATTGAACCATCTTCCATATAATTATTTTCAATTAGTGCAATTAATCCTCTTGGAGATGCTACCACTGTATTATTTAAAGTTGATAAAAATTCATTACCACTTTCTGTTTTCATTCTTATTCCTAATCTTCTTGCTTGTGCATCTCCTAAAGTAGAACAAGAGCCAACTTCAAAATATTTTTGTTGTCTTGGACTCCAAGCTTCAACATCACAAGACTTAACTTTTAAATCGGCTAAATCACCACTACAACATTCAAGCTGTCTAACAGGAATATCTAAACTTCTAAAAAATTCAACAGTATATTTCCACATCTTGTTATACCAATCCATTGCATCTTCTGGTTTACAAAGTACTACCATTTCTTGTTTTTCAAATTGATGCACTCTATAAAGACCTCGTTCTTCTAATCCATGAGCCCCTACTTCTTTTCTAAAACATGGAGAATAAGATGTCATAGCAATTGGCAAATCTTCTTCTTTTATAATTTGCCCTTTAAATTTACCAATCATAGAATGTTCACTAGTACCAATTAAATACAAATCTTCGCCCTCTATTTTATACATCATATTTTCCATTTCGGCAAAAGACATAACCCCTGTAACAACATCACTTCTAATCATAAATGGTGGCAGACAATATGTAAAACCCTTATTTATCATGAAATCACGAGCATAAGCTATTATTGCCTCGTGTAGTCTAGCTATATCGCCAAGTAAATAATAAAAGCCATTCCCACTTGTCCTACCTGCACTATCTTTATCAAGACCATTTAATTTTTCGCATATATCAGCATGATATGGTATTTCATAATTTGGAACAAAAGGTTCTCCAAATCTTTCTATTTCCACATTTTCACTATCATCTTTTCCAATTGGAACACTATCATCAATCATTTGGGGAATTACCATCATTTTTTCTTTTAATTGTGCTAATAATTCGCTTTCATCTTTTTCAATAGAAATTAAACGCTCATTTATTTCTACTACTTTTTGTTTTTTATCATTAGCTTCATCAATTTTTTTATCCCTCATTAATATTCCAATTTCATTACTAATATTGTTTCTTTCTTTTCTTAAGTTATCTCCTTCTAATTTTAATTTCCTAATTTTCTCATCTAAATAAATTACTTCATCGACTAACTTTAATTTATGATCTTGAAATTTTTTCTTAATATTTTCCTTTACTAATTCTTTATTATCTCTTACAAATTTAATATCTAACATTATTTTTTCTCCTTTTCATTTATTTTATTATTATCAATTAATATAAATCGATACTTTTGTTTAGTGACATTGTCTGCTCTATTGCTTACATCTTCAGTGTCCAAAAAAGAACTAATTGGTCGAGCCCATAATTTATTATTATGTTCGTATAAAACCATTTCCTCTAATGTTTCAGAATTTAACGCGATTCCTGTAACTTTCATTATTGATCCTTTAAAGTGTTGATAATATTTACCAATTTCGATTTTTTTATTCAATATTGCCTCCTTAAAAAAAACACCACAATATTTAAGGAGCAAATAATTGCGGTGCCATCCTTCATTTGACTTAATTTATATAACGGATTTTTCCGGTAGCTATTAACTACTCTTAGAAAGGAGATTCATAATTATATTTTTATTAGTTTTCACCAACCACTAACTCTCTTTAAAAAAATAATAATTATTACTAATCTTTCTTCATCGATTTATACTTAAATTATACAATAAAAAAATAATGAACTCAATCATTATTTTAAATTAGCCAACAAATCAGCTTTTTTCATTGTTGAATAACCCTTAATTCCTTTTTCTTTTGCTAATGATTTTAATTCAGCTAATGATTTTGAAGATAAATCTTCTTTAATAGTTTCTTTAACATTATTTTCTTTTATTTTTTCTTCTTTAATTTCTTCTTTTTTAGATGTACCATTTTTTAAAGCATCTTTAGCAATAGCCACTAAATCTGTAAAAGAAGCAGGATTATCAATCGCTATTTCTGATAACATCTTACGATTTACTGTAATACCAGCAATATTTAAACCATTAATAAATTTTGAATAACTAATATCATTCATACGGCATGCGGCATTTATTCTAGTAATCCATAATTTTCTAAACTCTCTTTTTTTAGCACGTCTATCACGGAATGCATATGCTCCAGAATGAAATAATTGTTCTTGAGCTGTTTTATATAATCTATGTTTTGATCCAAAATATCCTTTTGCTTGTTTTAAAACTTTTCTTCTTCTGTTTTTTGAAACAGTTCCACCTTTAACTCTTGTCATTTTTTCACCCCACTATATAACAGATTTTAATCTGCTAACGTCTCCTTTACTTAATGTTCCTTTATTTCTTCTTTGTCTAACTTGTTTAGAACTATCTTTTTGTGTTTTATGGTTACCATTTGATTTTTTATAAGTTAATGTACCATTTTTCTTCTTTTTAAAAATTTTGCTTGATGCTTTATGTGTTTTTTGTTTTGCTCCTTTAGCCATTATTTTTTCCTCCTTTATTTTTTTGGTGCTAATAACATATGCATTGTACGTCCTTCAAGACGGGGACTAGATTCAATTATACAAAATTCATTTAAAGATTCTGCAAAACGCATTAATACATCTTGTCCTAATTCTGTATGAGCCATTTGACGACCCCTAAATAATATTGAAGCCTTAATTTTATGCCCCTTTTTTAAATAATTTTCAGCATTTCTTCGACGAGTTTCAAAATCATGAACATCGATATTAATAGATAATTTATATTCTTTAATATCTTTATTAGCTTCTCTTTGTCGTTTTTGTTGTTCCTTAGTCTTTTTTTGACGTTCGTAACGATATTTATTATAATCCATTATTTTGGCAACTGCTGGTGTTGAATTTCCATTCATTAAGACTAAATCTAACCCTGCATAATTTGCAAGTGTCAAAGCGTCTGTTAAATTTTTAACACCCATTTGTTCACCATTTGGACCAATTACCATTAACTCTGCCACATTTATTTGATCATTAATTAAAAGATCATTGTTATTTTTTGCTATGCTAAGCACCTCCATAAATATAAAAAGTGAATACAATGTATCCACTAAAAAACCTAATTTTAATTATAAAATATTTGGCTTTTACCTATTACTTTAAGCAATCAGGTGGATGTGGATACATCGCTTTCCTTTTTAATAACATAATCAATTATATATTTATTTTTATGCTTTGTCAATTGTTTTTATGATTTTTATAAATTAAGCTTGCATTAACAATAATAATATGTTATTATTAACTTACTGATTTGGGGAATTAGCTCAGCTGGCTAGAGCACCACGTTTGCACCGTGGGGGTCAAGGGTTCGAATCCCTTATTCTCCACCAAATTTGATAGGAAACTCGGACTTTATAGCTCGAGTTTTTAAAACACTAAAATTTATGCTATTATTTTTATAGTTTGAATTAATACATAAATTAAAATAATGTACTATTATAAACACCAATTAAAGAGAGAGTGATTGTAAATGATTAAATTTATAGATAGTGATATTATTATAGGGAAAGCATTAATATATAGTGGTTTAGAGTGTTTATCATTTGAACAAATATATCAATACTTAAATATTGTTGGCGTTATGTTACCTGAGGGATATATTATTAGTGGTTATGGATATAACGCTATTGAAAGTTTTTTCAGTAACTATACTTGTATAGTAACAAGAATACACGATAAAATAGTCCTAAAGGAAAACAAAAATCATCAAATTATTGAGTTTTTAGAAACTGTTTTCCCGGAAATTAATGAAATATCAAAAAGGGCTACGGATATATTTCAAGACTCTTCTTCACATATTATAGAAGATGAGCAAAAAAAAGATAAATCATTAGAGTTATTATACGAAAAAAAGAAATACTAATTTATATATCTACTTACACCATATTGATAGAAAACTCGGGCTTTATAGTTCGAGTTTTAAAGTGCTTGTTTTTTTGATATAATATTATAAAATTAAAATTGATTTATGTCGATTTTAAAAAATATTTATACATGTACAATTGAGGAGTTAAAATGAAAAAAATAATAATAGGTATAGTTTCAAAGCATAACAATAAAGCGTCTATAAGACCTAATATGTATATAAGAGATGAAGTTAAACAAGCTATCTTTGATAATGGAGCAATAGCAATTGGTATTTTACTACCCAAAAATGAAAAGTCAAAAGCGGGAGATAAATGGTCTAATAATCTATCAGAAGATGAGTATAACTCATTAATCGCACAAATAAAGCTTTGTGATGGAATTATTTTTCAAGGCGGAGGAGCATGTGATAATTATGAAATGATTATTGCAAAGTATTGTTATGATCATGATATTCCTACCTTAGGTATATGTTGTGGACAAAATGTAATTGTTAGAGCATTAGGTGGTACGACCCTTAGAATTTCTAATCCTGATAAACATAATAAAATAAATGAAAATTATGTTCATAATATATTTATCAATCCATCTTCTAAGTTTTATAATATCGTAAAGCAAAAAGAAATAAAAGTAAATTCAAGACATACAAAAACTGTAGGTAACACGCCGTTACTAGAGAAAGTTGCATTTTGTGAAGATGGCTATGCAGATGTAGTGGAATCAAAAATAAAAAGATTTTATATAGGAGTAAGATTCCATCCAGAAAGTTTATATAAATTTGATGAAAATATGAACAACATTTTTAAAAGTTTTATAGATTCATGCAAAAATTAAAGGTTTTATTCAATTTAATTTATATAATATAGTTAGAGATAATAGAAAGGATAACTATGAAAAAAATTATTAATTTAATGGATAATAATAAAGTATATACATATAATATTGAATTTACAGAGGATTTTTATATATTACTAGAAAGTTTTAAAAATAAATATAGTAAAGTAATGGAAAAAAAAGATATTAAAAATTTCATGTTCCAAAATGTGTCAAAAATTGAAGCAAATAAATATTTAGTTTTTCCAAAATTATACTCCATGATTCAAGCAGATATTGAAAATTTCGATGAATATAGTTATGTAATTATTGCTTCTTATGTTAGTAATGAGCACTCTATGAATCAAGAACTTTTGCAATCATACGAAAATAACAGATTATGTTTTAGTAATACTTTAGAATTTTTAAAATATGATCCAGAAATGCTAAAATATATACCTTTTTTAAGAAGACTTTTTGCAACTATTAAATTTACAAAATTAAAACCAAATGATAACCCTACCAATCAAGAAATTATGGAAGCTAAAATAAACTCTTGTTTAAAAGATAATTTAAATAATAAATATTTTAACAGAATTTTATCTGAATTTGATTTTCAAAGTTTTACTAAAGAAACCATATATCGCACATATTTTGAAAAAGAAAATAATAATTATTCAAAAAAATAAGAAGATAAGCAACTACTTCTTATTTGAGATATTTTGATGAAACCCATCGTTCACTTACATTTGAAACCTTACTCCAAGATCCCTTTGTTTTATATACTTGTACTCGATCACCATTAAAAAGCTTTCCTACTTTTTTACCCAAAATTGATGCTTTATTTCGTACATTTAATGGTTCGCTTGTTACCCCAGATACAGTTTTATATTTTGGTATATCATTAGATAAATATTTTGATGAAACCCAGGAATTATCTGCAATTTTAGACCAATTGTTTTTATTATCTAAAACATTAACTTTCGAAGATGTTTGCAATCTATTTATAATATTATATTGTGTTCCTGGACCACTTCGAACATTTAATCCTTCATCATCAACATTATATATATATTTTACATTTTTATCATTATAATAAATAAAATTATATTTATTTTTTGTATTTGGATCAATTACTTGATCATCATAAACATAAACATTTGTAAGTGGATTTAATTTATTAGATTCTTTAATTGTATTAGATTTATATAAAGCAAAATGTAAGTGAAAGCCAGTAACTACTCCAGTATTACCCATATTACCAATTTTATCACCTAGATTAACACGGTCATTTACATTAACTAAAACAGAGCCATCTTGCATATGTGCATATTCAGATACTTTTCCATCATCATGTAATATTCTTATAGTGTTTCCACCTTTAGTTTGTTTATATTTATATATAACCTTTCCTGCATCACAAGCAAAGATTGGTTGATTTTTACCACCATAATTATCACTCCAACCTAAGTCCAACGCTTTGTGACTTTCTTGATATGGTTGATTAATTTTTATATAATTAATTGGATATCTCGTAAACATAACCTCCTTATTTTACATTTACATATTATAATTATATATGGTATTATATGTAATAATTAAAAAAGGGAGTGGGATTATGCTGAAAGAAATTAACAAATATAAATTAAACAATAATGTTACTATAAAAAAATTACTTCATCATGGTTTTGTAAGATTTAATGATTATTTGTTAGAAAAAAGTATATTATTAAGTGATAAATATCATATTTGGTTAAATATAAGAATAATTTTAGTAGATGGTGAAATCTCATTTAATTTTTCTACAGAAAATAATATTACAATAATTGATGAAGAAAATGATACAAGTTATATTGCTTTTTATAAAGATAAAAAATTCCCAATACTAATGGAAATAATTCAAAAATATAATCTTGTTTTAAATGATTTATGCGAAAAAAAAATATTAGAACGAATAAATGATGAACCTAAAAAAACGTTAACTTTGTAACGTTTTTTTAATTATTTCCATATCGTCAAAGTGATGTTTTGTTGTCCCAATAATTTGGTAATCTTCATGTCCTTTGCCTAATACTAATAAAATATCATCTTTTTGAATTAACGAAATGCCTTTTAAAATTGCATCTTCACGATTATATATAACTTCATAATTATCCTTTTTTGTTCCAGCTAAAATATCACTCATTATATTTTTTTCATCTTCAGTTCGAGGATTATCGTTTGTAAATATTACATAATCAGAATTATCTGTAGCTATACCTCCCATAATTGGTCTTTTTTTAGGATCTCTATCTCCGCCACATCCAATTATAGTTATAATTTTACCTTTTTTATTTTCTTTAAAAGCTTCAATTATTTTTAATACCGCATCTGGTGTATGAGCATAATCAACTACTGCAATACCATTATTTATATTTATTTGTTCACATCTTCCTTTAGGAGCTTGAAGATATTTTGTATTATTCAAAATATCTTCAATACTATACCCTAAACTATTAACTAAAGCTAAACAAGTAATATAATTGTATACATTAAATTTACTTTTTAAGTTTACGGTAACATTGTAATTTTTATTTAAATATGTAAAATTAATAGACATTTTATCTTTTTGATCTGTATATTTATTTATACAATAATCACCTTTTTTAAAACTAATTGATTTTGTAATTTTGGATTTAAATAACCTTCCGTATTCATCATCAAAATTCGTAACCATTGTAGCATCATTTTTTAAATAATTTAATATCTTCAATTTTGCTTGTAAATAATTTTGCATTGACCCATGATAATCTAAATGATCTTGTGTTAAATTAGTAAATGCTGCAGCAGAAAATTTTAAACCATATATTCTTTCTTGTTCTAAAGCATGTGAACTAACTTCCATAACAACAATCTCACAACCATGGTCAATAGCATTTAAAATCATATCATAAAGTTCTACTATATTAGGTGTAGTATTCTCTAATTCAACTTTTTCATCTAAATAATAATACCCTATTGTACCTATATAAGCTACTTTTTTTCCTAATTTTTTTAATAATTGATAAGTTAAATAACAAGTAGTAGTTTTTCCATTTGTCCCAGTAACGCCAATTAATTTGATTGAATTAATTTTATCACTATAATTATCTTTTAAATAATTAATTAGATAATCATTAGTATCTGGAACTACAATTTTTGGTATATCAAAATCCACGTCTTTAGAAACTACAATTTTTTTTGCGCCATTTTTAATTGCACTCTCAATATAATCATGGCCATCGACTTTAGAACCGACAATTGCTACAAAAGTATCATCTTTCTTTACTTTACGTGAATCAATTTTAATATTTAACATAAAAATCCTCCTATTTTAATTTATTAACTATATCTTTAAAATATTTCCCGCGTTCCTCAAAACTTTTAAATTGGTCCCATGATGCGCAAGCTGGACTTAAAAGAATTATATCATTTTCTTCACTTATTTCATAAGCTTTTTCTGTGGCTATCTTTAAATCTGATACCACGTGACAATCAATATTATTCTTCCTAGCAAATGCAAAAATTTTATCCTTTGTTTGTCCATAACTAATAATAGCTTTTACATTATGTAAATGATCCCCTATTTCGTCAAAAGGAATATTTCGATCAAGTCCCCCCATTAAAAGTATTATTGGGCTTTTAAAAGAATCTAAAGCGATATTGGTGGATTTATTATTTGTAGCTTTAGAATCATTATAAAATTTTCGCTTATTTAAAGTTTTAACATATTCTATACGATGTTCTACTCCACCAAATTCTTTTAAAAATTCTTTTATAGCAGAATTTTGAATTCCAAATTGTTTAGCTATAATTATCCCTATCATAATATTTTCATAATTATGATTACCTTTTATTTTTATTTCACTACAATCAATAATTTCTTCATTATTATAAATTATTTTATTATTTTTAAGATAAGCATCTGCTTTTATTTTAGATGAAAAATATAATTTTTTAGATGGTATATCTTTAGTTAAAGAAATTACATCTTTATCAGCAGCATTTAAAATAGCAATAGAATCTTTAGTATGATTATTAAAAATACGTTTTTTTATCTGTTTATAATTATCATATGTTTCATGAAAATCAATATGAACTTGACTTAAATTAGTAATTACACTAATATCTGTTTTAAATTCATACATATCTGCCAATTGAAAATTAGATATTTCTAATACTAATAAATCTCCACTTTGTATTTTTTCGACGAAACTGGCTAATGGTATCCCCATATTGCCGCCAAAATGAACATTATAATTTGTTCTTTTTAATAACTCATATGTTATTGTTGTTGTTGTTGTTTTGCCATTAGAACCAGTTATAGCAATTATTTTAACATTCTCCGGCAGAAATTTATAGCTTGCTTCAATTTCATTTATAACAGGTATATTCAATCTTCTTGCTTTAACTACCGTATTATTTTTATTACTAATTGCTGGATTTTTAATAACTAAATCAAAACTTTCATCAAGTAAATCTTCTTGATTTTTCTGAATTATTACATTAATGCCTAAATTAGTTAGTTCATATACTAATTTATCATCTTGTTTTGCGATATCAGTTAATATTATATCATTATGGTATTTAATTAATAATTTAGCAGCAGCAACCCCACTCCTAGCCATTCCTAAAATTAATATTTTTTTATTTTGAATCATAGGTCATCTCCTATAAATATTATATCAAATTTTTTTTATAATTTAAAAAAACATTTATTATTTTAAAAATTATGTAAATGTAATTCAAATTTTTCATTTTTTAGTTATCAAATTATATTGTTTTTAATACATTTTATTAGGAGTGAGCAGATGTTTTTAAATTTAATGATTGAAATAGTAAAAAACGCTATGTTTTTTACTGGAAGTTATTCAAATAACGTATTTCCCGATACTTTGAGTAGTGAGGAAGAAAGTAAATGTATTGAGCTTATGAATAAAGGAGACCAAAACGCCAGAAATAAATTAATTGAACACAATTTACGTTTAGTAGCACACATTGTAAAAAAATTTGAAACTAAATATACCGATACAGATGATTTAATAAGTATTGGTACAATTGGACTTATTAAAGGAATAGATTCATATTCTACTAATAAAAAAACTAAAATCACTACTTACGCAGCTAGATGTATAGAAAATGAAATTTTAATGTATTTTCGTGCCAACAAGAAAAATAATAATAATGTAAGTTTAAATGATTCGATTGGTTATGATAAAGAAGGAAATGAAATAAATTTAATAGATATTTTAAAAGATCAATCTAAAGATATAGCCGAAACTTTACATACCAAAAATAATATTGATTTATTAAATCAATATTTAAATAATTTAACAGAACGAGAAAGAGAAATTGTTATAAAACGATACGGTCTTTATAACACTAAAGAAATGACGCAAAAAGAAATTGCCAAAGAATTAAATATTTCTAGAAGCTATGTTTCTAGAATTGAAAAAAGAGCTATAACTAAAATTTTAAGAGAATTTATAAAAAATCAAAATTCATTATAAAAAAATTCTATTTTAAGCTAGTCAAGAAAAAAAGTAGACTGTTACCTTTTAACTCAGTCTACTTTTTATAAGTATTACTTCATTTAGAATTTTTTAATATTTAATATCATCTAAATCATCTAAAGAATTTAGTTGGTCTTCAATTAAAACTTTTAATCTTCTTTTATAAGATATAACTCTTCTTTTAAGTTCCTCTGCCTCTGTTTCAACAGATTCAGCTTTTAAAAGCGCCTCATTTACAATTCTCGATGCATTTTTATGAGCATTATCTATTATATTTTGTCCTTCTTCTCTAGCTATTTTTTTTATTTGCATCGAAGACTCTTCTGCTACAAGCAGTGCTTTATTTAAAGTCTTTTCTAAATTTTGATAATATTCTAATTTTTTTTCTTGTTCTTTTAAGGCTTGATCTTTTAGTTTCAATGCATCTAAAAGGCTACTATATTTGATAGTAAATTCTTTAACAAATAAATTAACTTCATTTTTATCATAACCATTTAGACTTTTACTAAATTTCTCCATGATCTTCACCTCATAAATTTATTACCACTCTATTTCGTCATCTTCTTGTTTTGTTTTACCATTTTCTTCAGTTATTTTACCTTGAATATTAACATTTCTAGGTGTACATAAATAAATTCCTGGGCCGATTTTTTGTAAATCTCCCCCAATTGCATATACAGTTCCACTTAAAAAATCAATTATTCTTTTTGCTTGATCAGATGTCACTCTTTTTAAATTTACTACAACACTATTTCTATTTTTTAAATGATCAGCGATTTGTTGAGATTCAGAATTTGCACGTGGTTCAATTAAAATCATTTTATTACCAGATTTATCAGCTTCTTTCAACGCTTCACTTTCACTTAGATTATAAAATTCCTCTTCAGGAGCACTATTATCTTCTTCTTCAGCAAATAATACTTTTTTTAATTTATTAAAAGCCATATCACTACCTCCATATTATTTAGTCTAAATTCATTTTAACAAAAAAAATAAAATATTACAATATTTTATAGTCAATTAATTATAATATTTTATTTTGATTTAGATATTTCTATTCAGTAATTAATTTAATGCATCTAAAATCGTACTTACTAGGTCAATATTATCAATGAAATCGTTAATTTTATCAGCCGGTTTTAATTTATATAATTCTTTCATTGAATTTTCAAAAATTTTATAATTTTGCGAATTACGATTTAGTTCTTTATACCAACTAGAATTTTCTCGAAGAAATTTAGCCATTTTAGAGTCGTTTTTTAATTTGTTTTGAATTATTATTTGCACTTAATCCTCAAAAAATTTATTAATTGGTCTAGCTGTTGAAGGCCCTTTTATTGTGTTTGTAATATTATTGGTACTTGAAGGTTTTGATGTTAATTCTTGGATAACTCCTAAGGCTTTTTGAGCGGTATTTATATGTTTTTGAATAGAATCCATATCAATGTTTTTAATAAATTTCGGAAGTTCATTTAAACTAGTATTTCTACTTTCTTTAGTTTTAAAAAAAGATTCCCAAGCTTCATTATTTTCACCATATATATCATAAATTTCATAAAATTTTTGCCAAGTCATTTCTCCATTTTTTATAAAATTAGAAAGTTCAGGGTGCTTACTTGCAAAAATTTTAAATTCTTCTTTTTTATTCATATGATCACCTATTAAATTATATGAAAAAAAATTTAGGTATTTCCTAAATTTTGAATTCATTAATAAAATCATCAATAGTTAATTCTTTTATTTCTTCTTTTTTTTCTTGATCATAAACTTTTTCGGTATCTTTATTTTTATTAAAATTTAAATATTCTGCAATTTTATAAACATCTAAAATCTTTGTTTTAGAAAAATTACTTCCTGTACTAACTAAATCCATGATTGGAATTTCACTATTTTTTATATTTAATAAATCTTTTTCAGTCTTAAGACCAATTAATGTTTTACTATTTGTAATAAATCCAAAAACGATCTCATAAGTAATTGTTTTAGTTTTTTTGAGCAAAAGATTACCTCTTTTAGCTCTTCCTAAGACATTTAAATCTTCTAATTTAATTCTTTTGGCAGTATTGTGATTTGTAAAAATATTTAAATAATCATCAGCATTTTTAATTACATCTCCAAAAGCGACCTCATCTTCTTTTAAATTTATGCCTTTAACTCCAGATGCTTTAGCACCAACAAGTGGCACTTCTTTTGCATCAAATGACAAATAATATCCATTTTTAGTAACAACTATTAATTGATTAGAACAAATTTTTACATTTAAAAGTTCATCATTTTCTTTTAATTTCATAGCTAATAGAGGTTTTGAATAACGAGAAACAACAAAATCTTCAAGCATACACCTTTTAACCATACCATTTTTAGTAAAGAAAATTATTTGCTCTTTTTTATCTTTTAAAACAATTGATGAAATGATTTTTTCGTTAGGTGATAGCATAATTATATTACTAATATGTTTTCCTAAGTCTTTCCATTTTCCTTCACCGATTTTGTAAACAGGAACATATAAATAATTTCCTAAATTTGTAAATAATAAAATAACATCTAAAGTATTAACTTCAAATATATGTTTTACATAATCACCTGGTTTAACAGTAGTTTCCTCGTTAGAAGTTGAATATGATTTTAAATTAACTCTTTTAACATAACCCTCATTTGTAATAACAACAATACATTTTTCCTTTGGAATCATTGCTTCCATATCTATTTTGATATCATCTATTTCATCTTGGATTATAGTTTTTCGTTCAGTTGCATATTCTTTTCTTACCATTTTAAGCTCTTTTTTCATCACATATTTTAATGCTTGTTCATCACTTAAAATAGCTTTTAATCCTTCGATCATTCTTTTTAAATTGGCCATTTCTTCTTCAAGTGCAACAACATCGGTATTAGTCAAACGATATAATTGTAAAATAACAATTGCTTCTGCTTGGTCTATGGTAAAGTTAAATTCTTGAACTAAATTATCTTTAGCATCACTTTTATTTTTACTAGCACGAATTACTTTAATAACTTCATCTAAGATTGATAAACATTTTATTAATCCTTCAACTATATGCATTCTTTTTTCATAATTTGCTAAATCAAATTTACTACGGCGAATAATTACATCTCTAAAATGATTTATATAAGCATCTAAAACTTCTAGCAAACCTAAAGTTTTTGGTACTCTATTAACAATAGTTACCATATTATAATTATAATTAATTTGTAAATCTGTATTTTTAATTAAATAATTTAAAATTAATTCACTATTGGCATTATTTTTCAAATCAATTACAATTCTAAGACCTTCTCGATCTGATTCATCCCTTACTTCCATAATACCTTCGATTTTTTTATTAATTCTAATATCTTCAATTTTCATAACTAATAATGATTTATTTACTTCAAAAGGTATTTCAGTAATAATAATTTTTTCTCTTCCTTTTTCTTTAATTATTGAATATTTTGACTTAATTACCACTTTTCCTTTACCGGTTTTAAAAGCTTCTTTAATTCCATCTATCCCACAAGCAATTCCGCCAGTAGGAAAATCAGGACCTTTAACGATTTCTAAAATGGTATCTAAATGACAATTTGGTGAATCAATCCTTTTTATAGTAGCATCAATAACTTCCCCCAAATTATGTGGGGGTATATTAGTTGCATAACCAGCACTAATTCCCATAGCACCATTTACAAGTAAATTTGGAAATTTTGCTGGCAAGACAGTTGGTTCTAATAATCTATCATCAAAATTTGGAGCAAACTCAACAGTATTTTTTTCTAAGTTTGCTAAAAGTTCATTACTGATTTTCGAAAGTCTTGCCTCAGTATAACGATAAGCTGCAGGAGGATCACCATCCATTGATCCATTATTACCTTTCATATCAATTAAAATACAATTTTGTTTCCACCATTGGCTCATTCGAACCATAGCATCATAAACTGAAGAATCACCATGCGGATGATATTTACCTAAAACATCTCCAACAGTTGCAGCACTTTTAAGATATTTTTTGTCATGCGTGTTATTAGCTTTATACATTGCATATAAAATTCTTCTTTGAACTGGCTTTAAACCATCGCGAACATCTGGGATAGCTCTATCTTGAATAATTTCTTTTGCATAAGACTCAAAACGTTCACTCATAATTTCTTCTAAAGCATAATCTTCTATTTTTTTTAATATCTCTTGCATTATTTCACCATTTTCTAATCAATTCGATAATTATCTTCCATAGTAAATTCAATATTTTCTTCTATCCACTCTTTTCGTGGTTCAACTTTATCGCCCATTAATATACTAACTCTTTTTTCTGCTAAGGAAGCATCATAAATATTTACTCTAATTAAACTTCTAGTTTCAGGATTCATTGTGGTTTGCCAAAGTTCATCTGGATTCATTTCTCCTAAACCTTTATTTCGAGAAATATCTGGTTTACCTTGATTTTGAGAAACAATTTTAAAGCGTTCATCATCACTATAAGCATAAAAATGTTTCTTACCATATTCTATTTTGTATAAAGGCGGTTTTGCTATATATAGTTTTCCAGCTTCAATTAATGGACGCATATATCGATAAAAAAATGTTAATAAAAGAATTTGAATGTGAGAACCATCAACATCTGCATCTGTCATTATTATAACTTTATCATAATTAGACTCAGAAACATCAAAATCTTGGCCTAAGCCAGCGCCGATTGTATGAATAATCGTATTTATTTCTTCATTTTTTAGAATATCATTCAAACTAGATTTCTCTGCATTAATAACTTTTCCACGAAGTGGAAGAATTGCTTGATATTTACGATCACGTCCACCTTTAGCTGAACCACCAGCACTATCACCTTCAACTAAAAATAGCTCATTAATTTTTGGATTCTTACTCGTTGCAGGTGATAACTTCCCAGATAAATTTTTTTCAATCGCTTTTTTTCCTTTACCATTTCGAGCTTCTTCACGGGCTTTACGGGCTGCTTCACGTGCTACTTTACTTTTCATAATTTTATCCATTAAAGTAGTAGCAGTTTCTTTATTTTCCTCTAGAAAAAATTGCAAATTTTCTGTTACGATATTTTCCACTACTGTTCTAGCAATAGGAGTTCCTAATTTACCTTTTGTTTGTCCTTCAAATTGTAACAAAGCTTCTGGAATTTTAAGATTAATTATTGCACTTAATCCTTCTCTAGTATCACTACCCTCTAAATTTTTATCTTTTGCCTTTAAAAAACCATTTGATTTAGCATAATCATTAAAAACTCTAGTAAGAGCTGTTTTAAATCCAACCTCATGAGTACCACCATCAATCGTTTTAACATTATTAACAAAAGAAATTATACTTTCTGAATAATTATCTGTATATTGGAAAGCAATTTCTACATCAATTTTATCTTTAGAACCTTTAAATAAAATAATATCATGTAAAGTTTTTTTATCTTCATTAATAAATTCAATAAAAGATTTCATTCCATTTTCAAAATGAAATTTTTCTGTTTTTTGATCTTCTTCATCAATAACTTCGATAGTTAAACCACTTAATAAAAATGCACTTTCTCGCATTCTTTCACATACAGTTGTAAAAGAAAAATGAGTAGTTGAAAAAATTGTATCATCAGGCATAAATCTTACTTTAGTTCCGGTCTTATTTGTTTTATCTAATTTTTTTAATGGTGTATCAACTTTTCCACCATCTTTAAAAGAAATATAATGTTCATATCCATCTTTTTTTATATAAACTTCCATCCATTTTGATAAAGCATTTACTACACTAGCTCCAACACCATGTAATCCACCTGATACCTTATACCCACTTGTCTCAAATTTACCCCCAGCATGTAAAATAGTATATACGACTTCTGGCGTAGTTTTTCCACTAGCATGCATCCCAACTGGAACCCCACGTCCTTCGTCTTCAATTGTTACAGAGTGATCTTTATGTAAAATAATTCTAATTTTATTACCATATCCATTAATTATTTCATCAATTGCATTATCAACTATCTCCCAGATTAAATGATGCAATCCTCTTTTATCGGTAGAACCAATATACATTCCTGGTCTTTTACGAACAGCATCTAATCCTTCTAATATTTTAATCGAGCTTTCATCATAGTTTGCCATATTATCACCATAAATATTGTATAACATTTTTAAACAAATAAAAAGTCTATTTGACAATTTCTATTGTCAAATAGACTTCCATTTTTAGGAAGTACATGTTATTTTTATTTTTTTAAAATTATCAGTATAACTTAATGGAGTACCAGCAGGACATAAATGTATATAATAAGTTGTTGTCGTCCCTGGTTTGCACTCTACATCAAGTAAATAACGTTCACTTGAAGTCGTGCTGCCTGAATAACAAGCTCGTGTATTTACACTAGTAGATATACTATTAATATAATAGCCTTCCATCGTATGATAAAAGAAAAGATGTAAGTATTGATGACTAGTATTAGGTATTTTATACGTCAAAGTCCATGGGTCACTGGTATAGTTTTGTGCTGTTATTGTCCCAGTATATGATGTCGCTGCAGCGGGTTCAATTCTTAAAATATCATCATTTATCTTTGTTTTATATATTATTATATAAGTAGTAGAATTTGATCCTCTTGAAACTGTAATAGTAAATTTTAAAACTCCATTTACTGAGTTTCCACTAGCTACGAGTGCTCCTGTACTTTGAGAACAACTAGTACTATCATTCACACAAATCTTTACCGTAGCGACAGAATCAGTTGCTGTAGCTCTAAACACACCTCCTACACTATTTAAACCAGTATAAATCTTTTCGTATGTAAGTTTAGAAGGTGAAAAATCAATTGGATCAGAACTTAAATCTGTAGAAGTCGGGTATGTAATAGACTTTAATGTTGTATCATATGGTGCAGATTTTACTACAATAGTGTATTCTCTGGATGAATCATTTTCTTTTGTAACAGTAATTGTCAAACTTAAAGAAGTGTTTCCCATAAAAGCATTTCCAAGAGTAGCAGAACCTGTTCCAGAATTACATGTTGTCGTTCCAGTCCAACATATTTTTACTGTAGCATTTGGATCTAGTGACTTAGCCGTTAATGTCAGACCACCATCTGTAGTACTAGCAGTATAATTATATGTTCCTGGTTTAAAGTCAATACTAAAACCAGTCGCAGTAGAAGTTATACTGCTTAAATTCGTCTCATTTATACCTGTCGTAATCTCTACATAACCAGAAGGTATTTCAATTTTAGAATAGTCATTATTTGTATATCCTCCAACTACTTTAAATACTTCATTTGTTTGATTATTAAAAGAACAGTCATTAATGTAAATTATTATTTGTTTAGTCTCACCGGCTTTTATCGTACCATAGGTTTGATTTCCAACAAGTTTTGAATAATATACACCTATAGCATTTTTAGCATTAGAAAGCGCTACCAACTTATATTTGGTATCTATTTTATTATTAGAGGTAATAGTCAAAGTTACTCTCTCACTATGAGCAACTATCTCTTTATTCTGTATTGTATAACTTAAATTTGCTACATCAATATTGGCAATATCACTTGATGATGAATTTTCAAAAATAGAATAAGTAATAAAAATGCCTAAACTTAAAAATATAAACAAAAAAATAGCTAAAAAGATAACTCTTTTAGTTTTTTGTTCTTTTGTCAAAAACTTTGTAAGTTTTAATTTATTACTCTTCTTCCCCATAATTTAATCCTCACTATTATATTTTTATATTACAACTTAATAATACTTTTTGTCAATCAAATTAAAAAAAGCTGTATACAGCTTTTAATTTAATATGGATTTTGATTGTTATTTTGATTATTCGAATCTTCGTTTAGTTTTGGTAAATCAAAAGCAGGATTAACATTATTTACAGGTTGATTATTTATTGGAGTTTGAGCTGTATTTTGTGTTTGATTACCAACAAAAACCGAACTAAATTGATCTGGTCTTGATACATCATTTATTTGCGAATTATTTATTTGATTCATTTTATTTTGATCAATTACTTCTTCATCTCGAACAAATCCTTGATTTTGAATTGGTTTATTCATATCAGGAATAATTGGTTCAGGATTTACTGAAACTTCTTGATTTTCTGTTACTATAGGTAAATCATTATTAATACTATTCATACTATTCACATTATTCATACTATTAATATTATTCGTATTAGAAACATTATTATCAAAAGCTTGTGTATCAAATAAATTTTGATTAAGTCCATTATTGATATTAGTACTTTCTAATATATTATCTTCTACTGGAGGGATTACAAATGCATCACCTGTAGTTTCAGAATTAATATTATTATTTCCAATAGGACTTGATTCGATAGTATTAATTTCATTAACTGGAATATTTACAGAATCATTAATTGGTTCAGTATTTAAAGGTTCAGTATTTGTTTGACCCATATCATTTAAATTATCTTCTTTTTTATTTTTATTTTTCTTTTTACCACCTAATAATAAAATTAAAAATATAACAGATAAAATTGCAATTAAAATAAATAAACCAATAGTAAAGTATTCGCTATTATAAATTTGCATAATTTTGTCCATCTTTTCACCACCTTCATATTCTAATAATAGAATAACATAATAAAAAAATTAAAGCAATAATTTTTTACATATACTTATTCATTTGATTCATCATTTGATTAACTTGTTTTTGTGATGGTTTTCTACCCATACTACTCATTAAAGCTCGAATCATTTTTTCATTCAATGGTGGATTTTCTTTTAAATATTTCTTAGTGTATTTACGGGAAATTAAAAAACCAAGTATAATTCCTACTACTAGTCCAATTATAATATATAATATATCTAAAAAAATACTCATTTATATCATCCTTTCTGTTTTATATTTTACTAAAATAATATGAAAAACTCAAGGTTTTTAAACTCTTATTTCTTTTAACCAAAAATAATCTTGATTTTTGAAGTCACAAACAAATAAATTATTTTGTTTAGTTAAAATTTTAAAATAAGTTGGAACATAATTTGTTGAAGTCAAAATTAAATGAGAATTTTTTATAGTTAAACGAGATTTTTCATCAGTATAATAATTGTTTATCATATGTGTGTTATTAAATTTTGTGTAGTTTTCATCATTTTTAAACTCATTAAATATTTCAATATTTAATTCTCTTTTATTTATTGGCACAGCGATAGTTTCAAACATTTTAAATGCTGTTTGTAAATCGCTTTTGTTTAAATAATAAATTTGTTCTAAAGTTTTAAATAAATTATAAGGGCTGTTCTTTAAAAGATTAGAAAATTCTTTATTAATTTTAAAAATATAAAAAGTTCGCATTATTATCACCAATTTTATAATAACAACTATCAAAATAAAAAAATGTCGAATAAAACAATTATTTTCGACATTTTATAAATACTTTTTAAATTCTTCTAAATTATGTTTTTCCATTTCTAATAACTTATTAGCTAATTCTATTACTTCTCCATCGCAATTATTATAATCATTTAATTTTTCATTAATTTGAATTATTCCTTTATTAGAACCTTCCATCATCATTTTAGCTATGGTATGAATTTTATCACACTCATTTGTTTTATTTTTAATTTTCATATTAATCATCATATATGTAGAAATTTTTGACATTGTACTGATGTCTTTTTCTACTTTATTATATTTTATAAATAGTTCTGTAGTTTCTTTTACTATCTTTTCATATTCAGCTAATTGTTTTTTTAAAACTTTTAAAATATCTTCTGGCATTTCTTTTTCAATTAATTTATTAATACTTACTATTCCCATTCTGGCATTTTGATATATATAATTTAAAAACTCTATACTTTGTGCATCACTATACTCATTCATCCTTCGTTGCTCCTTTAAATTTAATTTCACTATAATTACTATTTTTATTTTTAAAATTATAAGGATATTTGAAATCAAGCCCATAATCGTTAACAAAATCGTAAATTTTTCTATTTGTGTTATTCAAATCCCCTAAATTAATTCCTTTATAACAAATATGATTCATAATAATCACCTATTATTATATTGCCCTAAATTTTATTATTTATTCCCTTTCTTTTTTTTAGTTTTTTTAGAAAGAAATAATATAATAAATATTCCGCTTAAAAGAATTAAAAATCCTAAATATAAATAAACTTCATTTTTAATTTTTCCCTCTTTTAAATTTTGCTGATTTTCTATCTTTATATTTATAATTTCTTTAGTATTAACTACTTCAAAAGTTTGTTTATTATCATTTAAAATATAACCATCAATTGTTGAAACTTCTTTAATATAATATTTTCCTATAGGCAATTTTTCTACTATATGAGCATCATTTTCAGTAATAAAAGAATCGACTAAATGATTTTTAAAATCATAGATTTCTAATTTTATACCACTTAACTTTTTAGACGTATTTGCATCGATAACATTAATAGCTACCTTTGTAAAATCTTTCTTATAATTTATAATAATTGTCTTCCCATTATCTGATTCATTTAAACTAAATGTTTTTATTTCATTGTTTAAATATCCAGTTGGAATTTTTGTTTCTACTATCTTATAATTACCATTTGATAGATTTTGAAATATACAAGGAGTTAAGTTATTAGTAGTACATTTATCAATTACCTCATCTTCTTCATTTCTTATTTCTAAAACATTGTCTTTTATTAATTCATTAGTAGACGTATCTTGAACATATATTAAAACTTTTTTATTCTCACTTTTAGTATTAAGATATTGGAAATTTTGGATTTCTTTATTATCTTCTATATTAATTTCCATATCTTTACCAATAGCATAATTATCAGGCGTCTCGTAATTTTTTAATATATAACTTCCCGGCTTAATATCATCAAATTCTATATAGCCTTTATTTATTCCTAAAGAAAAATATTTAATCGGCTCTTTATTTTCTTTATCAACAAGAACAAATTTAGAGTCGTTAACACTACTAGTTTCATTATCTGTTTCATCTAAATTATAAAATCTTACTTTTATCCCAGTAGTTTCTGATATTGCATAGCTACTATTAGTAATAATAATTGTTCCAATAATAATTGTTATGCCAAGTAAACATAACAAAATCCCCAACATTTTATTTTTCGTCATTTACATCTACTTCCCTTATTTTTATTATTGGCAATTATTAAATGTTTATGTAAAAAAAAAGATCAATTATAAAATATCTTCATATTTATTTTTTTGATCTTCATTTATACTAATTTTAATAATTTTCTCATTTATAATAGCATTTTTAATATAACTTTCATAATCAATAAGTTTCTCATATTCTTCACATTTTTCCTTTATAGGATTTATAACTGGATGTTTTGGGACAAAAATAGTACAGCAATCTTCATACGGCAAAATACTTGTCTTAAAAGTATCTATTTCTTGTGCTAAAGAAATTATTTCGCTTTTATCATAACATGCAACAGGTCTTATAACTGGTAAATCAGATACTTCATTAATAGCTTTCATACTTGTAAGAGTTTGACTAGCTACTTGTCCAATACTTTCCCCATTAATTAAAATATGACATTTGTTTTTATGAGCAATTTTAGTTGCTATTCTATACATCATTCTTCTTAAAATTGTAATTAAATAATCATGTGGAATATTTTTTAAAATTGCTTCTTGTAAATCAGTTATATTTACTACATGCAATTTTATATCCAAATTATATATTGCAAGTTTAGAGGCAAGATTTATTACTTTGTTTCGTGCTTCAACACTTGTATGAGGTGGGCTTTCAAAATAAAGTGCTTCTATTTTTACCCCTCTTTTAATACATAAATAACCAGCTACTGGAGAATCTATTCCTCCACTTAACATTAATAATCCTTTGCCAAGACTACTAACCGGATAACCACCTAATCCTTTTATTTCTTCAAAATAAATTAAAGTCTCATTTTTTCTAATTTCTATATTTAAAACAATATTAGGATTATGAACATCAACTTTTACATTTTCTTTGTTTTTTAAAATAAATGCTCCTATATTTTTACTTATTTCTGGGCTAAGAAGAGGATAAGTTTTATCATTTCTTCTGCTTTCTACTTTAAAAGTCTTAAATTCGTAATCTTTTAATATATCTATACTAGCTTTTTTAATATCTTCTAAATCATTAGTATCTAGTTTATAGCCAATTACTATCTTGTGTATTCCGAAAACTTTTGTTAATTTTTCTGTAATTATTTCTAAATTATTACTAGGAATTATAAACATTCTTCCTTTATCATAATATGTCTCATGATCTATGTCATGCAAAATAAATTCAATATTATTTTTTAAATTTTTTATAAAAAAATTAATATTTTCTTTTTTGGTTGACAATTCTCCATACTTTAATATGATAATCTTTTTCATATCAATCACCAAAAATAATTATACACAAAATAAAATGAAATAACAAATATATTTCATCTATAACACAGCTTCAACTACAGCTTCGTATTTTTCTCCATGTGGTTGTAAAATTAAAACACGAGTATTTTCATTAATCATTTTAAATTTAATATCTAATCTTTCTTCAGGTAAAAAATCTTTAATAATTTCAGACCATTCTATTATTGTTACTCCACCTTTATTAAAATATTCTTCAAAGTCGATTGATAAATCATTACTATCCAAACGATAAACATCCATATGATATAAAGGCAACTCTCCTTGAGAGTATTCCTTAATTATATTAAATGTTGGAGAAGTTATCGTTTCCTCAATTCCTAAAGCATTTGCAAAGCCTTTAACAAAGACAGTTTTTCCACTTCCAAGTTCACCATCTAAACAAATTACCATATTAGAAAATTTTTCTGATTCAATATTTTCAGCTAAACGTAAAGTATCATTAATACTTTTAGATGTCCATTTATAATTCATAAATTTTCTGCCTAAGCAGAATCACCACCTTTTTTATTATATATTTCTTATTTTTATAATATCAAAATTAAATCCTATATACAATATATTAAATTAAAATTTATTAAAAAAAATGATTTAAATATTGACAAATAAAATTTATAATGTTAAATTATCTTAAACGAAAGGAGAAAATTATGGTTAAATTTAATTCAAATATTACTAATATTTTACTCCTTGCTTTATTATTTTATAAGAAATAATAAGGCTTATTCGTAATGGAAAAATATTTTATTTTACAAAAAAGGTCTTAATATTTCTTATATTAAGATCTTTTTTAGTTAGGAGGAGTTTATGAAAAAAATTAAAATATTTGACACAACTTTAAGGGATGGAGAGCAATCACCTGGTTGCAGTATGACATTAGAAGAAAAAGTTTTATTTGCAAAACAATTGGAAAAATTAAATGTAGATGTTATAGAAGCTGGTTTTGCAGCTAGTAGCGATAAAGATTTAAAAGCTATTCAAGAAATTTCTAAAAATGTTACTACACCAATAATTACATCTCTTGCCCGCTGTAATTATAGTGATATTGACAAAGCATATGAATCATTAAAATTTGCAAAAAAGAAAAGAATTCATGTTTTTATTGCGACTTCTAATATTCATATGGAAAAGAAACTAAAAATGACTAAAGATGAAGTATTAATGAAAATAAAACAAATGGTATCTTATGCTAAAAGTAAATGTAATGATATTGAGTTTTCTTTAGAAGATGCTACAAGAACTGAAGATAAATTTATGTTAGAAGCTATTGCAGTAGCAATTAAATGTGGAGCTACTACTATAAATATCCCAGATACTGTTGGAAGAATCACACCAAAAGAATTTAATAGAATACTAAATTTAATTAAACAAAACGTACCAGGCATTAATATGGTTGATTTATCAGTTCATTGTCATAATGATTTAGGATTAGCTGTTAGCAATTCTTTAGAAGCAATTGAATGTGGTGTTAATCAAGTTGAATGTGCAATAAATGGTATCGGAGAACGTGCTGGTAACGCCGCTTTAGAAGAAATTGTTATGGCTTTAAAAGTTAGAAACGATTATTATCATGCAGAAACCAATATTAATACTAAAGAAATAATAAATTCAAGTAAATTGTTAGTAGATATAACAGGCTCTTTAGTTCAAAATAACAAAGCTATAGTAGGAGCAAATTGTTTTCTACACGAAGCTGGGATTCATCAAGCAGGTGTTATAAATGATAAAAAAACATATGAAATTATTGATACAGAAGAACTTGGAATTGATGCTGATAATATTGTAATTGGTATACATTCTGGTAAACACGCATTAATAAGCAAATTAAAAAAACTAGGTATCGTTTTTGAAGAAGAAAAAATAAATGAATATCTTATGGAAATAAAAAAATATTTGGAAGAAAATAAAACTATATCTGATGAAATGATTATTACAATAGTTAATAAAGAACGATGCAAAAAATTAGTACCATAATTTAATATATAAATTAATAATTTTAACATTTAAGGTTAATTTTTCATATTATGTATAACATTTTGCCATCAAATTTGTTGACAAAAAAACAATTGATACGCTAAAATAATATTATATTTTAGGAGGTTTATTTAATGGAAAACAAAAACATATGTGATATTTTAATGGAAATTGAAAGAGAAAATTTAACTATTGAAGAAATTAAATGTAAATATAATTTACAAAATGACGATATTATATTTAGAATTATATCATTAAAGCAATATATTGAAACAGAAAGACATAAGCATATGAGTTATAGTGAATTACTAACATTTTTAAAATATTCAATGGAATATGATGATATGCAAATATATCTAATGAAAAAAGAAATAGAAGGTGTCGAATTAACTTTAGACGACAAATTAAAGAAATTTTTTGAGTTAAAATCTAATACTGATATTTTAATATCATATTATGCACAACAAAATTATGATCAAAATAATATAGATAGCCTTAGTAAGATTTTAAAATAAAAATTATGAAAAAATGAGATAAAATTATATTTCAATTTTATCTTTTTCTTTGCTTAAATTTTAAATAGCTTATCTAAAAGCATATATAAATAAACCATTAAAAAACTCGCAAAATACGAGTTAAAAGTAACTTAATTTATCTAAAATATTTATATCTATCTTTTAATAGTACTAATTTTTTAATTGATTTAATTTCTTCTCCTAGAATTTTTTCTTTTTCACTTTGAAAAAATTCTGTATATGTTGGTTCTTGTTCAAATTTTAATAAATGATCATTCCATATATACCTAGGAATTTTATGAATTGACCATTCCATTAATAAGTGGTTATAAAATCTTTCGTTTATATTATTATAAGATGTTGTAATTATTCTTGGTGTTCGGTAAAAATATGAATCTGCATGCCTACCATAACTTGGGTATTCTCTTGGATCACTAGGAATATTTATTAATTCACCATTAGGTTGAAATCTTTCTATAGCATCATACCCTAAATAACTTACTGCTATATCTTTAAAATGTTGCATTAATGATTGCATCAAATACAATACATAATGTTTTTTAGTAAAATCATATGGATCTATCCAACTATTTTTGCGCATAAACTCTTCCTCAGACATTACTTCTATTTTCCTACCAATCGCTTCAAAAAAATTTTTATTTGCATATACTTTTTTAAAAAATAAAAGAAATTGATATCTAAATTGACCATATGTATCATCATAACTTGGAGGATATTTTAAATCTTTTTCTAATCTTTCTAGGAATTCGGCAAATTCTTCAGTGTTTTTATTTAAAAAAAATCCCATTCCTCTAACAACATATTCTTCTAACTCATTATTCTTTATAATATAACTTACATAGTCTAAAAATGTATTAGAAATTCTATTATCCCATCCATCATGACCAGATTCTCCAAATGGTTTATTATAATTTATTAAATTACCATCAGGAGTAATATATCCAATATAAGGTTTACAATCATATGTTTCTTTTTCAGTAATCCAAAATTCCTCATTTATAAAATTTATAGTCATATTTTCCTCTAAAACAAGTGCTTTTCTAAACTCAAATATATTAAAATTCGAACTGTAAAAGTCCGAAACTATAATCAATTTGGTAGCGACGGAGGGGATCGAACCCCCGACCTACCGGGTATGAACCGGTCGCTCTAGCCAGCTGAGCTACATCGCCATAAGAAGATTATAACAAAAAGAATTTATTTTGCCAATATTTTTTAAAAAAAAAATTAAAAAAAACTGCAAATTTGCAGTTTTAGAAATTAAATTTTTGAAATATCAGTTTTTCTTCTAATAGCAATTATTAAAGCAATTGCTGCAAGTGTACCCAAACCTATAAAAATATAATTTGAAAATACACCTGTTTGTGAATTATCAACCGTAATAGTTAATATAAAACTTGGAAAGTTACAATTTTCATCTACGCTAAAAGAAGTATTAGTTCCTTCTGAAGTTGTTACTTGTGAATTAGCTTTATCTAAAACCAACATAGTCTTATTATCAACTTCTTTTTCCATTCCCTCTTTTAAAGTTAAACGATAAGTTATAGATGCTTCTTCTCCAACATTTAAATCAAAATTACGCCATTGAATATCGTATTTTGGATTTTTATCTTCTTCAACAGTTTCCCCTTTTGATGGAGCATCATAACTTAAATTATAATATTCTTTAACATCACTTGTTAAAGCAATATCTACTTCTACACCAGTTCTATTTTTAGTAAGTTCTGTAGAACCATTGTTAGCAATTTTAAGTTGAACTGTAATCTCCCTTTTTTCAACATCAATATTAGTAATTTCGGTATCCATTGTTGATCCATCGCCATCTCCGTCTGTACTAAAGATGTTAACAAATTGATCCCCTTTTTGTTTTACTGCTTTTAAATCGATAGTTTCGGCTGCATTAACATTTAATAAAAAACTTAATGCAAAACTTAAACATAACACTATCACGCTAGATAATTTCAATAACTTTTTCATCATTAAAACTTCCCTTCTATTATTTGATACTCTAATAATATCATAACAAATTACAAAAATCTACAATTTTCTTGTTACATTACTTATTATTTACATTTTATAAAAAATTATGTTATCATTATATATAGTTATAATAAGAAGGTGGTTACATGAAAAAAGTAGCAGTCAAAGTAAGTGAAAATAAAATATTTTTTTCGTATATTTATATTGACCCTACTATAATCAATGTAATAATCGAAGAAAATAGCAAAAATAAGTATATCTTTAGTGAAATATATTTAAAAAATAACTACAAATTATTTTTTTCTTTTATAAATAATATTTTAACTACTAAAAATATTAAAACGATAGTTCTTGAAGATGTTAATTTATTACCATTAATTGTCAAAATAATCAATGATATAAAGAAAAAAATATATTTGATAATAAGCGATGATGCTATTATTGATGATGATATTACTAAAATTTTGTTAAAAACAAAATATATAGAAAAATTGAATTGTTATGATATAACTAAAAAAAATGCCGAAATAATTGCTAATAATAATATTATTTTTAAAACCAGAAAAGAATTGCTTACATTAAGTAATTTTTCAACTTCAAATGAATTGGATAATTTTAGTGATATATATTTTAAAGAAGACGTTAAAGTAATAAATAATTTTAATAATAACGACTTAGTTGATTTTGAAAATTTTTGCAAACAGAATAAAAATTTAAAAAATATATATTTTTATGGATTTCCCTCTCAAAATGCAGAATCAATATTGGATAATGTTAAATTTAATTATTTAAATAAAATAAAAATATCATTATACGTTGATTCAAATAACATTGATATTTTTCGAAAATCTATTAAAAAAATTAAAAAATTAAAAAAAAGGTATAGTAAAAATAAAAATATAAAATTCGAAGTTATATATTCGGAAGAATATTATAAAAAAAATTATTTTAAACAATTATCATTAATCACTTTGAAAGTCTGTTGTTTAGTAGGAATAGTTTTCGCTATATCAATAATAAGTATAATGGCTTATAATAATTATATGTCGAATAAATCAATAAAAGATATAAAAATTATTGCTACCCCTAAAAAAATAACGCTTACAGAACCTATTGTTGAACAATCAGAAACACAAGAACCAGAAACTTCCCAACAAGAATCTAAAGTCAATCTATCAGAAAATTATGATGAATTATTAAAAATAAATCCAGATACCATAGGTTGGCTAAAAGTGAATAATACTAATGTGGATTTACCAATAGTTCAAACAACTGATAATGATTATTACTTAGATTATAATTTTTATAAAAAAAGGAATTATAATGGTTGGGCCTTTGTAGATTATCGAAATGATATAAACAATTTAGATCAAAATACTATTATATATGGTCATAATGGTACCATTTTTGGTTCTCTTTATAATACACTTAAAAATTATTGGTTAAATAATGAAAATAATTACATTATAACTTTCAATACTAGAACTGCTAAAATGCAATTCCGTATATTTTCGATATATAAAACAACACCCGATTTTTATTATTTAAATATTAATTATCCAAGCGAGATTGATTTTATGAATTTTATATCTGAAACAAAAAATAGAAGTATTCATAATTTTAATACTGAAGTTACACAAAATGATCAAATATTGACTTTATCTACTTGTATAGAAAAAGGTACACAAAGAGTTGTAATTCATGCTAAAAGAATTTAAAAAAGAGCTTTTACAAAAGCTCTTTTAAATATAATTTTCTTTTACTTCTTCTTCAATTTCTTTTTCGATTGTCTCATCATCATTAACACTTTCTATTATATCATAATCTTCCATTTCATCTTCTATACTAACCCTAACTTTGGTATCTCCAACTATTTCAATGCCTAATTCTTTTTCTACTGTAATATTAACTTTTCCATTTTTTATTTCTACATCAGTGACTGTAGGTTGTTTTAGACTACGTACAATAATTTCAGAATTATTTGTTAAATTATTATCCTCTTTTAAATTAACTTTCATATTTTCAGAATAATGAAATTTTTCAATACTAACAGTTGTTTTAGTATCATTATCATAGGAATACCATACGTTTACATCATAGTCACCTTCTACCCCTATTAATTCGCCTTTTTTCATACCTCTAAAATTATGATTTATAATCCAACAACCTAAGATAGTATTTGGAACTTCCTCAGTAGAAAACTCATAATTATTAACTAATGTTTTCTTTCCTTTTCCAATTACAGCTTTGGTAACTATTTCCTTAAAATTTGCCAAGATAACCCCTCCTCATTTTTAATGTATGCTTTAGCCCTAAAAAAAGTAACAAAAAAAATCTGGTTACCCAGATATTTTTTCTTTTAATATTTTATTAACTTTTCCCATATCTGCTCGACCAGCTAATTTTTTACTGATTTCTTTCATAGCTAAGCCGAATGTTGGATTATCCATATTATTTAAAATATTATCTATTTCTTTTATTAAATCTTCATCTGTCATTTCAGCAGGTAAATATGTTTTTAAAATTTCAATTTCTTTTTCTAAATTATTTGCTAAATCCAAACGATTATATTTAATATAATCTTCTTTTGAAGCATTTCTAATTTTAACTTGTTTCCTAATTACTGTTAAAACCTCTTCATCAGATAAATCTTTTTTAAGATTTATTTTTTCAAGTTGCAAAGCACTTTTTAACATTCTTAACACAGATAAACGAAAACTATCTTTATTTTTTAAAGCATTTTTTAAGTCATTTTCTATTTTATTATACATATTAATCCTTAATCTCTATCTCTATTTTTTTTTCTTGCATTTTTAATTTGTTCTTTTTTTTCATTACGTTTCTTTACGCCAGGTTTCTCATAATGCTTTCTTTTTTTTACTTCAGAAGGGATTCCACTTCTAGCAACTTTAACTTTAAATCTTTTTAAAGCACCATCAATATTACCATTTTTAACTTCTACACTTGTCATAATTTCCCTCCCTTCAACAATTAAAATTATAACACTTATCCTTATTATTGACAAGAAAAAGTAAGAAAAATAATATTTTCTTACTTTTTAACCAAATGTGCAATTAATTAAGGTTCCTAAATGTCGTCCTAATTTTAAAATAATTTCATAAATACTACCTATTCCACATAAAAGTATTGGGCTTAATAAAATAGTTATTATCAACTTTATTTTATTTTTAGAGACATTTAGCATAAATCATTACCAATTATTCTTCTTATAGCTGTCCCTAAGCTTCTGCCAATATCTAAAAAGGAATTAACTGCTTTACTAATAGCACTAATAAAAGAACCAGTTAAAAAATTAGTTGCGCCTCCCTTTATTAAAACTAAATCTTTCTTATCTAATCGCATAATCAGCTATGACATTTAAGTGGTCTTACAATACCATCTATAATACCAATTGCAAATGTTATAATAGCAGATATTCCTAAAACCACAGCCACATTTATTGCACCTCCTTTAATATTTTTTAATTCATCGTTTGTTAAATTACTCATCAAACCTCCTAAAATAATATTTTTAATATTTTTTTATACATTTTTTGTTTATTTGTAAATATTTTAATTGGAATTACTAAATTATTTTTTTGATATTTCATTGGCAAATTAATAGATATTTCAATTTTTTGAAAACTTATTTTATTAATTTCATCGACTTCATACTCTCCTACTCTATGAACGTGATAATTAAATATTTTGTTATCAATTTTAATCTTATTACCACTTAAAATATCTTTAGTAGTATTTAATTCGCTATATATATAATATTTAAAATCGTTATTTTCTTTTAAAACAATTATATTAGTATTAATAATATCGAAAATATTAACAAATATTATTATTATAAAACCCATAATAATAGTTACAATAATAAATATTATTAAAAATTTTAAATTAATTGGTTTTTGATTTAAAAATTTTTCTTTATTATAAAAAATATAATCATGAATCATGCCAATTTATCATCACCAATTCTAATTACTTTTTCAAATAATTTATCCATGTCTCTATGACAGACATAAATTAAAGTTTTATTATTTAAAAATTCCAATAAATCTTTTATTATAGCTTTCTCCAATTCTTTATCTACTTCAGATAATGCTTCATCTAATATAATAATATTATTATCTCTAGCCAATGCTCTAGCAAGTAAAATACGTTGCCTTTCTCCACCAGATAAATTGATCCCATTTTCAGCTAAAAAAGTATCTAATCTTAATGGCTTATTATCTATTATTTTATCTATACGACAAATTTTAATAATTTTATTCAATTGTTCTAAAGTCAATTTCTGCTCTAAATCGATATTATTTTTAATAGTATCACTAAATATATTTTCTTTTTGTGATAAATAAGTGATATTTTTCCTAATAGTTTCTAATGAATAATCTAAAATATTGATATTATTAACAATAATATTACCTTTTTTAGGTTTTATTAACCTATATAATAATTTACAAAATGTACTTTTTCCACCTCCTGATTTGCCTTTAATCATGATTTTTTCATTTTTATTTATTTTTAATGAAAAATTTGAAAGAATATTATTATAATTATTATAAGTAAATGTAATATTTTTAAATTCTATATCACCATTTAAAAATGATTCATTTTTAGGATTTAAATTTTCACAAGGAACATTATAAAAATCACTTAATTTGCGGAATACAAACTTAATAAAACTTATTTTAGGTATTGTAACTGCTAAATTTTTCAGTGGTTCAAATATATAAAATATTAGAAAATTTATTGTAATTAAATCCACAATAACAAGTTCATTTTTTAAATATAAATATAAACCTAATGTCAAAATAATAAATAAACCAATCTCTATTATAAAATTTTGAAAAGCATTTTGTATATTTAATAAATGATTAAATGTAAAATTATGCTTTAAATATTTAATAAAACTATATTCTATTTTTTCCATGTATTTTTTTTCATAATTATTATTTTTAATAGTCTCCAAACTATTTATGCCTTCAATAAGTTTTGAATTAAAATCTGTTTCATATAATATGTTTTCTTGCAATTTTTTTTGAATAAATTTATTAAATATAAATGTTATAAAGATATAAAATAAAATAATGAATAGTATAATAATAAATATTTTATTATTTATCCTATATATAACAAAAAATGTAATAAATGCTAATAGTAAATCTAAAAACAAACTTATAAATATTTTTGAAAATAATGTTTTTATCTCATTTAATTCAGATACCCGTGTGATAATTTCTCCAGGAGTTTTACTTTTAGCATAATTAGAAGGAAGATAAAATATATGATTCAAATATGGTATAAAAAGTTTTATATCAATATTTTTATTTAAAAAATTTTCTAAATAATTTCTAATTGATTGTAACAATATTTTCAATACATAAATTATTAAAAATAGAACAACACTGATTTTAAATAGTATAAAATTGGTAGAATTATCAATTGCATTTACAGCTACTTTAAAATAAAAACTAGTAAATATATTGCAACCCATGAACAAAATAGATATAAGAATAATTTTTATTAACAGAGATTTATATTGAAAAAATAAATTTACTAAAATTTTTAAAATAGTATTTGTGTTTGTGATTTTTGGTATGATAGATATTGGAGTTACAATTATTACAAAGTTATTCCAAATATTTTTCCACTCATCATAGCTAATTGCTCTATTCCCGTAAGCCGGATCCATAATATGTATCTTTTTTTTTCGCTTATCTATTTTATAAATAACCACAAAATGGTCATATTTTTCATATATTGTAACATGAGCTATAACTGGTAAGTTAATTTTATCACATATCAAATATTCGAAATTAAGTTTTAAGCCTATAGCATCAAAGCCATATTTTTTTAAAGTCTCAATTATATGAAAAGCAGTTGTTCCATTAGAAGAAGTACAACTATCAATTTTTAACTTTTCTAATGGAACATAACCATTAAAATATTTAATTATTGACAACATACAACATGCACCGCAATCTTTAAAATCTACTTGTTTTACCAAATATTTTCCTCGCATTTTCTCTCCCTTCAAAAGATATTTACGTTTTTTTTAGCATGTTTCCTTTTTTCTTGAATATTTTTTTATTAAAATAATAAAATTTAATAGTACGAAAGGGAAGATAAAAATGATTAACAAACAAAAACTATGGTTCTTAACATTATTTAGTTTAATTTTAGTATTAAGTATTTATTATATTACAATGCCAGAAGATGTTTTGAAAGACATTAAAACAGAAACAGTTTCCAAAGAAACTAAAAATAATAAGGCTACAATTGATGTTGAGGAAAGTGAAGCATTAACAGCACTAAGAATTGAATCTGATGAAAAAGTAATTAAAGAAATGAATGCATTACAAGAAATATTACTTGACAAAAAATCTACTACTGAAGATAAAAATAATGCATATGAGTCATTAAAAGATTTAAATTTAAATAAAGGAAAAGAAGAAAATTTAGAAAAATTAGTAAAAAACGAATTAAAACTTAAAACATTTATTAAAATTAATAAAGATCAAATAAAAGTAGTAGTTGATGAAAAAAAACACGATGCTAAAATAGCTAATCAAATAATTAGATTAATTCAAAAAGAATTTGATAATCAAATGTATATTACAGTTAAATTCCAAAGTTAGTCATTTTTAGGCATTAACTCTCACTATCTTTAAAATAATTCATAAAATAATATGAAAGTTATTAAACCCATCTGAAGAAAGTGAGGGAAAAAATGAAAAAAAGTATTTTAACTGATAGAGAACAAGAAGTATTTGAATTATTAGTTCAAAATAAATCAACTAAAGAAATAGCAAATGAATTAAATATAAGTGAAAAAACTGTGCGCAATCACATATCTAATGCCATGCAAAAATTAGGAGTAAAAGGACGTGCGCAAGCTGTAGTTGAATTATTAAAATTGGGTGAAATATCATTATAAATTCGAGTCGATTTTTTCGACTTTTTTTAATTAAAATTTCATATTATTAAGTAAGGTGATTATATGTTTAAAACATTATGTGTAAAAAGAATAACAATAGCAACTTTAGCTCTAATTATTTTAGGATTATTATGTTTATTTCCAAGTAAAAACAATAATTTAGAAATTGAACAAAAAACTAAATATAACAGCAACTATTTAGAAAATAGTATTTATCTATTAGATAAAGATGAATATGTTGCAAGAGTAAATATTCTTTATAAAAGTAATAATGATTTATCAAAAATAAAAGAAATTATAGAATCACTAACTATTAATAGTTCAAAAAAAGAATATATCCCCAATGGGTTTACACCATTAATACCGGAAGGCACTAAACTTTTAAATTTTGATTTACAAAACAATATATTAAAAATAAATTTTTCTAAAGATATCTTAAAAGTAAATCAAAATAATGAAGAAAAAATGATTGAAGCTCTAATCTATTCTTTAACAACAATTGATAGTGTTAAAAAGATTATGATATTCGTAGAAGGCAATCAATTACAAGAATTACCTCATTCTAAAAAAAGTTTACCATTAACATTAGATAGAAATTATGGGATAAATAAAGTATATAATATTGATAATATTAAAAATACTACTAAAACAACAGTTTACTTTATCAATAAATTTAATGATTATTACTATTATGTACCTGTAACAAAAATTAATAATGAAAAAGCTAGTAAAATAGAAATAATAATTGAAGAACTTAAAAGTTCTCCAAATATTCAAACAAATTTAATGAGTTTTTTAAATAGTAACACTGGGTTATTAAATTATGAAATTTTAGAAGATAGTATAAACTTAAGCTTTAATAAATATTTACTTGATGACTTTGAAAAAGAAAATATTTTAGAAGAGGTTAAATACGCAATAGCCTTATCTGTTAAAGATAGTTATGAAGTTTCGACTTTAAATTTTTATGTTAGTGATAAATTAATTGATTCATCTAATCTTTTAAATTTAGATTAAAAAATAGTTGAAAGAATTTATAATATATGGTATGATTTATCCTGTAATGAATTACGTCCTCGTAGCTCAGCTGGATAGAGCATACGCCTTCTAAGCGTACGGTCAAGTGTTCGAATCACTTCGGGGACACCAGATTGATAAAAAACTCAAACTTTTATAGTTTGAGTTTTAATATATATTTTTTTAATATAATATTTATAAATTTAAATTGAAATGATATTTTAATTATTTAATAAGTTTAAAGATTTACTTTTTTGTTTTTGATAATCTGCTCTAATTCGAACTAAAATTTTATCTAAATCCGATGTTATAATTTTTCCACCATTACTTGTTATCTTTTTTATCTCTTCATCCGTTAAATAATTAAATAATGGTTCACATTCATCAAAATGAATATATTCTGAGCAAATAGAGAGATGTTCTGATTTAGGATGCATTCTATACCAAGCTTCAAAGTCATTATGATATTCATAACATATACCATCATATGTTGTTGTGCATAATATATATAAATTTGTTTTATTATTTATATTGGAATTTTCTATTACAATTAAATTTTTTACATCGAATGTTTCTTCTTTTTTTAGTTCTTCTTTTTGTTTCACTAAAGAATTTATATCTTTTTCTAGCTCTTCCCGTTTTGTAATATAATCAGTTAAATACTTATCGACTAATTCATTATCAATCATAAATTTAGTAGAATTATTTTTAGATGAATTATTATCTTTAGAATCTAATTTCCCTAATCCGAAACCGGATGCAACTAATACTAAACTTAATCCTCCTGATATTATTCTAGTTTTTAATTTTTCATTAATTCTAATATTTTTCATATAATCAGCTCCTTGGACAAGTATTATATAAAAAAATATTCTAGCTGTCAAATTTAACAACTAGAATATTTTTTCTCTTAATTTAAATTTTAAAAATATTTATAGCTTGATGTTTTATAAAATTTTTATTTTGTTTTTAATTATTTTTACTTGAAATCTCTAAAATACAATATTCGTCTAATTTTAAATAACTAATAACTTCGTTCAATTCATCAATATTTAATTCTTTAATTGTATTATAAATATTTGTCTTTATTTTTCCATCAATTAATAAATTTTGTTGTAAAAGTATGTTTACAGCTTGGATGTTATCACTATTTATTATATAAGAGCTAATTAATACTCTTTTTCTTCTTTCAATAAATTCTTCGGGTATAATTATTTTACTTAATGCTTTGAAAATATGTTTTTTAAATTCTTCTTTATAATTAGTTTCCCCTATAATATTTATTATTATATAATCATGTTCTTTTTTTATAAAACTATCATAATCTATTGGGATATTTAAAATGTTATTAGTTGTCAAATTTTCATATAAATCACTGGATGAACCAAATAAATACTCTAAAATCAAATTTAAATATGCTCCCAATGAATAATCACTCATATTTAAATTTTGAAAATTTTTATAAGGGATTTTAAATGATATTTTTATTAAAGGCATACTAACATTCATAATATTTTTATCATATTTTTTAACAACTTTTATCGGTTCTTTCACGCGTTTCACTAATGGTTTTTGAAATTTTTTTATTTTAATGTTTTTCATTGATTCATTTACAATAGCTATTGCCTCATTTTTATTAAAATTACCCGTAATTATTAAAAACATATTTTCCGGCTGATAAAAAGTATTATAACAATCTTTTATATTTTTTAATTTTATTTTTTTTATATCTTCAATTTCTCCAGCTATACTATTTTTCATATTATCATTTTTAAATAACATACTATTTGTTTTATGAAACATATATGATCCTGGATTATCTTTCCCCATTTTTATTTCTTCACTTATAATTCCAATTTCTGCTTTAATCATTTTTTCTGTAAAATATGGTGTATAAACATATTTCAATAAATATTCTAAATTTTCTTTAAACTTAGAATTTGCCAATACTTCATAATAAGTAAGACGGAAAGAAGTAGCTGCATTTATTTGTGACCCTAAATTTGCAAAGTGTTCATGAGCAGTTTCATCAGGCATATAAAACATACAATGTTCTAAAAAATGTGCAATACCATTTGGAACTTTTTTATATTTTTTATCATTTTTAAATTTAAATTCCGTTTGTATAGAGCCATAATTAACATTTAAAGTAATATAAAAACTAGTAACCTTTTCATTTGGGACTAAATAAACATCTAGTCCTTGAGGATTTTTATAATAATAAACATATTGATTTATTCCGCTCAGTAAATATTCCTTCATGATTTCACCCCGTCACTTAACATAAATATAGTATTTATTTTTAGTTTTTGAGCAAGCTTAACAACATCTTCTTTGGTAATATCTTGAAATTCTTTTATCCTTTTTTCAATTAATGGGACATTATCAAAAACATTAAAAATATAATTATTGACTAAAATATCCGGATAATCGTAGGACATTTGTAAAGATGTTATGATATTTTTTTTGGCACTTTCAAGTTCCTCAAGAGTAATATTTCCTTCCTTTAATTCATTTATAGATTCGTATATTAGATTACGAGCCTTTAAATAATTTTTTTTAGAAATACTAGAATTTATAATAATTATTGATGAGTACTTTTGGTATATACTTGAAACGTTATAACATAATGAATTTTTTTGCCGTAAATTTACAGCAAGTTTACTGGATAAAGAATTGCCGCCTAAAATATTATTTAAAACAAACATTGTAATATTTTTTTCTTTATTATTTAATTTTACTAAATTTATACCTATTACTAGCTTAGATTGTAATAATGAAGAATTTTCTTTTAGTTCCAATACTTTACTTCTAGTTGGCATCTTATTTACTAATTTTACTTCACCTAAAGCTTTTTTTAAATTAAATATTTTTTTTAATTTTAATACTACATCTTCCATGTCCAAATTTCCAATGACAAATAAATTCCAATCATCTTGTTTTAAAATCTTTAAATAAAATTTGTATAAATTTTCTTTGGTAATTTTTTCAAGATCATTTAAATTTCCATCCATATTTATTGATTCAATTGAATTTTTTTTCATGCTTTCTAGCAATTTAAAAATACTATATCGCATAGGATCATCTTTTGTACTTAAAATATTGTTTCTAATTCTTTTTTTAACTATTTCAAAATTTTTTTCATTAAAGCCATTATTATTAATATCTGGATTATTTATAATCTCATTAAATAATTCTAATATATCATCTATTTTTTCATTTTCAAAATATATTGGATTTAAAAAATCAATTATATAACTGGTAAATATATATTTTCCAACTTTATTAATAGAGCTATATAACCCTGTATCATAAAGGTTTTCTAATTTTATTTTTAATTTTTTATTTGAATTATAATTTTTGGTTGATTCAATTAGCAATTCAGATAAAAAAGATCTTTTTGTTACTTCATCTTTAATAAGTTTACTTCTACTTATTAATTCTATTCGACAATTTTTAAATTTATCTGTTTTAATTGTATAAATATTAATATTTCTTGTTTTGTACTTTTTATATACCAAAGAAATCACCTCATTTCTTTAGTATACGTTCTTTTAAATATTTTATAATTATTTTATATATTTATTATATTCCTTAATTATAAAATCATCAGTCATGCCAGCTAAATAATCAATAACAATTCGAGCATTTGAATTATTTTGTAAATATTTTTCGGGCATTGTCATAATAAATAAATTATAAATATCACTTTCAGTATTTTTTTCATTTAAATCTTCTAAAAATTTTTGAAACAATTTTCTAAAAATATTTTTATAATATAAAATATCTTTCTTTGAATTTGCTTTATTATATATATTTTTATAATTAAAATCTTTTAACGATTTAATAGCATTATAAATTTTTGGACTTAATTTTATATAAGGCTTAGCAAAACTATTTTTAATAATATCTAAGACAATTGTATTTATTATTTGACTATTATTAGATCCTAATATATTAGTAATTTCTTTAGGAATATCTTCAACTTTAAGTAAGTTTAAACGTATTGCATCTTCAATATCTCTACCTAAATATCCAATCATATCACTTATTCTAACAATGCATCCTTCTAAAGTCATTGGCTTTAATGTTTTAATAAAATTCTTATTTTTATATGATTTTTGATATTCATCAAAAAAAATCTGTACATTCTTTTTTACTGGATAATATTTTCCTAAAATAAATTCACCATTATGGCACATTATAGCATCAAGAGTTTGTAAAGTAATATTTTTGTTTTCAATGACCATTAAATTTCTCACACTTTGAATATTATGATTAAAATAACCTTCATTATTTTCTAAACTTATTTCATTTAAAATTGATTCCCCGATATGACCAAAAGGAACATGTCCAAGATCATGACCCAAAGAAGCCGCTTCAATTAAATCTTCATTCAAATTTAAAGCTCTACCAATTGTTCTTGCAATTTTACTAACTAATTGTACATGAATTATTCTTTTTGATATATTATCATTATCATTTAAACTAAAAACTTGCGTTTTATCAATATATCGTGTATAGGAAAGAGAATATATAATTCTATCAACATCTTTAAAAAAAGATGGACGTATATCTTTTTTATCTTCATATAAGTACATTGCATCACTATTTTTAGTAGCGAATTTTGATAAATATTTATCTTTAAAGTTTAAGTTAGCTTTTAATTTACTATTAATATTCATTTTTTTATTCACCTAAATTGATTATAACAAAAAAATATGATATATTCAAAATAGAAGGGGCTGAGCAAAATGGAACCAGTACATTTTATCGCAAATAAAGAAAATGTAGCTGAAATAGTTTTAATGGCAGGAGATCCACTTAGAGCAAAATATATTGCGGAAAAATTTCTAACAAATGCAAAATGCATTAATGTTATAAGAAATATGCTTGCATTTACTGGCGAATACAAAGGTAAAAAAGTTACTATAGCATCCTCAGGTATGGGATGCCCTAGTATGAGTATATATGCTTATGAACTTTTTCATTTTTACAATGTAAAAAAAATTATTCGCATTGGAACATGTGCTTCATTATCAAAAAATATAAAAATAGGAACTAACATTATTGCTGATAAAGCTTTTAGTATTTCATCTATAGATTTAGCTATAAACAAAAAACACAAATATTATTATGAAGCTGATATAGAAACAAACAATATATTAGAGAAAATTTTTAAAGATAAGAATTATAAATATGTAAGAGGTAACATATTAACAGGTGATGTTTTTGATGTTTATTTTGATATATCGCATATTTTAGAATTTTTTAAAGATAAGAATTTAATCGCCGGAGAAATGGAAACTTTCGCATTATTTCTAATAGCAAAAAAAGAAAATAAAAAAGCAAGTTGTATTTTAACAACGGTTGATAGTAAATTTGAAAATTATATCATTTCACCAGAAGATAGAGAAAAACATCTTGACGAGATGATAATATCTGCCTTAGAAAGCATATTATATTAATATTATAAATAAAACACTTTTGTTTTCAAAAGTGTTTTAAATTTACAAAGCATTATAATTTTTTAATACTTCATCTGCTGTTAATGCTCTATTATATACTTTTATATTGGATATTGTTCCTTTAAAATAATAATTTATATTGTTATAAAAAGTGTACCCAAGTTTTAAATTTTCCGTCGTAGATTTTATTTTTCCAGAAATAGATGTGGTTTTTACAAGTTTTCCATTTACATATAATTTTAAATCTGTCCCATCATATACACCAGCTGCATGATATTTCCCTGGTGCAATTGTAGTTGGAATATATAAATGCTTGGAATCAAATACAAAATCAGCATACATATTACCATTTACATTAAGAGATAATGAATACCCACCTTTAATATTATCAACATTAGATATTATAAAAGAGCTATGTTTTTCACTATAGGAAAATTCTGCTTCAACTGTTACATAATCATAATTAAGATTTCCTATTTCTACATAATCATTTGTTCCATCAAATGAAAGACCTTCACTTGTACTTGTTGCACCTTCTACTTTTCCATTATATCTATTTCCTGATTTGTCTATTAATGTATCATCCGCATTTTCTAAACTTCTTTTATTATATAAAAGCTCTAATCCTTCTCTTACTATACTTTTGTCTTTTTCTTCATAGCT